>CAVGIU010000021.1:0-12586 GCA_963629425.1 Oscillospiraceae bacterium
CTCATCGACTGCTCAAAGGGCGAAAAGCTTGAGCGCTGGGGCAAGTTTTATCTTGTTCGCCCCGACCCGCAGGCAATATGGGATACGCCGCGCAGCGACGCAAGATGGAACATGCGCGATGCCAGATATCGCCGCAGCCAAACGGGCGGCGGAGCCTGGGATAAGGGTGGGCTTCCGGCAAGCTGGAAGATAAATTACGGCGAGCTGACATTCAATGTTAAGCCCATGAATTTTAAGCACACCGGCCTTTTCCCCGAGCAGGCATGCAACTGGGACTTTGCCATGAATAAGATACGCACGGCCGGCCGCCCGATAAACGTTCTGAACCTCTTTGCGTACACGGGCGCGGCAACTGTTGCCTGCGCAATGGCCGGAGCGAGTGTCTGCCATGTCGACGCCGCCAAGGGTATGGTAGCCTGGGGCAGGGAAAACGCCTCTGCGTCGGGGCTTTCCGATGCGCCGATACGCTGGATAGTAGACGACTGCGCAAAATTCGTCGAGCGCGAGATACGCCGCGGCAGAAAATACGACGCGATCATCATGGATCCTCCGTCCTACGGGCGCGGCCCGGGCGGTGAGGTTTGGAAGCTTGAGCAGAACCTTTGGCCTTTCGTTTCACTGTGTGCGGGAGTGTTGTCCGATGATCCGCTGTTTGTCATAATTAACTCCTACACGACGGGGCTGTCGCCGTCGGTGCTGTCGTATGTCACCGAGAGCATATTCACAAAAAAATTCGGCGGACACTCGGAAAGTCGTGAGCTTGGCCTGCCGGTCACCGATTCCGGCCTCGTGCTGCCCTGCGGCGCGACCTGCCGATGGGAAAGGGACTGAGAATGAGCAGTATAATCAGCATAAAAAATGTGCATTACACATATCCGGGAGACGAGATTGAAAGCCTCTGCGGCATAGACCTTGAGATAGAAAAGGGAAGCTTTGTCGCGGTTTTGGGTCATAACGGCTCGGGAAAAAGCACGCTTGCAAAGCATTTAAATGCCATACTCACGCCGACGGAGGGCGAGGTGCTCGTTGACGGCATGAGTACCTCCGATGAGAGCAAGCTCATCGATATCCGCCGAACGGTCGGCATGGTGTTTCAAAATCCCGATAACCAGATCGTCGCAAACGTCGTCGAGGACGATGTCGCCTTCGCTCCGGAAAACCTCGGCGTTGAGCCGGAGGAGATACGAAGTCGCGTGGATAGTGCCTTGAAGCAGGTCGATATGTACGAATTTCGGCTGCATGCGCCGCATCTTCTGTCCGGCGGACAGAAGCAGCGTGTTGCGATAGCGGGCGTTATTGCAATGGAGCCCGAGGTCATCGTGCTCGACGAGCCGACGGCGATGCTCGACCCCAAGGGCAGAGCCGAGGTCATAAGCACAGTGACAAAGCTCTGCCGCGAAAAGGGCATAACGGTCGTTCTCATAACGCATCATATGTCCGAGTGCATCGGAGCCGACCGCGTTATCGTCATGTCAAACGGCAATGTCATCGCCGATGACAGCCCGGAAAAGGTGTTCTCGCAGGTCGAGCTAATGAAAAGCGAGGGGCTCACCGTTCCGGCAACGACTGAGCTTATGTTTGAGCTTAACAAAAACGGTTGGAGCCTGCCGCTCACGGCACTCGGAGTTTCCGAATGCGCAAAGGAAATCGCAAAGGAATTAAAGTAATATGTCAGAGATAAAAGTAAGCGGTCTGAGCCATGTTTACAGCGCGGACACGCCCTTTGAAAAAATAGCGATAAACGATGTCAATGTCGAGATACCGCACGGTCAGCTCGTCGGCCTTATAGGCCACACGGGTTCGGGCAAGAGCACGTTTATCCAGCATTTAAACGGTCTGCTCGTTCCGTCGAGCGGAACGGTGCTCGTTGACAGCGTGAACATAAACGGCGATAAGACCGCATCACGCGACGTGAGATTCAAGGTCGGCCTTGTGTTCCAGTACCCGGAGTATCAGCTTTTTGAGGAGACCGTGTACGCCGATATAGCCTTCGGCCCGAAGAACATGAAGCTTTCCGAGAGCGAGGTCGACGAGCGCGTGCGCGAGGCCGCCGCCCTTGTCGGAGTGGGCGAGGAGCTTTTTGAGCGCTCGCCGCTTGAGCTTTCCGGCGGACAGAAGCGCAGAGTCGCAATAGCAGGTGTTATCGCGATGCGCCCCGGCGTTCTCATCCTCGATGAGCCGACGGCCGGCCTTGACCCCGCAGGCTGCAAAATGATACTCAAAACTATCTGCGACTACCGTGAAAAGACGGGTTCGACCGTCGTCATCGTAAGCCACAGCATGGATGATGTTGCCCGTATTGCCGACAGGCTCATTGTGTTCAATCACGGCAGTATCCGATTTGACGGAACGCCCGAAGAGGTTTTCTCAAACCCGAAGGAGCTTTCGGATATCGGTCTGTCCGTTCCCGCACCGACGCAGATAGCCGCCGCACTGCGTGAGCAGGGCGTTGAGATAGAGGGCTCGGTTTACACAAACGAGCAGCTGCTCTCAGCTCTCCTTAAACTGAAAAAGGAGGCAGGATGCAATGCTTAAGGATATAACCCTCGGCCAGTATTTCCCCGGAGATACCGTCGTGCACAGGCTCGATGCGCGCACGAAGCTTTTGCTGGTCGTAATATATATAGTAGGACTTTTCAACTCCACAGGCTGGGCAAGCTATGCCTTCGTCATCCTCGTGACGGCGCTGAGCATGGCGATATCGAAGATAAAGCCGAAGTCCGCGCTTAAGGGGCTAAAGCCGCTTGTTATCATCATCATCCTCACGGCGGTGCTGAATATTTTCTACACCGACGGAACGCCGATAGTTGAAGGCTGGATCATAACTTGGGAGGGCATCGAACGCGCGGTTATGATGTCGCTGCGCATCATACTCCTCATCGTCGGAACCTTCATGCTGACATATACGACGAGCCCAATCGCGCTCACCGACGGGCTTGAGATCATGATGGGACCGCTCAAAAAGATAAAGATTCCCGTACACGAGATGAGCATGATGATGAGCATGGCGCTCAGATTTATCCCCACGCTTATTGAGGAGACGGACAAGATCATGTCCGCGCAGAAGGCGCGCGGTGCCGATTTTGACAGCGGTAATCTGTTCCGGCGCGCAAAGGCGCTGCTGCCGATACTCGTTCCGCTGTTCGTCTCGGCATTCCGCCGAGCCGATGAGCTGGCCGTTGCCATGGAAAGCCGCTGCTATCACGGCGGCGAGGGCAGAACGAGGATGAAGCAGCTGAGAATGCAGGGCATAGATGCGTGGGCGCTTGTGCTCGGCGCTGTGTTCCTCGCGGCGATTTTCGTTATGAAGCACTTCGGGCTTTGAGGATGCAGCCTATGAGAAATATTGCCCTGCGCCTGCGCTATGACGGCAGCCGATATCACGGCTGGCAGGTGCAGAAAAACGACGTTTCCGTTTGCAGCACCGTCCAGGACGCGCTGACGAAGATATGCGAGCACCCCGTGAAGCTCACAGGCTGCGGCCGCACCGACGCAGGAGTGCACGCGCTAAGATACTGTGCAAACTTTCGCACCGACTGCCGCATACCGATAGAGCGTTTCCCACTGGCGGCAAATTCGCGCCTGCCGGACGATATCGCGGTCGTGGATGCCGTCGAGGTTGATGAGCGCTTTAACGCGATATCCTCCTGCGAGAAAAAAGAGTATATTTATAAGATACACAACTCAAATATCCGCGATCCCTTTCTCGAAAAGCGCGCCTGCTTTTATCCGCAGGAGCTCGACATGGAAAGGATGAAGGCGGCGGCAAAAGCCTTTGAGGGTACGCATGATTTCGCCGCCGTGCGCTCGCTCGGAACGCAGACAAAGACCACCGTTCGCACGGTCTACAGCTGCACCGCCGAGAAAGCGGGTGATCTCATAACCGTTTCCGTCTGCGCAAACGGCTTTTTGTACAACATGTGCCGCGCCATAGTCGGAACACTGGTGTACGCATCCTACGGGAAGATAGAACCCGGGGATATCCCCAAGCTCCTTGAACTCGGCGACCGGAGGCTCACAGGGCCGACGATGCCGCCGCAGGGCTTGTATCTTAACAGAGTGTGGTATGAAGGTCCGGCCGGTATCATGATGCTGAAGGACTGAATACTTAATGAAAAAAATACTGATCTTAGCCTTTGCCCTGTGCCTTATATTATGCTCCTGTACGGGAAAAACGGAGTTCTCCGGCTCGTTTATCTGCGGCGAGGCCGATGCCTGTGCCGTGTGCGATAATGGTCTTTTAACGGCGAGCTCCGGCAGCGTGAAATGCTTTAATAGAGCGGGGGAAAAGACCTTCGAGCTCGAGCTTGAGCTGAAGCCCGCGCATATAACGCAAAGCGGCGCTTTTGCCGCGGCATATGCCGAGGGCGGGCGCAGCGTCGTATATTCCGACGGCGAGGTCATAAACGCGGATAACGATATCATCTGCGCAGACGTGAACGAAAAGGGATATCTTGCCCTATGCACGAAGGAACCGGGCTATATGGGCAGCGTTACGGTGTATTCGCCGGAAAAAAGTCCGGTGTATAAATGGTACTGTGCAAAGCAGAGCCTCATATCCGCCGCCGTTTCGCCTGACGGGGAGCGCCTCGCGGTGCTAACCGATGAGGGCATACGCCTTTTTTCGCTCGACAGCGAAACAGAACGAGGCTTTTTTGAATGTGCCAATCTGCGCGGTATCGTTTGGATCGGTGAGCGGGTCTGCGGCATCGGAGAGCACGGCGCGTATGTCTGCGACGATAAGGGCAGGATCAGGGGAAAACGAGAGTTTCCCGGTAAAAATACCGGCAAATTCGGGGTACTTGACAAAAAGCTCATAATAGAGGTGAGGGAGTACGCCTTCGGCGGAGACGGAGGCGTGTATATCCTCGGAGACGGCCTTGATATCAAAGGAAGGATATCACCGGGCGCTGAGCTGTGGTATCTCGACTGCCGCAATAAAAAAATAGCGATCCTCACGCAAAACGGTGTGAGCGTATACAGCGATAAGGCAAAAATTCTGCTCTCGGAAAATGCGGCGGGAGCGAAGGAAGTGCTGCTGAGCGATAAGGGCGATGTTATCGCCGTCGGAGGAGGCAGCGTGTGGAACTGTGGGGCATAGAGAATGAATAACTTATGAGATTTGTAATTGAACTGAGCCTGCTGCTAATAATATTTTATTGTACATGGCGCGGCTACAGGCGCGGAGCAGTCAATGCCGCGATAAGCCTTGCGGCCGTAGTTATAGCAATGTTGTGCGGACTTCTGACAGCGTCAAGCGCGGCACCGTCCATGGCGTATCCGCTGAGGCCGTTCCTCGCAGGGTATATAGACTCGCAGCTTGAAACGGAGGCAGCGCGAGCTGCCGGTATAGACGAAACACGCATCGAGGATACCATAAAGGAAAAACCGGAGCTTTTGACACCATATGCCGAAAGCTGCCTTGAAAGCCTCGGATTTAATGAAATGCGCGCCAAAAACTACTGCGGCAATGCGCAGAGAATATACTCGGAGTATGAGATAGACGCGACGACCGCGGCGGCGCATGCCGGCAGTGAGGCTGTCGCCTACGCGATATGCGCGGTAATATTCTTTCTGCTGACGATGATGTTCATTTCGCTTATAAAACAGATATTCGGTCTGCGTTTTCGGATAACCGACAATGCGGACATTGACCTCTACGGAGGTGCCGCATTCGGCTTCCTGTGCGGCTGCATGTATTGTGCGGGACTGTGCTGGCTTTTGAGCTTTTGCGGCAATATGATAGGTAAAGAGACTTTGGACGACGGCCTGTTCAGCAGATTTTTCCTCCTGCTGAGCAATGCGGCCGACAAAATATTTCTATGATCGGAGGATAAACTATGCAAGCAAAAATGTGTTCACGATGCGGCAAAAACGTCGCGGTAGTGTTTATAACCAAGCTTGAGGGCGGAGTTCAGAAGAACGAAGGGCTATGCCTGAAATGTGCAAGAGAGCTGCACATAAAGCCCGTTGACGATATGATCGAAAAAATGGGTATATCAGATGAGGATCTCGATAACCTCAGCGGCGAAATGATGAACGCCCTAAACGGTGTTGAGAGCCTTATGGACATGAGCCTTGATACCGACAGCGACAGCGACGCAGATGGCGAGGACGACGGCAAGACCGCGACCTTCCCGTTTTTGAACCGTTTATTCGGAAACGGTAATAATACCCCGGCCGAGAGCGGAAATAATTCAAATTCCGCGCCTCAGCAGCCCCAGAAGGAGGGCGGAAAGCCCCCCAAACGTAAGTTCCTGGACAATTACTGCATAAATCTCACCGACAGAGCCAGGGCCGGAAAGCTCGACAATATGATAGGCCGCGAGGAGGAACTCGAGCGTGTCATTCAGATCCTTAACCGCCGTCAGAAGAATAATCCCTGCCTTATCGGCGAGCCGGGCGTCGGCAAAACGGCCGTCGCCGAGGGACTTGCCCAGCGCATCGCGCTCGATCAGGTGCCGTATAAGCTGCGCGGCAAGGAGGTATACCTTCTCGACCTCACGGCGCTCGTCGCGGGAACGCAGTTTCGCGGTCAGTTTGAAAGCCGCATGAAGGGACTTATCGAGGAGATACGCAAGCAGGGCAATATAATCCTCGTTATCGACGAGGTGCATAATATCGTCGGAGCGGGCGATGCCGAGGGCAGCATGAACGCGGCGAATATCCTGAAGCCCGCGCTGTCAAGAGGCGAGATACAGGTCATCGGTGCTACGACCTTCACCGAATACCGCAAGCACATCGAAAAGGACTCCGCGCTCGAGCGCAGATTCCAGCCCGTAACAATAAACGAGCCCTCGGTGGCTGACAGCATCGAGATACTCAAGGGCATAAGAAAATATTACGAGGACTACCACGGTGTTAAAATTTCCGACGAGATGTGCGCCGAGGCGGTCAAAATGTCCGAGCGCTATATAACAGACCGTTTCCTGCCGGATAAGGCTATCGACCTTATCGACGAGGCCTGCTCGGATGTGAACCTTAAGGATAAAAGCATCATCCGCCGCGCAGAGCTTCAAAAGGATCTTGACGATCTGCGCTATGAGCGTGAGGCGCTTATGAGCGCCGATGCGCCAAAGGGTGAGGAGCTCACCGACGATGTTTTGGATAAGCGCTATGAGCGCATAGCGGAGCTGCGCAGTAAGGAAATGCAGCGCGAGCAGGAGCTTGCAGCCATTGATCTCGAGGGAGTTCCCGAGCTCACGGTCGACAACCTTGCCCGCATAATCGAGCTGTGGACGAAGATCCCGGCCTCGTCTATTCGCGAGGATGAGTTTGAGCGCCTTGCCGAGCTCGATAAGCGCCTGAAGGCGCACATCGTCGGTCAGGACGAGGCGGTAAACGCCGTGTGCGCTGCGATAAAGCGCTCTCGCGTCGGCCTCAAGGCAAAGCGCAAGCCGACAAGCTTCATCTTCGTCGGCGGCACGGGTGTCGGCAAGACCGAGCTCGTAAAGCGTCTTGCTGCCGATCTTTTCGACTCACCCGAGTCGCTTATACGCCTTGATATGTCCGAGTTCATGGAAAAATTCAGTGTCTCGCGCATTATCGGCTCGCCTCCGGGCTATGTCGGCTATGATGAGGCAGGTCAGCTCACCGAAAAGATACGCCGCAAGCCGTATTCCGTCGTGCTGTTTGATGAGATAGAAAAGGCGCACCCCGACGTTTTGAATATTCTTCTGCAAATTCTGGACGACGGCAGGATAACCGACGCTCAGGGCAGAACGGTCAATTTTGAAAACACCGTCATCGTCATGACGACGAATGCCGGCTCCAACACCAAGGGCGGCGCGATGGGCTTCGGCGGCACGGTAAACGATATGGGTCGTGAGCGTGCGCTCAAGGCATTAAACGATTTCCTGCGCCCCGAGTTTATAAACCGCGTCGACGAGATCGTTTATTTCAACAGCCTTTCCGAGGAAAACTTCCGCAGCATAGCCGAGCTCATGCTTAGCGAAACGCGCGATGCCATCGCCGAGCGCGGCATAAGCATGACGTGGAGCACAGAGCTTGTTGACTACCTCGTCAAAAATAGCTACTCCGTCGTGTACGGTGCGCGTAATCTGCGCCGCACCATTCAAAAGGATGTCGAGGATGCCATTGCGCAGAAGATCATCGACTGCCGCGGCGAGGACGCGGAGAAGATATACGTCAGCGCCGACGATAACGGGGTCACCGTGGAGGTGAGCCGATGATAAGATTTGAAAGCGACTATCTCGAGGGCGCAGTACCCGAGATAATGAGCAGGCTCATCGAAACGAATTATGAGCAGACGGCAGGCTACGGCACGGACCCCTACTGCCGTGCAGCCCGCGAAAAGATAAAGCTTGAATGCGATGCATTTGACGCGGACATTCATTTTCTCGTCGGCGGAACTCAGGCAAATCTTACGGTTATCGCCGCCGCATTGCGCCCGCATCAGGGCGTTATGGCGGCAGAGACCGCGCACATAGAAGTGCATGAAACAGGTGCTATAGAAGCAACAGGGCATAAGGTCATAACTCTGCCGACCGTTGACGGCAAAATTAACGCCGCCGATGTCAGGGATTGCGTTTTGCGCCACAGAGCGGATGAGTCGTATGAGCACATTGCCCAGCCCGCGATGGTTTATATCTCGCAGCCGACGGAGACCGGAACGGTGTATTCGCTTTCCGAGCTTGAGGAAATGAGCAGCGCCTGCCGCGAGCTCGGCGTGCTGTTGTTTGTCGACGGTGCGCGCCTTTCATGTGCGCTTGCCTGCGAGGGTACGCCGACTTTGCGCGATCTTGCGCGTCTGTGCGACGTGTTCTACATCGGCGGGACAAAGCACGGCGCTCTCTTCGGCGAGGCGGTCGTTATTAAAAACGAAGCGATAAAAAGAGATTTTCGATATATCATAAAGCAGCGCGGCGGCATGTTTGCCAAGGGCAGACTGCTGGGGCTTCAGTTCGACACGCTGTTTACCGACGGCCTGTATTATAAGATAGGCCGCCGCGAGGTAACTCAGGCGACTCGCCTTCGCGCGGCTTTCGAGGCAAAGGGGATTGAATTTGCTTATCCCTCGCCGACAAATCAGATTTTCCCGACACTTAATAAGTCTCAGCTTGAGGCTCTGCGCGAAAAGTACAGCTTTTCGATACAAACTCCGCTGCCCGACGGCGGCGCGGTGGTGCGCTTCTGCACGAGCTGGGCGAGCAAGGAGAGCGATATAGATGCGCTCATCACCGATATTAAAAACTTTTGAGGTGCTGTATGGCTAAGATAGAGATAATTCAGGGAGATATAACAAAGCAGAGCGTCGACGCTATCGTGAATGCCGCAAACTGCTCACTGCTCGGCGGCGGCGGAGTCGACGGAGCTATCCACAGAGCCGCAGGCCCCGAGCTATTGGCGGAGTGCCGTACTCTTAACGGCTGCAAAACCGGCGAGGCGAAGATCACCCGCGGCTATAAGCTTCCGGCAAAGTACGTTATCCACACGCCCGGCCCGGTTTGGCACGGCGGCAATAACGGAGAGGAGGACAAGCTCAGAGCCTGCTATCGCAATTGCCTTGTGCTGTCGTCGGAAAACGGCTGCAAGACCGTCGATTTCCCGTCGATCTCCACCGGCGTTTATCATTTCCCACTTGAAAAAGCGTCCGAGATCGCGATAAAAACCATCTCCGAGTATCTGTTCGAGCATCCGGAGATAGAGCGAGTGCGCATGGTCTGCTTTGATGAGCGTACTAAAGGCTTTTACGAAAAAGCGCTGGAGAAGCTCAAATGAAAAGACTGTTCAGACTTCAATATAATGCCCCCGTGACGCTTACCTTCGCGCTCATATCGCTGCTCGCGCTGCTGCTCGGTAAGCTCACAAACGGCTGGACTGACACATATCTTTTCAGCGTGTGGCACTCGTCGCTGTCGGATTTGCTGACATATCCGCGCTTTTTTCTGCACGTTCTCGGCCATGTAGACTATGACCATTACATAGGCAATATGATGATGATCCTCGTCGTAGGTCCGGGGCTTGAGGAAAAGTACGGCAGCCGCAATCTTTTAAGCGCCATCGTCATAACGGCGCTCGTGTCCGGCCTTGTGTACTGGTTCCTGTTTCCGGGCTCAATGCTCATGGGTGCGTCGGGCATCGTGTTCATGATGATAGTCATGGCCTCGCTTGCCGGAATGCGCGACGGCTGCATACCCATAACGCTCATACTTGTGCTCGTTCTCTACCTCGGCAGCGAGGTGGTCGACGGGATCATGCTCAAGGATAATGTCTCGCAGCTTACGCATATCATCGGCGGCATTTGCGGCGCGGTTTTGGGGCTGAGAAGACGATGAAGGAAAAAGTCATAATATCTGCCTGCCTGTTGGGGCTTGACTGCAAATACGACGGCGGCAATAACCGCCTGCCGGAGGACACGATAGGGAAGCTTGCGGAAAAATACGAGCTCATCCCTGTGTGCCCGGAATGCTACGGCGGACTTACCACGCCGCGAACCCCGTCCGAGCGGTTGGGTGACAAGGTTGTTTCAAAAAACGGCGTGGATGTGACAGCGCAATTTGATAATGGCGCAAATGCGGCGCTTTACCTTGCTGAGCTTTTCAATGTGAAGACAGCGATACTTAAGGCAAACAGCCCATCCTGCGGCAGCGGCACGATCTACGACGGCAAGTTCACGGGAACGCTTGTTCCCGGCAACGGAGTCACCGCCGAGCTGCTGAAGGCGCACGGCATTAAGATAATAGACGAAAATGCACTCTGAAAAGAGTGCATTTTTTGGTTTGCGATCTCATATGCTTGTACAAAAAAAGGAGGGCGCGGCATATGGCATATGAGGAAAAACAGCCGTCAAAGGCGCACAGCATAAACATGGAGGACAGGACGAGGCTCAATATAACCGGCGTTGAGGACGTTGAGAGCTTTGATGAGAACGTTATCGTTATGAACACGAGCAGCGGCGACCTCATCGTGCGAGGCAGCGGTCTGCACATAGGCAAGATAAGTCTCGATATCGGGCAGCTGAGCGTCGAGGGCAGCATAAGCGAACTCAGCTACGAGGACAATGCCCCCACGGGCGGCTTCTGGCAGAAACTTTTCGGATAAATGCACCTTGACGTTTCGCTTCAGCTTGCGCAGCTTGCAACGTCCGCTCTGACGGGCTTTGGCCTCGGTCTTATTTACGACGCACTTCGCGCCCTTCGCCGGGAGCTGCACAGAAATGCGGTGCTCGATGCACTGTTTTGTGCGGTGCTTCTTGCGGCGCTGTTCATTCTCGGCATGGATATGGGGCAGGGGGGACTGCATATATTCATGTTTTGCGCCGCAGCTGCCGGCTTTGCGGCCTATATGGTGCTTTTAAGCCCGGTGATATTGCCCGCTTTTGCCCGCTTGACAGGCTTTATGGCCCAAATTTTCGCTCCGATTGCGAAAATTATAAAAAAATTCGCCGATGCCGTCAAAAAATGCTTTTCAAAAGCCTTTAACTGGTATACAATGAAAAAACAAAGCGGCAGAAGGAGAAAAGCGAAGCGGAATGAAAAAATCGACGACGATCATCGGTCTGGCATTGACGATGCTTGCCGTATATGCTATTCTGAACCTGGTAAGCCTCAAGCGCGACCTCACCGACGCAATGGAGCAGTCAAGCGCACTGCGGGCGGAGATCGAGCAGGCACAGGCAGAGAACGCATATCTTGAAGAGCAGATGCAGGACATTGATACAGACGATGGAATAGAAAGTTTGGCAGAATACCGGCTGAGACTTATCGGCGCGGATGAAAAGATATTCAGAGATATAAGGGGATAAAATATGCAGCCTGAAGTGGGAGCGGTGCTGGAAGGCAAGGTAAGCGGCGTAACAAAGTTCGGCGCTTTCGTTAACCTGCCCGGAGGCAAAAGCGGTCTCGTGCATATTTCCGAGATCGCAAACACTTTTGTAAGCGACGTTGCGCAGTTCGTCAGCGTCGGTCAGACTGTCAAGGTCAAGGTCATCGGCATAAACGGAGATAAGATAAATCTCTCGATAAAGCGCGCCGAGGAAGCTCCGGAAGCGCCGCGAAAGCGCGCGCCTTCTCAGCAGCGCCCCGCCGCCCCCGGACCGCAGCAGCAATCCGCCCGACCGACGGGTCAGGTCGCTGCACCCACGGAGGATCAGGCCTTCGAGGATAAGCTCAAGCAGTTCATGAAGGATTCCGACAGCCGCATTGCGGATAATCGCATGTATGCCGACCGCGGCCGCTCGCGCAGAAGAAAATAAGCTGTCAGCCGCCTTTGCGGGCGGCATTGGCGGGATTTTCGCTGAAAAAGCCGGGAAAATGCATCGCAGGGTTATGCTTCGTGCAAGCCGCAATAACTGCACTGTTCTAAACTGCACGCATTTTTGCGCAGAACTTATCCGCGGCTGTACTGTTTTAACGAAATTCTTAATATGTCTTAATAAACGCGGCGGTTTTTACCGCCGCGTTTTTGCGCTGTCGGTGTGCATGCTGATCGAAAATGCAGCTTTTGCAGCTGCAAAATCGCAGATGATTGCAAGCTGCCTTTCATTTAAACCGCCGTTTTTGCATCACAGGCGCATGCAATCTTGCAAAAAATGCGCCCGTTCGGCTCGTGAACGCTCCAAAAC
>CAVGIU010000021.1:12596-16793 GCA_963629425.1 Oscillospiraceae bacterium
CTCCAAAACGAATAATGAAGCCTTGCATTATGCAAACTGCAAAATGTCTGCAAAAGCCATTCTGCAAGTTTTCAAAATGCGGCTGCAAAACGCGAAATATTGTGCAACTTTCACAAAATATAAAACTCGTTTTTGTGAAAAACAGTTGATTTTCTCGGCGGAATGACTATAATGAAAAATGCAAAGAGGAAATAAACTCAAGGCCTAAATTTGAAAGGAGCACATAACAATGTTAACAGGTATCGGTATTTTCGGAGCAGCATATCTCACCGGCATGGTTTTGATGACCGTTAAGGGCATGCAGAAGGCATAATTGAGTAATGATATAACGTCAAGCCCCCGTCTTCGGGGGCTTGATTTTTTATGTTTCCGGCGTGTATAATATCGCGTATGAAGGAACTGACCGTAAGGCGAAACGACGCAGGTCAGCGGCTCGACCGCTTTGTCGGCAAGGCGGTGCCGCTGCTGCCGGAAACGCTGCTGCAAAAGTACATAAGGATAAAGCGTATAAAGCTTAACGGCAAGGGTGCAAAGCGCGATACGCGCCTTAACGAGGGTGATGTGCTCAGCCTCTACATAAACGATGAGTTTTTCGAAAAGCCGCGCGAGGGAAATGCGTACCTCAAGGTCGGAAAGCCGAGGATAAACATAGTCTATGAGGACGAAAATATCCTGCTTGCCGATAAAAAGCCGGGCGTGCTGTGTCATAGTGCCGGTGCGTGGGATTATAACACGCTCATCGCAAACATCCAGGCCTATCTCGCGCAGAAAGGCGAGTGGGATCCCAAGGGCGAAAACTCCTTTGCCCCAGCGCTCTGTAACCGCATCGACCGCAACACCGGCGGCATAGTGATCGCCGCGAAAAACGCCGAGGCACTGAGAATATTAAATGACAAGATACGCGACAGGGAGATAGAGAAATACTATCTTTGTGCCGTTCAGGGAAAACCGAAACAGCCGCACGGCAGACTGGAGAACTATCTTTTCAAGGATGCGGCGAAAAATCAGGTCTATGTCAAAAACCGCCCCGAGCCCGGCGCAAAGACCGCGATCACCGAGTACAGGCTCATAAAAAGCTCGGGCGCTCTTTCGCTTATGGAGTGCAGGCTCCTCACGGGCCGCACACATCAGATACGCGCGCAGATGGCTCACGCCGGTATGCCGCTTCTCGGCGACGGGAAGTACGGCAGCGAGCGTTTTAATAAAAATTTCGGCGAAAAGGGGCAGGCGCTTTATTCGTATAAGCTCGAATTTGCCTTCCCAACGGATGCGGGCGTTTTAGAGTATTTAAGAGGCAAAACGTTCACCGTCGAAAGCGTTGAATTTGCGGAAAAATATTTCGGCATCACATGTCTTGACGGTATTTGAAAAATTATCGCAAAAAATGCGGAAAAATATTGACTTTCCGGGACATATTATGTATATTGTTCACGATGCAAAGGGCACTCCGGACGCAGGTCCGAGGTGTCCTTTCTCATATTTTTTATTATTTTATGAAATGGGGGAGGATAAATGTCCAAAGAACTCATTCGCCTTGTGAATTGTCAAATGGCGTTTGACGACGAGATCGTTTTAGACGATATTAACCTGTATTTTAATGATAAGGAATTCCTCACGCTTTTAGGCCCCTCCGGCTGCGGCAAGACCACTACACTCAGGATAATCGGCGGTTTTATAAAGCCCACCGGCGGCGACGTGCTTTTTGACGGCGTGAGGATCAATGATGTCCCGCCTCACAAACGTAAGGTCAACACGGTTTTCCAGAAGTATGCGCTGTTTCCGCACCTTGATGTGTACGAAAACGTGGCTTTCGGACTGCGCCTTGCAAAGCTTCCGGAGGAGGAGATCGACGAGCGTGTTACGGAAATGCTCGAGATCGTCAGCCTCAAGGGCTTTGAAAACCGCAAGGTATCTCAGCTGTCCGGCGGCCAGCAGCAGCGTGTCGCCATTGCGCGCGCGCTCGTGAACCGTCCGAAGGTGCTGCTGCTCGACGAGCCGCTCGGCGCTCTCGACCTGCGTCTTCGCAAGGATATGCAGAACGAGCTCAAGCGTATCCAGCAGGCGATGGGCATCACTTTTATATATGTAACTCACGATCAGGAGGAGGCACTTTCCATGTCCGACACCGTCGTTGTCATGGACAAGGGCCGCATCCAGCAGATCGGTACGCCCGAGGATATCTATAACGAGCCGAAAAACGCTTTTGTCGCTGACTTTATCGGCGAGAGCAACATCCTCGACGGCATTATGCTTGAGGACAGACTGGTCAAATTTTTCGGCCGTAAGTTTAAATGCGTCGACTTCGGCTTTGAGAAAAACGAGCCCGTCGACGTCGTTATCCGCCCCGAGGATATCGACATCGTCGCTCCCGACGACGGGCACCTGTGCGGAACTGTTACCTCGGTAACTTTTAAGGGCGTGCACTATGATACGATAGTTGATTTCAAGGGCTTTAAGTGGCTTATCCAAACGACCGACTTCTACGAGGTCGGCTCGTATATCGGTATCCGCCTTGAGCCCGAGGATATACACATCATGCATAAGAGCGAGTACTCCGGCCAGTTCGGCGATTACAGCTCATATTCCGCCGAGTATGATGAGATGGATGACCCCGACCTCTATCCGGAAGATGCCGAAGAGAGCGAGGAGGCCTCGGAGGGCGGCGAAGATGAAGAATAAAGCTCTCGCAGCCCCGTATCTTGTGTGGATGGCGCTGTTCACGATAGTGCCGCTCGCTATCGTTGCCTACTATGCGTTCACCGACGCTGCTACGGGTGAGTTCACCTTTTCAAACATCGCAAACCTCGGAAACTATATGCCGATACTCATAAAGAGCATTTGGCTCGCGCTCATTTCCTCGCTCATCTGCATCGTCATCGGCTATCCCGTGGCGTATTTCATCGCAAACTGCAGGGAGACGACGCAGCGCTTTCTGTATATGCTCGTGATGCTTCCGATGTGCATAAGCTTCCTTCTGCGCACCCTCGCATGGGTCGCCCTGACGGAGGATACCGGCATCATAAATAATTTCATAACCGCGCTCGGGCTCGAGCCCCTGCCGCTTATCCGCAATAACGGCGCCGTCGTGCTCGGTATGGTTTATAACTATCTGCCGTATATGATAATGCCGCTGTACACGGTCATCATGAAGATTGACCGCCGTCTTATTGAGGCTGCGCAGGATCTCGGCTGCAACGGCGTGAATGTGTTTAGGCGCGTTATCCTGCCGCTGTCCGTCCCCGGTATAATCTCTGGCTTTACGATGGTGTTCGTGCCTGCCGTTTCGACGTTTTATATCTCGCAGAAGCTCGGCTCGTCGGGAACGACGCTCATCGGCGACGTTATCGAAAGCCAGTTCAAGACCGCGTACAACCCGAACCTCGGCGCTGCGCTCAGCCTTATCCTGATGGTGATGATATTCATCTGCATCGGGGTCATGAACCGCTTCGGCGATGAGGAAGAGGAGGTCGTGACGCTGTGAAGAATTTCAACAAGGTTTTCACCATCATTGTCCTGCTGTTCCTGTATATCCCGATGATCGTCCTGGCCGTCGGCTCATTCAACAGCGGTATGGATATTGCAGTGTTCAAGGGCTTCACGCTTGATAACTACTCCGAGCTTTTCCGGGACAGCGTGCTGCTGCCGCTGCTTTTAAATTCCGTTATCGTCGCGCTTCTGTCCTCGATATTTGCAACTATCCTCGGCACCTGCGCCGCCCTCGGCATACATTCTATGGGGCCGCGCCTTCGCCGCTTCACGATGGGCGTTACGAATATTCCGCTTACTAACCCCGAGATCGTCACGGGCGTTTCCCTTGCGCTGCTTTTCGCCTTTGTCGGAACGATGCTGAAGATAAACAATATCCTCGGCTTTGCGACGCTCCTGATAGCGCACATAACCTTCAATCTGCCGTATGTCATTCTCTCGGTCATGCCGAAGCTTAAGCAGATGGATCCGAACTTACGCGAGGCGGCACTCGACCTCGGCTGTACGCCGTGGCAGGCGTTTTATATGGTCGTTATCCATGAGATAACGCCGGGCATCGTATCCGGTGCGCTCATGGCCTTCACCATGAGCCTTGACGATTTCGTCATCAGCTATTTCGTCTACGGCCCGCGCTTCGTGACGCTGCCGGTCGAGATTTATAACTACACCAAAAAGCCCCTGCAGCCGAAGATATATGCGCTGTTCACGCTG
>CAVGIU010000021.1:16803-19225 GCA_963629425.1 Oscillospiraceae bacterium
CTGTTTACGCTGCTGTTTGCCGCGATACTCATCGTTATGATCTTCATGAACCTCCTGCAGGAGCGTGACGCAAAGCGCTCGCGCGAGAATCGCCGTGCGTTCCGCCGCGGAAAGAAGGTGGGCGCATGAAGAAAATAGCGTCGCTTCTGCTGTGCGTTCTTGCTGTCTTCACCATGCTGCCCGTGCAGGCAAAGGCCGACGACGTCACCATAAACGTCTACAACTGGGGGCAGTATATCTCTGACGGCACCGACGGATACATTGACGTAAACAAGGCCTTCACCGAGAAAACCGGCATCAAGGTAAACTACATGACCTTCGATTCTAACGAGACCATGTACACCAAGCTGAAGACCGGCGGCAGCACCTATGACGTCATAATCCCCTCGGATTATATGATAGCGCGCCTCATCGCCGAGGACATGCTCGAGGAGCTTGACTACTCTAACATCCCCAATTATGCGCTCGTGGACGATGCGTATAAAAACACGTCTTACGACCCGGAGAACAAATACTCCGTGCCCTATACATGGGGAACTGTCGGCATTATCTATAATAAAAAGTACGTTTCCGAGGCCGATATAGGCTCGTGGGATCTCTTGTGGAACGATAAATATTCCGGCAAGATCCTCATGTTCGATAACCCGCGCGACGCGTTTGCGATATCGGAGCTGCTTTTGGGTATAGATATCAACTCCGAGGATCAGGACGAGCTGCGCTCGGCGGCATATAAGCTCATCGAGCAGAAGCCGCTCGTGCAGGGCTACGTCATGGATCAGATCTTCAGCAAAATGGAGCGTGAGGAGGCGTGGATAGCGCCGTACTACGCCGGAGATTATCTGCTGATGGTGCAGGAAAATCCCGATCTCGGCTTTTACTTCCCGAAGGAGGGCTTTAACCTCTTCATCGACGCCGCCTGCATCCCGAAGGGCTGCCAGAACAAGGCCGCGGCCGAGGCGTATATAAACTTCCTGTGCGACCCCGAGATATCGGGTGAAAACCTCGATTACCTCGGCTACTCAACGCCGATATCCGAGGCAAAGCAGTACATGGATCCCGACACTGCCGCAAGTGAGATTGCCTATCCCACGCAGGAGACGCTCGAAAACGGCAGAGCGTTCATTAACCTCTCGGAGGACACGAGCCGTTTCACCGATTCGCTCTGGCTCCAGGTAAAAACTCAGGGCGGCGTGGACACCTATGCCATCGTCTGCATGTGCGCCGTCGTCGTGCTGCTTGCGGCATACTTCATCATCCACAGCGTACGGAAGAAAAAGCGCATAGCAAACCGCTGCAAGAAGTGGAAGCAATAAAAAAATCGACCCGACAGGGTCGATTTTTCTATATTCAGTATCACGCGGCACTTAGGGCAGTTGTAAGCCTCGACGGCGGCGCTGCCGTCTGACAGATACAGCTCATCCTTCGCAAGCCCGGGGAGCGCCGGGACGAGCTTTTTCTTCATGCTCCAGTATACGCCGTCGCGGCTCTGCATGTACCCGAGCAGCATCTCGCCGCCGCAGTACGGGCATCTTTTGTCCATATCGCGACCTCCTTAATGAGTTGTATATACTGACAGCTTAGCATTTCGTTTAATCGTTTTCAAGACTCCTTTCATGTCGCCGACAGACTGCTTCACTGCACATTAAACAGCCTGCCGGCAACAAAACGGGAAAGAATCCGAAAACTCCGAACGCGGCTATTGTTTATCCTGGGAATCGTCCTTATAGTGGATGCGCCTGCCGAAATACGCAGGGCAGGGGAGTGCTGCCCTGCGTGCAGTGACTAATCGTTGTTCAGGTAACCCTCACGTCAAGGTCGGTCAGGGGGATGAGATAGTAAAGATATTCGTCTCCCCAGCAGGCCTTCACCCAATACACGGTCTCGGGAGCGGGATCGTCGATCACATAAGTGCGCTTGCCGCCGCCGAGCTGCAAAACGGAATCGGCATTTTCCGTGCGGAGCGCATCGGTGGGCGAAAAGCTTTCGCCGAAGACGTAGACCGTGACCTTGTCTGGGGCTTTGCGGCCGCGCTCAAAACGCAAGGTGATAGGAGAATCGGCCGCCGCGTCGGGTATCACTTTGCCTCCAACGGGATACTTTCGGCCTCCATCGGGGAGACGCGTTTCCATGTACAGCTCAGAATCATCGTCAAGAGGCTCGGCAGGTACCATCCATTTATAACCTATGTAACTGGAATAAATGCCGCCGTATACGGCCGTGCTGCCGTCCGCATCGGTATATTCGGCCTCAAGCTCAACAAAATCATGCTCTGTTTCAATGAAGTTTGGTGCAATAATGATAGCGGCAATGATGAGAGCTATGCCGACTGCTATCCATATGCGTTTTGATTTTGACATGTTTACCTCTCTTTGTTATTAATATTCAGCATAAGTGGTGATCGTGATAGGTTCTGTGGTTTTTG
>CAVGIU010000022.1:0-8266 GCA_963629425.1 Oscillospiraceae bacterium
CTTATTGCCGGTGCCCGGTATCGAAAGTGCGGGCAAAACCGTGAAACTGCCGCTTCCCGTGAGTATGGCGCTGATTTTGCGCCGCATCCCATCGGCTTCCCTGCGCAAGGGTAGCTGTCAGCAAAGCTGACTGAGGGGTCGCTCTACGCAGTTGTTGTTCTGATTTGGTGCAAAATCTACGTCTGCACCATGTAGGGAATGGGCTTGCCCATTCCGCTTGCCGAACCTTGGTCGGCACTGAAATCTATATCGTAGGGGCGAGCATTGCTCGCCATTTTTTAACGGTTTTTGCCTGTGCCCTTGCCTTCCCCTCCGAGGGGAAGGTGTCGCGCTTGCGCGACGGATGAGGTGTTTTTTAGTGGCGGTTTAACGCTGCTGCAAATACATATATTACGGTATCCCGGTTCGAGACAATGGAACAAACCGTAATGCTTCGCATCCCGTAAAATTGCTCTGATTTAGTGCAAAATTTTTGCCTGCACCCCTGCCTTCCCCTTTGAGGGGAAGGTGTCGGCGCAAGCCGACGGATGAGGTGAAATCAAATTCGTGCGGCACAGCCGCACACATATAGCTATCAGCTGTCCGCTATTTACCTCGCGCAACTGCCCTCAGGCAATTGCGCTGCCCAGGTCGTAGGCTTTTTTCAGCGCAGGGTGACCGGCAATTTCTCCCGGCTCGGTCACGCCGCCGGCAAACACAGTTCCCGCGAGGCGGCACTTTTCAAAGCACTCGACCCAGCCCTCAAAGCCGTGGATCGCGCGCTCGGGGGTATACTCCTCGTCCTCTGTCGCCGAGCACAACAGGTACGCCTCGCGGAACTTATAATCCAGCGGGAACATGGGGTTTAATCTGTCGAGCAGGGTCTTGAGCTGGCCGCTCATCTCATAATAATAGATCGGCGTTGCGAAAGCAACGACATCCGCCGCGAGCACCTTCTCCATGACGGCGTTCGCGTCATCATCGATAACGCATTTTCCGATCTGCTGGCACGCGAGGCAGCCGCGGCAGAAACTGATATCCTTGCCCGCGAGCGATATCTTCTCGACGCCGTTTCCCGCATCGCGCGCGCCGCGCGCAAATTCATCGGCCAGCGCGTCGGAATTGCTGCCCCGGCGCAGGCTCGACGAGATAACGATAACTTTTTTCATAGCCTCAATACTCCTTGACACTGAATATACTTTATGCTAAGCTTACTATAACACCTAAACCTGACTTTAGGTCAAGGCTTTTTGCGAAAATTTTTTCAGGAGATATGATATGTATTCCATCGGACAGGTATCGGAGAGCTTCAGCCTCCCCATTTCAACGCTGAGATTTTACGACAAGGAGGGGCTGTTCCCCGGGCTTGAGCGGCAGAGCGGCATCCGCAAATTTTCCGACCGCGAGCTTGAGGCGCTGCGCGTTATCGAATGTCTGAAGAAATCGGGGCTCGAGATTCGTGACATAAAGCAGTTCATGCAGTGGTGCTCCGAGGGGCCGAGCACCTATCCCCAACGCCTTGAGCTGTTCCATCGTCAGCGCGAGACCATCGAGGCCGAGATCGAAAAGCTCAACCGCGCCCTTGCGATGATAAATTTTAAATGCTGGTATTACGAGACCGCCTCAGCCGACGGGAACGAGGATCGCATAAAATCCATGCTGCCCGATAAGCTCCCCGACGACATCCAGGCCCTGTACAACTACGCCCATAATTTTTAGAGGCGCTTTTTTAGAGGCGCTTTGAGGCTGTACCTATACATATATTGCAGTATCCCGGTGTCGATGGTGCCGACCAAACCGTGAAACCGCCGCTTCCCGCAGGTACGCCGCAAATTTGCGGCAGCCCGGTGCCGCATCCGTTCCGCCTGCTGCGGTCTTGGTCGGAGCTAACGTCAGCCCGCGCGTTTACTTCGGTTTTGCAGGCACAGCCTGCGCTGCAAAAAAGTAGGATTTGAAGGCTTTGGCGGCGGGGGAGATCACGTCGTCGGACGGGGTGACGGCGCAGATATCGATGATCTCGGGCGGATCGAGCGGCACATACGCCACGTCGCCGGACAGCTCATCGGCAATTACGCGGTTTACCAGCGCGACGCCGAGCCCGGCCTTGACCATACCGCAGGCAATGATGCTGTCGGGCGTGGAAAAGCTCAGATTCGGCGTGATGCCGCGGTCTTGAAAGCACAGGGTGTTGTCGGTCTGAAGCCCCGTGTGTATCTCGATGAAGGGCTCGGTCTCAAATATCGTCGCGGGAACGGACGCACTGTGCGCCAGGGGATGCTCCGGCGGCAGCATGGCGACGAGCTCGTCGCGCATCAACACACTGCTCGAAAATGCACCCTCGCGGCGGCTTATGATCCCAAAATCCAGTGCTTTATCGCTCATGCGCGTGGCAAGCTCCGTGCTCGTTCCGGAGCAGAGCTCGACCGTTATCCCGGGGTAACGCTCATGAAAGCCCGACACGATCCTCGTCAGCATCGGGAAAAACTTGACGTATGACGAGCCGACCGCGAGCTTTCCGGACTGCACACCGCGCAGCTTCTGCGCCGTCTGCTCGAACTGCTCGGCCCAGTACGCCATCTCGCGCATTGACGGCAGCAGCTCCTCACCCTCGCGCGTCAGATGCACGCCGCCGCGTCCGCGGCTGAGTATCGGAAATCCCGCCGTCTTTTCAAGCGCCTCGACCGCGCGGCTTATGCCCGACTGCGTATAGCTCAGTTCCTCCGCCGCTGCGGACATGCTGCCGTTTTTCAGTATGCTCAGAAGTATAGCGCACTTTTCGCTGTCCATATCGTTCACCTCTCGGCAATGTATGAGTATTAGTCATATAAATGTTGAGCGCATTTCGCTTTACTCAAGTATAACTTCGTATTATACTGCTGTCAACAGGGGGCGGTAAGAATGAATCGAAAACAAGCCGAGCTGCTGCTGGCCGCGGTGATACTCACGCGCAGCAGCGCTTATATTTTCAGCAAAACAGGGCTCGAGACGCTCGGGACCTTCAATCTGCTGGCTGCGAGGTTCCTTTTGGGCTTCGCAGTGCTGGCGATAATATTTCGGAAGCGGCTGCGGCACGCAAAGCGCAGCGACATCATCGGCGGCGCAGTTATCGGCGCGGTGTTCACCGCTGTCATGGCGCTTGAGCTCACGGCGCTCAAGACGACCGACACATCTGCGGTATCGTTTCTCGAAAACACTGCCATAGTGTTCGTGCCGCTTATCGAATCGGTGCTCATCCGCAGGCTGCCGAAGCCGGTGAGCATTGTCAGCGCACTCCTCGCGCTGTGCGGCGTGGGACTTTTGACTCTGCGCGGCGGCGCATTCAGCCTGACGCCCGGCGAACTCTGCTGCCTGTGCGCGGCGGTGCTGTACGCCGTCGGCATCATCACGACCGACCGCTTTTCGCATAAGTGCGACGCGCTGCTCGTCGGCATCGTCGAGGTCGGCTGCATCGGGTTCTTCTCGCTTGTTTTGTCGTTTATTTTCGAGCAGCCGCGCATACCGTCCGGCGGCACGGAGTGGGGCTGCGTACTTGTTCTCGCGCTTGTGTGCACAGGCTTCGGCTTCACGCTCCAGCCCGTCGCACAGTCGCACACGACAAGTGAGCGCGCAGGGATTATGTGCGCCTTGAATCCGGCGTTCGCGTCGCTCCTCGGCGTCGTGTTCCTCAGCGAGCCCGTCACCGTGCAGGGCGTCTGCGGCGCGGCGCTGATCCTGCTGAGCCTGTATGTCCCGCATTTTTTCAGCGGCGAACGAACACATCTGCGGATACATTTATCGCGGTAGCCCGGTTCGGAATTGCCGATAAAACCGGTGCCGCACCGCACTGCATAGCTGCGCCGCAACAGTGTGGGGAACGGGCAAAGCTCGTTCCGCTTCTGAAAACATTGTCGGCACAAGAACCTGTGTCGTAGCGCGCATAGCCCGAACTGAGAATTAAATAAAAAACCAAAAAGAGAGTGCGAATAAAAATTCACACTCTCTTTTTGGTTTTTTTGATACTCTTAGAACGGCCAATCGAAAATGGAATTCCAGAATATCCAACTTGCTATTCTGATAATAAGCATTTTTATTCCTCCTTGTTTAATATTTTGCTTTCTTAATTATTAAAGACGTATTAAAAAGGGAAATATTTCGCGGTTAAAAAATTTTTAGCGACGCATTGAAATTGTTCAATACATCTTTTACGGTATCCCGATCGGAAAGTGCTGCGGAAACCGTAAAAAGCGGACGTGCAAGCCCGTTCCCCACACTGTGCGGCAGAAGATTTAAGGCGGCAGTCTCACGGTTTTGCCGGCACCTTCGATACCGGGCTTGCGCAATATGCGTATCGGCGACAGCCTTAATTTGCCATTAAAAGGTGATTTCTTTGCCGGCGGCGCGCCACTGCTTGAATTCGGCAACGGCGGTGAACAGCGCGTCGGAGGAGGAGTTGATGGCGGTCTCGACGGAGTCCTGGATGACGCCGATGATGAAGCCGACGCCGACGACCTGCATGGCAACATCGTTGGAGATGCCGAACAGCGAGCATGCCATGGGGATCAGCAGCAGCGAGCCGCCCGCAACGCCGGATGCGCCGCACGCACCGAGAGCTGCCATGACCGACAGGATGACGGCGACGGGAAGCTCGACGGTCATGCCCAGGGTGTGCACCGCGGCAAGAGTCATGACCGTGATGGTGACCGCAGCGCCGGCCATATTGATGGTCGCGCCGAGGGGGATGGACACGGAGTAGAACTCTTTGTCGAGGCCGAGGCTCTCGCACAGGTTCATATTGACGGGGATGTTAGCCGCCGAGGAGCGGGTGAAGAATGCGGTCACGCCGCTTTCCTTCAGGCACTTGAACACCAGCGGATAGGGGTTCTTGCGGATGACGATGCAGACCATGATGGGGTTGACGACGAGCGCCGCGACCAGCATGCATCCGACGAGGATCAGCAGGAGTCTGCCGTACTCGGTGAATATGGCAAGGCCGCTGGTGGAGACTGCTGAGAACACGAGGCCGAGGATGCCGAAGGGCGCGAGGTTAATTACAAAGCGCACTGCCTTGGTGACGGCCTCGGACGCATCGGCGAGGAACTTTTTCGTCGTGTCGGACGATGCCTTGAACGCAAAGCCGAGCACGACGGCCCAGAACAGAACGCCGAGGTAGTTGCCGGAAACGATCGAGCCGATGGGGTTTGCAACGACGTTGCTGAGAAGTCCGGTGAAGATGGCCGCGAAGCTGTCGGGCGCTTCATTGGAGGCAGCGTCGGTGAGGGTGATGGTCACGGGGAAGATGAAGCTTGCAATGACAGCGATGACCGCTGCGAGGAAGGTGGATATAAGGTACAGAACGATGACCGTTCCGAACTGCTTGCCCATCTTCTCTCTCGACTGCGCCAGCGCACTGATGATAAGTATGAACACCAGCAGGGGCGCGATAGCCTTCAGAGCTCCGACGAACAGCTCGCCGAGGATGCTGATGCCGGCTGCGGTGTTGGCGGCATCCGGAATAATCAGTGCGAGCACCGCGCCGATGACCATGCCGATAACTATGCGCAGCACGAGGCTTACGCTGTTATACGCTTTTACGATTTTCATTTGTTTCTCTCATCCTTTGATATTAATTACGCATTAAGCGCGCAAAAGGTAGTTTAACAAACCGTTAACGCAATGTCAACCGCAGTTTTTTAGAGGCGCTTTAAGTCTATACCTATACAAATTTTGCGGCATCCCGACCGGAGGGTACGCAGGAAACCATAGAAAACGGGCGGGCAATACCCGCCCCTACAGGGTGCAGGAAAGATTTTTGCACCAATATAGAGCATTGTGCCGACGGATGAGGTGAAGAAAAAAGAGCGCAGATTTTTGATCTGCACTCTTTTTTAATGGCGCATTGAGTCTATCCCAATACGTATTTTACAGCTGTCCGGTATCGGAACTGCGGTGAAAACCATAATGTTTCGCGACTCTGAAAAGCGGCGAAAGATTTGCGATGCACTTGCGGGAAGCGGCAGTCTCACGGTTTTGCCGGCACCTTCGATACCGGGCTTGCGCAATATGCGTATCGGCGACAGCCTTAATTGTCTGCCAAAACAGCCTTGCAGCGGGGGCAGAGACCGGTCTCGAGGTCGGCGTCGACGGAGTGCATCCAGCAGCGCGGGCACTTTGCGCCTTCGGCCTCCTTGACGGAGATGGTCAGGCCCGAATTGTACGAGCCGGAGGCAGTGACTGCGGTCTCGTCCGCCGCGTCGTCCTCGGCGATGAGGCACTCGGAAACGATGAGCAGCTCTTTAAGATTCATATCGGAGACCTTGTCGAGCACGGCCTTGCTCTCGCCGTTTGCGCGCAGGGTGACGGAAGCCTCGAGGGGCTTGCCGATGCGCTTGTCGGCGCGAGCCTTTTCGAGAACGCCGTTGACATCGTTTCTCACGGAGATGAGCGCATCCCACTTCGCCATCCCGGCATCGTCGAGCGCGTACTCGGCAAAGGGCTTATTCATCTCGTTGAGCACGACATTGCGCACATCGTCCTCGTCGCGATGGGGCATAGAGAGCCAGATCTCATCGCAGGTGAAGGCGAGGATGGGCGCGAACATCTTGGTCAGCGTATCGAGGATCAGGAACAGGGCGGTCTGAGCGCTGCGGCGCTCGAGGCTGTTGCGGCCGGAGCAGTAGAGCCTGTCCTTGATGATATCAAGGTAGAAGTTTGAAAGCTCGACGACGCAGAAGTCGTTGATGAGGTGCGACACGACGTGGAACTCGTACTCGTCGTAGGCAGCGAAGGCCTTCTCGATGAGCTTGTTGAGCTTCGTGATCG
Organism: Oscillospiraceae bacterium; assembly: GCA_963629425.1. Taxonomy (GTDB): domain Bacteria; phylum Bacillota; class Clostridia; order Oscillospirales; family Oscillospiraceae; genus F23-B02. Next base: position 6,778 of record CAVGIU010000022.1, read on the forward strand.
CCCACTTGTCAAGCTCCAGCATATCCTCGGGCTTAACGAGGTCGTTTGCGTCGAAGCCGTCGAGGTTGCCGAGGCAGTAGCGCGCGGTGTTGCGGAACTTGAGGTAGTTCTGGCTAAGCTGCTTGAAGATCTCGTCCGAGCAGCGGACATCGACGTGATAGTCCGAGGAGCCTGCCCACAGACGCAGAAGATCGGCGCCGTACTTATCGAAGATCTCAGCCGGATCCATGCCGTTGCCGAGGGATTTGTGCATTGCTCTGCCCTCTCCGTCGACCGTCCAGCCGTGGGTGACGCACTCTTTGAACGGTGCGCCGCGGCCGAGCGCGCCGACCGCTACCAGCAGCGAGGACTGGAACCAGCCGCGGTACTGGTCAAGACCCTCGATGTACATCGTGGCTGGCCAGAAGCCCTGATCACGCTCCATCGCCGCATAGTGGGTGGAGCCGGAGTCGAACCAGCCGTCGAGGGTGTCGGTCTCCTTGGTGAAGTGCTTACCGCCGCAGTGCGGGCAGGTGAAGCCCTCGGGCAGAAGCTCTGCCGCTTCGTGCTCGAACCACGCGTTCGAGCCCTCTTTTTCGTAGATCTTGGCGACCGACTCGATGCTCTCGTCGGTGCAGACGGGCTTTGAGCAGTCGTCGCAGTAGAAAACGGGGATGGGCAGACCCCAGCGGCGCTGACGCGAGATGCACCAGTCGGTGCGCTCGAGGATCATGCTTCTCATTCTGTCCTTGCCCCATGTCGGCACCCAGCGCACGTCCTCGCAAGCGCCGGTGGCCTCGTCCTTGAACGAGTCGACCGAGCAGAACCACTGCGGAGTCGCGCGGAAGATGATCGGGTGCTTGCATCTCCAGCAGTGCGGATAGCTGTGGATGATATCCTCGGATGCAAAGAGCATGCCGCTCTCCTTCATGTCGTTGAGGATGACGGGGTTAGATTCGTCAGTGCTCATGCCGGCGTACTTTCCGGCGTATTCGGTGTGCTTGCCCTGATCGTTGACGGGAACGACCATTTCCATGCCGTAGCGCTTGCAGGTCATATAGTCGTCCGCGCCGAAGCCGGGAGCGGTGTGGACGCAGCCGGTGCCGGAGTCCATGGTGACGTAGTCGGCCAGGACGAGGCGGCTGGTCTTGGACAGGAAGGGGTGATCTGCGAGCATGTTCTCGAAAAACGCGCCCTCGTGCCTTTCGACGATCTCATAGTCCTCGAAACCGCCCAGACCCATGACCTTCTTGGTCAGAGCCTCGGCCATGATGTACATCTCGCCGTTGGGAGCCTTGACGATGACATAGCTCTCCGACGGGTGCAGAGCGATGGCGAGGTTGCCGGGCAGAGTCCAGATCGTGGTCGTCCAGATGACGAAGAAAAGCTTGGACTTGTCCAAATTCTCAAGCTTGCCCAGGTCGTCGTGCATGGGGAACTTGACGTAGACGGTCGTGCAGGGGTCATCCTTGTATTCGATCTCGGCCTCGGCCAGCGCGGTCTCGTCGTG
>CAVGIU010000022.1:8276-18975 GCA_963629425.1 Oscillospiraceae bacterium
CACCAGTAAACGGGCTTCAGCCCCTTGTAGATGTGGCCGTTTTTATACATCTTGCCGAAAACGCGGGTCTCCATTGCCTCAAAGCCGGGATCCATGGTCTTATAAGGATGTTCCCAGTCGCCGATAACGCCCATGCGCTTGAAGCCCTCGCGCTGCACGTCGATGTAGTGGTCGGCGTAGGCGTGGCAGGCCGAGCGGAAGTCGGCGACGCTCATTGCCTTGTGATTTAACTTCTGCTCCTTGATGATGGCAGACTCGATGGGCATGCCGTGGTTATCCCAGCCGGGGATATACGGCGTATAGTAGCCGCGCATCGCGTAAGTGCGCGTGATGAAGTCCTTGATGGATTTGTTCAGCGCGTGACCCATGTGCAGAGCACCGTTGGAGAACGGAGGGCCGTCGTGAAGGTTGAACAGAGGCTTGCCTTCGTTCTTCTTAAGCATCTCGTTGTAGATGTCCATCTCCTCCCAATGCTTGAGCATCTCGGGCTCGCGCTTGGGAAGTCCCGCGCGCATCGGGAACTCGGTCTTCGGGAGATTGAGTGTTGCGTCGTACTTCTGTGCCATAAATTTATCCTCCATTTTTAGTTACGAATTTAGTCTGTACCTATACGGTTATTTCGGTCGCCCGGTATCGAAACTGCGGGCAAGACCGCAGAGCGCTGATAGCGGACAGTGGATAGCTGATAGCTGTATGTGTGCGCAAAGCGCACGGATCAAATATCACCTCATCCGTCGCGCAAGCGCGACACCTTCCCCTCAAGGGGAAGGCAAGGGTGCCGACGTAATTTTTGCACCAAATCAGAACAACTGCTGCATACAGCGGCCCCTCGTCGACTACGTCGACAGCTCCCCTTACGCAGGGGCGCCAATGGGCTGCGCTGCCTCCCCTGTGTAAGGGGAGGTGGGTCGGCCTTGGCCGAGCCGGTGGGTTGTCATTTCAGAGGCGCATAACATTATGCCAATACATATATTGCGGTATCCCGGCCGTTGAGTGCGGCGGAAACCTAACAGACGGAACAGGCAAGCCTGTTCCCTGCATGGCGCAGTGCCGCAGGGCGATGCAAAATTGGTTTCCGCTATTATTTCGATACCGGGCAACCGCAATGTGCGTATTCGTAGGTGCCTTAATGCGCCTTCGAAAAAAACAAAAAAGGCGTGCCAATGTTTCCGCACGCCTTTAAACTCGCCGATAATACAAATGCCGGTAGCCGAAGCGTTCGCTTCGGCAAAAACTCAGATCTCGTCTTTTATAAAGTTGAATACCTGAGTGTTGCCGGAATCCGCGGGAGTGGGTTCGGAAACGGGAGCGGGCTGCTCCTTCGGTATTCGTATGGCCTCGGGCTTTACGACATCGCTGCCGGCAGCCTTCATGAGGGTATCGAGCGTCTGAAGCTGCTTCTGGCACAGCTCACGGGCGCTGTCGAAGAACTTCGCCGAGCTGAGCTTGGCAGCCTGAAGGCGGGATTCCTCCTGGGCGATCCTGTCGTCGATGTTGCCCAGCAGTGCCGCTGCCTTGGCCTCGGCTTCGGCGACGATGTTAGCGCTGCGGGTCCTCGCGTCGTTTTCGATCTGGACACTGAGCTTCTGCGCCGAGAGGATGGCCTGATTCAGGGCGCTCTCGTTCGTGCGGTACTCTTCTATCTTGTCAACAAGCACCTTCATCTTGCTCTTGAGAACGAGGTTCTCCTTCTGCATGGCCTCGAAATCGTTTGCCAGCTCGTCAAGATACTCATCGATAGTCGCCATATCGTAGCCGCCGAACATGCTTCTTGCCTTATCAAAGCTTTTTTCACGGATCTCCTGAGGAGTAGTCATATCTTAAAATCCACCTTTCTATGCCTGTTAAAAGTACAGCCCCGCGCTCTCGAAATCGGCGACCGCGTCGCCGACGAGGTCGACGTTCGTGGGGGCGATTATATACGCCTGCGCGGAAACGCGCATCACCCTGCCGCCGAGAGCATACGCCGCGCCGGACAAAAAGTCAAGCAGTCTGCGCGCGGTATCGGTCTCTGTCATCTCAAGATTCATAAGCACCGCCTGACGTGCGCGGAGGCTGTCGGCTATTTCGGCCGCCTCGTCAAACTGCTCGGGGCGCACGAACTTGAGCTTCATTTTCTGCTTTTCCTGCGTCGGAGCGGAGTAGCCGGTTTGGGGCTTAGGCTCGCGCTTTGAAAAAACGGGGCGCGGCTGCCTTTCCTCAAAGCTGTCCTGAACGGGAGCCTCGGGCTCCTGACTGAACTCCTCCTCGGCGGCGCGCTCTTCGTTTTCTATATAATCATCATCGTAAGGGTGCATAGCGTTGCGAATATTATCAAGCCAAGCCATTGCACGACCTCCTTTTTGCTTAGTATCCTACTTAGTAATGTCTTGCTCCGAAAATGCCGGTGCCGACGCGAACGATGTTCGCGCCCTCCTCGATCGCGGTCTCAAAATCCGCGCTCATACCCATGGACAAAAAGTCCATAGAGACATTATCGTATTTTTTTGCGCCAATGTCAACAAAAAGCTGCTTCATTGAGCGAAAATATGGGCGAATTTCTTCCGTTTTTTCGCAAATCGGGGGTATTGCCATCAATCCGCGCACCCTGACGGCGGAAAATTGCGCCATCTGAGGCAGGTACCGCTCAAGCTCATCGGGCGCAAAACCGGACTTTGCCGCCTCGCCGCCGATGTTCACCTCCAGCAGCACATCCTGGACAAGGCCCAGGCTCTTTGCCTTTTTATCGATGGCCTCGAGCAGTTCAATGCAGTCGACCGACTCGATAAGCTGCACCTTTCCTATAAGATATTTTACCTTATTTTTCTGCAAATGGCCGATGAAGTGCAGCGGGCAGCCCGTGTAGGCTCCCTGCTCGAATTTTTCGGTCAGCTCCTGCACGCGATTCTCTCCGCAGATATCCACCCCGGCCTCGACGGCCTCGCGCACGCGGGATGCGTCGTTCATCTTCGTCGCCGCGCAAAGGCGCACATCCTCCGGCGCTCTGCCGCTTCTGACGGTGGCCTCCGCAACGCGCTGTTTTACGGTTTTTACGTTTTCCGTGATACTGCTACTCATTTTTATCCCAGCTTTTTTGTTTTGCTGACGTTCGTCGACGCCCCTGCCGGTTTTGCGCGGCCAAAATACGCCCATGCTTCCCGAAAGTCTTCGGAAATACACAAAGTATTCCCATCAGCCTTTCGGTTTGCCTGATCGCATTTTTTCACACGCAAAACTGAAAGCACCTGTCAGCATTTGAATTTTTATTTTTGTGGCTGACAGGCGGCAGGTGTTCGACTCCCGTCAGCATGTTTAGTCTTAAATTTAATCCAAAACTATCTGCATGTTTTCATGAATTTCATCCTCCCTTGCGAGGCAGTAGCCCTCGCAGGTTTGGATGATCTCGACACCGCAGCGCTCGGAAAGCCCCGCGCGCAGGACGCAGACAAAGCTGCCGTCTTCGTCGTGGTGCAGCGCATTTTCGGGGATCTTTATCCCCTGCGTTTCGGACAGCGTTATTTTAAACGCCGCGCGGCGAGTGTTCAAAACGTCCTCCAGCCCGGCTCTGCAGCGCAGAACTATCCTGCCGTTCTCGGCGGAGACGACCGTCGCCGCGCACTCATCCGGCAGCGAGAGACAGACGCTCTGCCCCGTGCGAAATTTTCCGTATTCGGGAGTGTCGGCAATGAAATACCAGCCGCCCGATACTATTTTGCCCACAGCGCCCTGCGGTATAAACGGCTCGGCAGAGCTTATATCCTCGCGGAAAACGCCCTCAAGCCCATCGACAAAGGTGCTGAAAATGCCGCTTTGCGGCGCGTAGACGAGGCTGCGCATCTCGATTCTGTCTGGTGCTGCGCCGCCGGATAGGGCAAGATGCTCGAAATAAGCGTCCTGCATATCCCGCGGCACGGCGACGACGCTGCCGCCGGATACCCTGTCGCCGGTTTTGTGCGCAAGGTACGCGTTTTCATCATCGCATACGATAATCGTCTCGTCGCGCCAGACCGTGCCCTCGGCAAGGACAGACAGCGTAACGTCGGCGCGCTCGGCCGTCACCGTTTTCGGCGACTGCTCGCGGATGACAAAAAACGCGAGCGTCCACGCGGCGGCCGCGAGGAACACGGCGCAGGCCGCATACCTCAGATACGACGCGCCCTTTTTCACTCCTGCGCGTTAAGCTCGACGGGTCTGGGCGGGATTATCGTCGATATCGCGTGCTTATAGATAAGCTGCTGTCTGCCGTCGGAATCGAGTACGACGGTGAAGCCGTCGTAGGCGCGGATAATGCCGTGCATCTGAAAGCCGTTCACGAGAAACACCGTGATGTTTATCTTCTCGCGGCGAAGCTGATTGAGGAATGCGTCCTGTAAATTCTGTGTCTTTTGCATCTTTCGTGCTCCTGTCTATGTAGATTTGACAGGACCATAATAAATCACAAGGCGCAAATATTCGGTCGAAAGCTGCGTTTTTCAGTGGCGAACGGACGCTGCCTCCGATACATTTATTGCGGTAGCCCGGTTCGGAGCATCGGCGGAAACCATGAGACTTCGCTTCCCGTGAGTGCAATGCAGATTTGCGCAGCACTACCATGTTGCGCTGCACCCCTGTAGGGAATGGGCTTGCCCATTCCGCTTGCTGCGGTTTTCTGTGCGGTCTCCGATCGTGATTCTTCAATTGACGTATCGGTACGATGTAAATGCGTCTCTGAAAAATCACCTCATCCGTCACCTACGGTGACACCTTCCCCTCAAGGGGAAGGCAAGGGTGCAGACAAAGATTTTGCACTAAATCGGAACAATTACTGCGTACTAACGACCCCTCAGTAAGCTTTGCTGACAGCTCCCCTTACGCAGGGGCGCCAATGGGTGCGGCAAAATCTGCACCGCGCCTGCGATAAGCGGCAGCTTTCAGGTTTCGTCGGCATTTTCGACACCGTGCAGCCGCAATCACCGTATCCGCAGCTGCGTCAAAGCGCCTCTGAAGACGCCTTCCCCTTCGAGGGGAAGGTGTCGGCGTTAGCCGACGGATGAGGTGAAATTCAATTCCGTGCGCTTTGCGCACACCGCAATTATTCATTATTCATTCGCAGGTATAGCCTGCGTCCACTGTCCGCTGTCCGCTAAGCGCAAAAGCGCGTCGAAATCGGGCTCGGCGGGCCACTCGTGCCATCGGACGGACTCGTCGCGCCGCAGCCATGTAAGCTGTCGCTTAGCATAGCGCCGCGAAGAGAGCTTTATGAGCTCGATCGCCTCGTCCTTTGACATTTCGCCATTAAAATACGCCGCAGGCTCTTTATAACCTATGGCCTGCATAGCGGTGCTCGCCGGCGGGAGACCTCGGTCTAAAAGCCCCTTTACCTCATCAAAAAGCCCGTCGTCGACCATTTTGTCAACGCGCGTATTTATCCTGTCGTACAGAACGGCGCGGTCGGCAAATGTAAGGGCTATCTTCACGGCGTCATAGCGCTTCGGGCGCTTTTTCGTCTCCTCGTCGTGGCGCGTTATCGTTTCGCCCGTGAGGGTATAGATCTCTATGGCGCGCACTATGCGGCGCTTGTCGCCGGGGTGGAGCTTTGCCGCACGCTCGGGATCAAAGCCGCGAAGGTGCTCGAGCATCGCCTCGCCGCCGATATCGTCATACTGCGCATTTAAGCTCTCGCGCAGCCCGGCATCCTCCGCCTTATCGGCAAAGTCGAGCCCCGCGATGAGCGAATCGATATATAAATTCGTGCCGCCCGCAACAATTGGCAGCTTACCGCGCGAGAGAATGTCGCGCACGGCGGCATCCGCCTCCCCGACGTAACGCGAGACGGAGTAGTCCTCCGAGGGGTCTGCGATGTCTATCATGTGGTGCGGAACATTCTGCATCTCGGCTTTTGTCACCTTGGCCGTTCCGATGTCCATGCCGCGATATATCTGCATGGAGTCTGCCGATACGACCTCGCCGTCCAGCCTCTTTGCAAGCTCGACGGAAAGCCGCGTTTTGCCCGTCGCCGTCGGACCCGTTATAACAAGAATTTTTTCGGCCATATCACACTATCCTGCTGAAAAATTTATCGAGCTGTTTTTTCGTAAGCCGCGCGGAAACGGGTCGGCCGTGGGGGCAGTATCTGACCTCGCCGGAAGCGACGGCGCAGGCTATACGTTCAAGCTCGGCCATGTCGTGCCGTCTGCCGGCCTTTATAGCCGCCTTGCAGGCGACGGTGTGCAGTATCTCGTCGCGCGCGGAATCGGCCGAAACATTGTCGCCGCCGCGGAGCTTCTCGCATATCTCCTCGAGTGCGGACGCGGCCTCGGAAACATCGACATCGTCCGGCACGGCACGCACGGCGTAGGAGCTTTGACCGAAGGGCTCGACCTCAAAGCCCATCTCATCAAGAAGGGCGGAGTTTTTGTCCATGATCTCCGCATCCTCGGCCGTCGGGCGGATGATGACCGGCGAAAGCAGCGTCTGGCTCATTATCTGCCGCTCCTGCTTTTTGAGGCGGTCGAATATCATACGCTCGTGCGCTGCGTGCTTATCGATGAGCATGAGCTCGTCATCGATCTCGGCGATTATGTAAGTGTCCAGTGCCTCACCGATAACACGGCAGGCCGGAGTGCTGATTTTTTCAACATTTTCAACCGCTTTTTCAACATTTTTTCTCGCCGGGGAGGGCGAAAACGCGGGAAATTCGTCGATTTTCGGCGAAGTGTTCGCTTTCGTGGCAAAATTCGCTGCCGCGGCAGGCTTTTCATACGCTGTAGGCGCGCGGAAAACGGGAGCCGATCTCCTCTCCGGCGCGGGGCTCGAAGAAGCGGCCTTAGCGCGGTATTCTTCGGCCGGCATGCTGCGGAAAAAGTCGGGTTTAGGCTCGGAAACGGCTCTTTTTGTGCCCTCGGACAGCGTTATCTCAAGAGGCTTCTGCTCTGCCTCGAGGCAGGCGCGCACCGTCTGATACACAAGGTCGAAGACCTTTTTTTCGTCGGAAAATTTGACCTCGGTCTTTGCCGGGTGAACGTTCACGTCCACCGCGCCGCGCGACAGCTCGAGATACAGTACGCAAGACGGGAATTTCCCCGTCAGAAGCGTATTTTTATACGCCTGCTCGACCGCCGCCTGAAGCAGCACAGACTTAATATATCTGCCGTTGCAGTAAAAATGCTGGTTTGCGCGATTTCCGCGTCCGAAGGCGGGGGACGAGGTGAATCCTGTGACGGACATGGTCTCGGCTTTGCCGGAAACGGGCAGCATGCCGCGTGCGGTCTCGCGCCCTAAAAGCGAGTACACGGCCGACTCCTCGCGCCCGTCGCCGGGTGTGAAGAATACCTCCTCCCCGTCGCGCTTTAAGCGCACCGACACCTCGGGTCTTCCGAGGGCGCAGTGCATGGCGGCGGCTATGCAGGCCGAAGCCTCCGAGCGGTCGGATTTTAAAAACTTGAGCCTCGCCGGGGTGTTATGGAAGATATCGCGCACGATTATCGTCGTGCCCTCCGGGCAGCCGCAGGGTGACATATCGATTATATCGCCTGCGCGAACCGTCACGCGCACGCCCTCGGGCGAATCCTTTTCGCGCGTTGTGAGCTCGATATGGCTCACGGCGGCGATGGCCGCAAGCGCCTCGCCTCGAAAGCCCATCGTGCCGATGGCCTCAAGCCCCTTTTCGTCGTGCAGCTTGCTCGTCGCGTGCCGCGTGAAGGCTATCCCCGCATCCTCGGGGCTCATGCCGCAGCCGTCGTCGGATATTTTTATGTATGTCGCGCCGCCGCTTTTGAACTCGACCGTCACCTTTTTCGCGCCCGCATCGAAGGAGTTTTCCATAAGCTCCTTTATGACCGATGCCGGACGCTCGACGACCTCGCCGGCGGCGATCATATCGGCCACCAGCGGCGGGAGAATATTAATGCGTGTCATGAATGAACCTCTTTATTGTTCTCTTTATTATTAGTTGATTCATTATACATGATTTATGTTGAAAATTCCACTGAAAATATGTTAATATAAAATGTATTATTATTGTTTTAAGGAACTTGAAAAATGGCATACGAGAGAAAAGAGATAAGCATAGATTCGATCCGCCGCCAGGAGGATATCTGCCGCGAAATTTACGAAAAATTCGTTTCAGACAAGGCGCATCCGCTCGCGATGGTCGATACATACGGCTGCCAGCAGAACGAGGCCGACAGCGAAAAGCTGCGCGGCTACCTCGCCGAAATGGGCTACGCCTTCACGCAGGATGAATTTGAGGCCGATGTCATTGTCGTTAACACCTGCGCGGTGCGCGAGCACGCGGAGATGCGCGTACTCGGAAACGTCGGGCAGCTTAATCACAGCAAAAAGCAGCGCCCGGGGCAGATAATCGCCGTGTGCGGCTGCATGGTGCAGCAGGAGCACATGACGGAGAAGATAAAAAAGTCCTACCCCGTGGTCGACCTCGTTTTCGGCCCGCACGAGCTGTGGCGCTTCCCGGAGCTGCTTCTGAAGACCATGACGGGCCACAAGCGCGTTTTCGCCGCCGAAAAGTGCGACGGCTATGTCGCCGAGGGCATGCCCCTAAAGCGTGACAGCAGCGTCAAGGCCTGGCTTTCGATCATGTACGGCTGCAACAATTTCTGCACCTACTGCGTCGTGCCCTATGTCCGCGGCAGGGAGCGCTCGCGACGTCCGGAGGATATCCTCGCCGAAGCAAGGGAGCTTGTCGAGAGCGGCTGCAAGGACATCACGCTCCTCGGTCAAAACGTAAACTCCTACGGCAAAGACCTCGGCTCGGATGTCGATTTTGCCGATCTCATCCGCATGATAAACGACATACCCGGCGAGTTTCTCATCCGCTTCATGACCAGCCACCCCAAGGACGCTACGGAGAAGCTCTTCAGGACCATGGCCGAGTGCTCTAAATGCGCTCATCAACTGCACCTGCCCGTGCAGTCGGGCAATAACCGCGTCCTGAAGGCCATGAACCGCAGCTACACCGCCGAAAAATATCTCGAGCAGGTACGCCTTGCGCGAAAATACATGCCCGACATCGTCCTGACGACGGATATCATCGTCGGCTTTCCCGGCGAAACGGACGAGGAGTTCGAGGACACGATAAAGCTCTGCGACGAGGTGCGCTACGACGCGATGTTCACCTTTATCTACTCAAAGCGCGTCGGAACTCCGGCGGCAAGCATGCCGGATGCGGCCACGCGCGAGGATAAGCAGCGCAGATTCGATAAGCTTCTTGAGGCGGCAAACCGCGTTTCCGCCGAAAAGCACGCCGAGTACATCGGCAAAACGGTGCGCGTTCTCGTCGACGGCGAGACCGGCAAGGAGGAATATAATCTCTCCTCGCGTACAAACGGCGGCAGGCTCGTGCATCTTTCAGGTGATAAGTCGCTCATCGGAAAATTCACAGACGTTAAAATAACCTCGGGCAACACCTGGGCGCTCTACGGAAAGGTCGAAGAAAAATGAAAAGTGAGAAACTCAAAAGATATCAGGTAACTCAGTCCCTGCGCTTCCCCTCGAACATAATGAAGGGCTTTTTCTACGCGGGACTCGTGCTGTTGCCGCTCGGCATCATCGTCGCGATCCTCGGCATATTCATCCCTGCGCTCGAGGGTCTGCGCGGCGTTGCCGTCATCGCCGCGGTGCTGTCGGTCATATGGCTGTTTGCCGCAAAGTTCATATCCGAAACGAACTTCGGCATGGCAAACGTATCGTTCACCGAGCAGGGCATCATCTTCCGCACCGGCGGCGAGGAGAGCGTGGAGCATCGCCTTTCGTGGGGCGATGCCGTCTGCTGCGGCATGATAAAGACGCGCCTTTCGTGGTGGTGCTTTGTTTCCGACCACGAGCTCACCGATAAGGAGAAAAAGGAGTTCCCCGAGTTTGTCGAAAAGGGCGTTTTCTACTTCAGCTATGCCGACAACACATGGGAAGAGCTCATGAAGTTCCTGCCCGAAAGGTTCAAAGAGCAGATGGACGAGGCCTGGTCCACGGCGTTTTCCGTGGCGCAATAAGGCTGCACCGATACACATTTTGCGGTCGCCCGGTGTCGAAATATGGGCAAAAACCGGTTTTGCATCGCACTACGGCGCTGCACCGCGCCCTTGTAGGGAACTTATCTTGCCTGTTCCGCTTGTGATGGTTTTATCCGTACTTTCCGGTCGGGCTGACGCAAAAGATGTATCGGTACAATGTAGGTGCGCCACTAAAAAATCACCTCATCCGTCGGCTTCGCCGACACCTTCCCCTCGGAGGGGAAGGCAGGGGTGCAGGCAAAAATTTTGCACTAAATCAGAGCAATTTTACGGGATGCGAAGCATTACGGTTTGTTCCATTGTCTCGAACCGGGATACCGTAATATATGTATTTGCAGCAGCGTTAAACCGCCACTAAAAAACACCTCATCCGTCGCGCAAGCGCGACACCTTCCCCTCGGAGGGGAAGGCAAGGGCACAGGCAAAAACCGTTAAAAAATGGCGAGCAATGCTCGCCCCTACGATATAGATTTCAGTGCCGACCAAGGTTCGGCAAGCGGAATGGGCAAGCCCATTCCCTACATGGTGCAGACGTAGATTTTGCACCAAATCAGAACAACAACTGCGTAGAGCGACCCCTCAGTCAGCTTTGCTGACAGCTACCCTTGCGCAGGGAAGCCGATGGGATGCGGCGCAAAATCAGCGCCATACTCACGGGAAGCGGCAGTTTCACGGTTTTGCCCGCACTTTCGATACCGGGCACCGGCAATAAG
>CAVGIU010000023.1:0-18220 GCA_963629425.1 Oscillospiraceae bacterium
GTCACGCACAGAGCGCTGAGAATGAAGAAAAGATCGGTCGGATTAAAGCTCATCCCCCGAAGGTCGACACCCAGCACGAGCAGCACACCGCCTATCATGACGAGCGTACCCAGCCAGTCCGATGCGTAGAGCTTCTTTCGGTAAATTATCACCGTTGCGAGGTTTACCATCAGAACATCCGTTTTTAAAAGCGCCGTGCCGGTGCTCAGTGAACCGCCCATGTAGCCTAAATTTGCAAACAGGTCAAGCAGAAAGCCGAATACGCCTATGGCAATGAGCGTTATGAGCTGCTTTTTACCCTGATGCAGCAGCGCACCGAAGGCGTGGTCGGCAGACAGCTGTGCAGTCAGCATAATGAGCGCGGCAAAGCGCAGCAGCATGCCGGAGAAGGCGGCCGAACCCGTTGCGTCGACGAGTATCTTCGATACCGTGTAGTATACCGACCATGACAGCACCATGCCGCCTATCATGAATACGCTTTTGGCTTTCGGATTCATCTGAGCGCCTCGAACATTTTACGCAACACAGTCTCATCCGTACGGACGGGATTGTTTTTCATAAGCGGATGCGCCGCACAGTCGCGGCAGAGCTTATCTATGTCGACCTCTCCGAGCTCACTGAGCTTGGTTCTCAGACCACCGAGCTTTTTAAGCTCCGTAATACGCTGCGCAAGCTCCTCCGTCCCACCAAGGCCGACTCTGCGGCAGAGAGCTTCAAGGCGCTCGTCTGCATTAATGCGCACAAAGCTGTCAAGCGTAAAGGCGCAGGCCTCGCCGTGCGGCAGATGATAGTCCTCGGAAAGCGGGTAGCTGCACGCATGGCATGCGGCGGTCTTGGGCAGGGCAAAGGCAAGCCCTCCGAGCAGTGCGGCATATGACATGGCGCTGCGAGCCTGCAGGTCGCTCCCGTCAAGATAAGCCTTTTCCAGGTTTTCGAGTACAAGCCGCACGGCCTGCTCGGTCATCAGCTCGCATATCGGCTGACGGTTTATGCTCCAAAAGCCCTCAAGCGCATGAGCCAAAGCATCAAGGCCGGTGTTCATCGTTGTGCGGGGCGGCACGCTCAGACACAGCTCCGGGTCGACTATTGCGGCCAGCGGCATGAATGCCGGGTCATTTATCGTCTTTTTTTCTGCCTCATGGCTTATGACCGAGACCTGCGTTACCTCACTGCCTGTTCCGGCTGTCGTGGGAACGGCAATGACCGGCAGCCTGTTTTTCGGAAACGGACGGATGCCGCGGTAGTATTCTATAGCCTCACCGTCATCGGACGCAATGGCTGCGGCAAACTTTGCAGTGTCTATCGCACTGCCGCCGCCTATACCGATAATCGCATCGGCACCGTGCAGCCCGGCAAGCTCTACGGTCCGGATAACTCCGGAAAGCTGCGGGTTTTGTTCGACCTCGCCGTAGACGGCGCAAAGCTCGTCAAGACTTCTGCACAGAGCCTGCGCTTTCGGCGCAAAATGCCGCCCGCAGACAACGATGCAGCGCTTCAGCCCCAATTCACGAAGGTGCTCTCCGAGTTTATCGAACTGTCCGGCACCGAAGAATATTTTGACAGGCTGGGAATATACAAAATCACTTATCATATACGCCGTCCTCGATCGCCGATACCTGCACTGCGAATTTCTTCATGTTTTCCTTGCGCCAGTCTTCAAGATCTTGGCACCACTCGGTGGCGAGGAAGGCCTTTACCATCTCTATTGCCATCTCGGGGCCTACTATCCAGCCGCCCATGCACAGAACATTTGCGTTGTTTATCGCACGGGCCATTTTTGCAGAGTAAACGCCCTCGCAGGCAACGGCGTATACGCCCTTAAATTTGTTGGCCACGACGCACATGCCTGCGCCCGTGCCGCAGATGAGCACTGCCTTGTCGTACTCGCCCTGCTGTACCAAAGGTGCAGCCTTGCTCGCTACGGCATAGTAGGGCACGACATTCTCAATATCCTTCGTTCCCAGATCGTCAAAATCCACACCGGCCTCGGTGAGATATGCTTTTACGGCCTCCTTAACGGCAAAGCCGGATTTATCGCTGCCTATTGCAATTTTCATGTTGTTTCTCCTTTTTATCACTTTGTGTATTTCAAGAAAACGTGACTGAATCAGGGCCAAATTATCCGTTCAGACGCTGACAGCCATTTATTCAGCGTTTACTTGAGTGCAACGGCCTTTCGTGCCGCTGCGACAATGTTATCTGCCGTAAGCCCCAGTGCCTCACGCAGGTACGGAAGCTTGCCGACCTCACCGAAGCGGTCCTGCACGCCCACGGCGCACACGGGCAGCTTTTCCTGAGCCAAAGCCTCGAGCACTGCCGAATGAAGCCCGCCTATCACATTGTGGTTTTCTACCGTCAGTACCGCACCGGTCTTCTTTGCGGCGGCTATAACGCCTTCGCGGTCAATGGGCTTTATCGTATGCACATTTACGACATGGCACGATATGCCCTCGGTATTGAGCCTGTCTGCCGCCGTCAGCGTATCGGCGGTTAAAAAACCGGATACGAATATTGTAAGGTCGTGACCTGTGCGCAGAGTATCGATTTTAAACAGATCAAAACTATAGCCCTCGCCGAATACCTGCGGCAGCTCCTTGCGGAACAGGCGGATATACACCGCACCGTCGTAGGCGTTGATGACGGGTATGGCCGCGCGAAGCTGCGTTTCGTCCACGGGCTCAAATATGACGATGCCGGGGATGGAGCGCAGAACGCCGATATCCTCCATGCTCATGTGTGTTCCGCCGTTTAGCTCTGCGGATATGCCCGGATCCGTGCCGACTATCTTGACATTGCTCTTTGCATAGGCTATCGAGATGGCTATTTGGTCGCAGATGCGGCGGGTCGCAAAGGGGGTGAAGCTCTCAATATACGGCTTGAACCCATAGCTTGCAAGACCTGCGGCAATGGACGCCATGTTCTGCTCCGCAACGCCGCAGTCGAACATCTGCTCGGGAAAGCGCTCATACAGCGCCCGGGTTCCGCTGGCCTTTGAAAGGTCTGCGTCCAGCACGCAGACACGTTTGTCGTTTTCCATAAGCTGCGCAAGGCACTGCGCATAAGCTGCTCTCATTTCCATGTTCTCAGCCCTCCATTATCTCTGCGACGGCGGCCTTCGCCTGCTCCTCGCTTACATTGGTGTTGTGATTGCCGACACCCAGCTCCTCTATCCACTTGACGCCGCAGCCCTTGAGCGTGTTGAGAATGACCATGGTCGGCTTGCCGCTCGAGAGGTTGAGCTTCGCTGTTTTTACCGCAGCGGACACCTGACAAACATCATTTCCGTCGGCAACGTCGATGACATTCCAACCGAAGGCCTTCCACTTGTCGGCAAGGGGGGCAATGTCGTTTACCTGCGCAACGGGACCGTCTATCTGCAGCTTGTTGTAATCGGTAAAGCCGATGAGATTGTCAAGTTTCTTGGCCGCGGCGAACATTGCCGCTTCCCAGATCTGCCCCTCCTGCGACTCGCCGTCGCCGATGATGGTGTATATCGTTGCGTCGTCTCGTGAAAGCTTTGAGCCGAGTGCAGCGCCGACTGCGCAGGAAAAGCCCTGACCGAGACTGCCGGTGGTCATGTCTATGCCGACGGTGAGGTTCATATCGCAGTGGCTCGGCAGATGCGTGCCGCCTTTGTTTAGGGTCATAAGCTCGCTTTTATCAAAATAGCCTCGATTTGCCAGTGTTGCATAAACGGCGGGACCGGCGTGCCCCTTTGAGCAGACAAGCCTGTCGCGCCCGGTCATCTTCGGGTTTTTAGGGTCTATGTTCATCTCCTGAAAATAGAGCACGGCCAAAAGCTCGACTATCGAAAGACAGCCGCCTATATGTCCCACGCCGAGATGGCCGATACATGTTACGATATCGCAGCGGATATCCTTGCATATTTTTTCTAGATCACAATTCAATGTAACGCTCCTCCTGATTTGATTAATAGGTTTAAGCAAACAAATCTTACGCCTGCATATTGTGTTTGTCAACACGGAAAACGGACTCCGATTTATTATTTTTTGTTGACATATCGGAGTTGCCGCTCTATGATTGTTAAAAGAGTTTATTAATTGAGGTGTGAAATGAAAACCTTTACTCCAGTTTATATTCCGGCCGGCGTGCCGACCTTCCATTTGGATAGCGCAAAGGAGCAATTTGAAGCCTCCAAGGCACTGCTCAGCGGCATTGACGGGCGCTTTGTCATGCCAAAGGATATGCTCCTGAGTATAGACGCGCTCAATGCGTTTCTCGAGACCGTTCAGCCCGACCTTGTCGTTTTTCAAAATCTCACGTTCGCAAACTCGGCGTATATCTCCGCAGTTATGCACCGTGTCAGCTGCCCGATCCTCCTCTGGACGCTGCGTGAACCCGTCATCGACGGCGGCAGGCTGCGCCTTAACTCACTGACGGGTGCTTATTCTGCCGCAAACGCCATGCGTGCTTTCGGCGGCTGCCGCTTTGAGTATGTTTTCGGCGCTCCGGACGAGGAGCGTGTGCGCAATGAGATATCCTCCTGCGTAAAGGCGGCCGAGCTTATACTGAGCATGCGCAGCCTCAAAATATCCGCAGTGGGACACACCCCGCAGGGCTTCGGCTTCGGCAGAGCGCTCGACGCCGAGCTTTTGAGCGTTTTCGGAGTTGAGCTGGACTGTGTCGAGGCCCGTGAGCTTATAAGCGCTGCCGAAGGCTATTCCGATGCAGACTGCGCAGAATATCTCAGCCGCTCGGAAAAGCTTATGTGCGGGCTTGAGAAAACGCCCGAAAAGAACAGGCTTGATTATGCCCGATTGCTGCGTGCCTATGATGAATATGTCCGCAGTAACAATGTCGGCGCTCTTGCATCCCGATGCTGGCCGGACTTCTTTACCGCCTTCGGCACACCCGTGTGCGCCGTACTGTCAGTGCTCAACGATCTCGGTATCGCGGCTGCCTGCGAGGCGGATATATACGGTGCACTGTCGATGTGGATGGGTATGCAGCTGTCCGGCGAGCCTGTGTTCTTCGGTGATCCCGTTTCCCTTGACGAGGACGAGAATACGCTCACATTTTGGCATTGCGGCGCTGCGGCCTGCAAGCTTGCCCGTAAAGACACAGGCGCCGTGGTCGGTGTTCATCCGAACCGTAAGATAGGTCCGGCAATGGACTTCGGCTGTGAGGCATTCCCCGAGGCAACGGTGTTCCGAGTAGGGCGTGAGCCGGACGGCTCGTTCCGATTCTTCATCCTTGAGGGCGAGGCTCTTGACAAGCCTAAGCAGTTTACCGGAACCTCGACAGTCGTGAAAACCGACGAGCCAGTGCGCAGCATTGTCGAGCGCAGCGTAAAAGCCGGATTTGAGCCGCACTACGCCGTCATAAAGGGTCGTCACTCAAAAACGCTCACCGCCGCCGCAAATATGCTCGGCATACCGGTATATAACTATTAATCAGGCATGAAAAAAGCAGCCAAACGGCTGCTTTTTTCATGCTTGTTTTTGTTATTCTTCCGTAAGGCTGCCGAGAAGCTGCTCTTTCTGACTGCGCAGCTCGTCTATCTTTTTCTTGCCGAGGGGATACATGAAGCGCAGTATTATGAAAATGAGGAAGTACAGCACCGCAGGAATGAGCACGGAGTCTGTGAACATCATGCTGAGCGTGCTGTCGGTTATATTGGCCGTGTTGAGTACATTGTCGGTATAGCCGATGCGCAGCAGAGCGAGGTTTACGAGTATTGCGGCGATGGTTTGGCCGAGCTTGCGCATGAAGGTGAAGAATGCATAGCTTGTCGCCTCGTCGTGCAGACCGTAGTTTACCTCGTTGTAGTCGATGGAATCGGTCGCGATTGCCCAAACGAGCAGGAAGATAAATGCGTTGCCTATGCCCGACAGCAGGCAGACTGCGAGGAAGATCCACACATTCGTGCCGCCAACGAGATACAGGGCAAGATTGCATACGCCGGCCATGAGCATGCCGTAGGCGCATACTTCACGGCGACCGTAGCGTATGCCGAGCTTGCCGGCGAACAGCATTATGACGGCAACCGGCAGGTACTGGCACACCGTCGGCATCATCGACAGAGCCGGGGCATTAAAATAATAGTTGAAAAGATATGTATTGTAGCTCTGACTGAACATCTGAGCAGCGAGAAACAGCATACCTACAAGGCAAACCGCCATGTACGGGCGGCTGTGCAGCAGGATCTTTATGACCTTCCATGTCTGCCCCTTTTCCTTGGGGGCGGGCTTTGTGTGAACACGCTCCGTTGTCCAGCGGTAGCAGAGCAAAAACGCCAAAACGGACACAGCTGCGATGATTATTGTTCCTATGAGTATCTTATTATAGCTCATGACGGAAACGCCGCTTTCGTTTTTAACATAGCAGAAGCTTATCAGCAGCATTGCCGGTATTGCGCCGAAGGTGGAGCCTATCGAGCGGAACACCGAAAGCGATGAGCGCTCGCGGTCATCCGAGGTTATGACCTGCGCAAGCGAGCCATAGGGTATGTTTATACCCGTATAGAGCATTCCGAAAAGAATGTAGGTCACATACGCATACGCAAGATAGCCGCTCTGACTGAGGCCGGGTATCTTTACGAACATCAGCACTGCCGACAGCGCAACAGGCAGAGCCAAGGTTTTGAGCCAGCGGCGGTAGCGCCCGTCCGAAGCGGGCTGAAGGCGGTCGATTATGCGCCCCCAAAGAGGGTCGTTTATCGCATCCCATATACGGGCGATGACGAACATTATCATTATGCTCACAACGCCGATACCAAGCACATCCGTGTAATACTTTTGGAGCACGCTCTGTACGAGACCAAACACCAAAAGCGATGCAAGATCGCCCATGGCATAGCCGATCTTATCCCGGGTGCCTATGCCGCTTGTCCGGGAAATATAACTTTCTTCCATCAATTGTTCTCCTTGATCTGTTTATTTTTCCGCGCAGTCTGCCGCTGCCCTGAACACATCGGCAAACTTGCTGTCTTCTCGGTAAAACACTGCCGGACGGCCGAGCGGGGCGGAAACATTATAGGCAAAACCGCCGCGATACGGCTTCCCGCTCCAAAAATGCAGCCACCGGCCCTCAGGCAAGCACACTTTGCGCTGCACTGCGCCCTTTTCTATGACCGGCGCGACGAAAATATCGTCGCCGAAGAAATAGGAATATTCGTCGCGGCTCGCTGAAAGACTGCCGGCCTCCCAAAAATCGGGCCTTATGGCGGGTATGCCGCGCTGCGCTTCCTCGACACATTTTTTGATATACGGCTTTAAAATGGCATGCACCCTTGTAAGCTTAACAGTGTGCGGCAGGACATTCGGCGCGTCAAACTGACTGTTTGCCCACGGGCGTATTGACTCATGACTGCGCATCATCAGCGAGAAGGTGCCTGCTTCGAGCCAGCGTGTGAACAGCTCATCGCTGCGCTTGAGCTTGCCGAAGGAGAAAAAGCCGCCTATATCCCAGTGCAGCATGGTAACGCCGGAGAAGCCGAGAGAGAAGCAGGCCGGCATTATGCACGGCAGACCGTAGTCACGGGTGAAATCGGTGTGCTGATCTCCGTTCCAAAGTATGGGGGCATATTCCTGAATGCCGAGGTAGCCCGAGCGGGTGAAGAACATGACATCCTCCGCGCCGTATTCCTCGATGGCCTCGCGATTGAGCTTTGCCCAAAGCACAGGCCATTTGTTGTGCAGCAGCGCGGGGTCACCGTCGTGCAGAACGCAGTCCACCGGCAGATATTCGCCGAAATCCGCCATCCAGCCGGATACGCCGAGATCGAGCATATTCTTTTTTATGAGAATGTCTTTCGTAAAGCGTACGGCCTCGGGATTGGTGAGGTCTATCATGCCGGCATCAAAGGTCGTTGATTTTATGTGGTATATCTCGCCGTTTTGACGGCGGATGAGGTAGCCTTGTTCGGCGCACTGTTCATAAAGTCGGCTGCCCTTTACGAGATAAGGATTAATGTAGGCGAGAAAGCGCACACCCCGCTCCCGAAGCTTTTTTATCGCTCCTGAAAGATCGGGATAAAGTTCTTCGTCGGTCTCCCAGTTCCACCAGACCTGCTTGCCCATGATTGTGCGGTTTTCGCCGGACCAGTCCTGACTCCATACACCGCAGATCCTTGCTCCCGCATCGAGCATGGCAAAGGTTTTGTCAAGTATCGTCTGCGTACCGCCCTGTATGCCGAGGATCATGCCGTCCATGCACCAGTCGGGGATATACTGCCGGTTTTGAATGTTATCCGCCGCATAGGATGCAAGTTCCCCAAAGCTTCCGCCAAACTGAATCTTGAGCGAGCGAGGGCATGAATCAAATGAGAAAACGTATGCGTTTTCGCCGAACACCGCACTGCCGTCGCAGTCGGTGTCAAAGGCAATAAAGCGCTTGCTGTCGGTGACGAATACCGGCATGGGCGCATAGCTGCCTATCTGCGAATGATCCTTCTCGCGGTACAGCGCCGCCGGAAGCAGCGCCTTTTCGACTATCGTTGAAGCCTTGATGTGCTCGGAGACGAAGTTTACGACCTTCTCGCCGCGGAGATTGACCTTGCGATACTGTTCACCGCCGCCGAACACCGCCTCATTTTTGATCGCAGGCAGACTCAGCTCATACGACCAGCCGCTTTCGCCGGAAAAGCTCAGCAGTGCACCTCCGCTGATACGGCTGTATTCAACTCGCAGGCTGTGCCCCTGAGAAGTGAAGGTAACTTCGCCGTCGTTCATTTCGGCTTCCGTCAGCGCTATGCGTTCAGCCTCCGTGACCTTGGTCTTCACCGTGCCTCTTGAGCTTTCATAGCTTTTTTCCTGCCGAACGGCGACTGCAAACGGTGCGTCGGTTCGGTGCGATATAAGCACCTGACCGTCATGCAGCAGCGTCCACCCACCGTCGGTTAGGGTCGTCAGCATATATTCGATCCCTCCTTAGATATTTGATTGTTCGTAAAATGATACCTATATATTAAAGTGTCGTTAAGCCGATGTCAAGAATGAAGAGGTAATTTCTTAACAGAGTAAATTAATCGGCAGGCAGAAAACTGTCAGGGGGGGAAAATATCAAGATAAGGTTATTTGCTCTATGCTGAGCCGAGGGGGGGTGAATAAATCATTCCCTTGGTTTTATATTAAGTTCCATAAAAAACTTCAAAGCAGTATATTATAATGACTGAAGGCACCCGCTTGTTCCAAAACTCAGTAATCACTGCGAGCGCTGTCGGGTTCGATCACACCCGCAAAATATCGGCCCGAAGGACGCGCGGCAAAGAGGCGACGGCACGATGTGAACATTCACGAGACTGCGCAAAAGCGGCATAAACAATGAAATGCTTGCCCTTTTATACAGAAAAGGGGTCAATCCGGTTACAAAATTGTTTATTAAGCCTCTTTTCAAATGACAGTGCATTTGGTATAATTCAATGGATAAAGATAATGGGTGAAACCCCGAATAAATACAGAGAGGACGATTTAAAATGATTTCCCACGGCAAAGAGATTAAGGTATTCTCCGGCAATTCCAATCCCAAGCTCGCAAATCAGATATGCAACCAGCTTTTCAAAAACCTCGGCGAGTGCACCTGCGCAAACTTCGCTGACGGCGAGTGCTCGATATCCGTACATGAGCCGGTGCGCGGCGCCGACGTGTTCATAGTTCAGTCGACCTGCAAGCCCGTTAATGACAATCTCATGGAGCTGCTCGTCATGATTGACGCGATGCGCAGAGCATCCGCAGGCAGAATCACAGCCGTTATCCCGTATTTCGGCTATGCCCGCCAGGATCGCAAGGCCAAAAGCCGCGACCCCATCTCCGCAAAGCTCGTTGCAAACCTCATCACCGCTGCAGGCGCTGACCGCGTTCTGACCATGGATCTCCACGCCGCTCAGATTCAGGGCTTCTTCGATATCCCCGTTGACAATCTTTTCGGTGCTCCACTCTTTGCAAAGCATTACATCGACGTTTTCGGCAAGGATAATGACGATATAATGGTCGTATCCCCCGACGTCGGCAGTACCGCCCGCGCGCGCAACTTCTCCATGAAGCTCGGCTGCAACATGGCCATCGTCGATAAGCGCCGCGAGAAGGCGAATCAGTCCGAGGTCATGAACATCATCGGCAATGTTGAGGGCAAGACCTGCATCCTGCTCGACGATATGGTCGATACAGCAGGCTCTCTCTGCGGCGCTGCAAAGGCGATCGTCGAGCTCGGCGGCGCAAAGGAAGTTTACGCCTGCGCAAGCCACGGCGTGCTCTCCGGCCCTGCAATCGAGCGTATAGAGAACAGCTGCATCAAGGAGCTGCTGCTGCTCGACACCATCCCGTATCCCGAAACCGCACAGCCTTGCGAGAAGATTAAGTATATGTCCGTAGCTCCGGTGTTTGCCGAGGCTATCCAGCGCGTTTACGAGGAGATATCTATCTCCAATCTGTTTGAGTAAGATGTTTTTCTCCAAAGGCGGGGTGGAGTGGATCGCAGCATTTCTCGGAAACCCCGGGCTTAAATACAACGGAACAAGGCATAACGCCGGCTTTATGACGGCCGATGCCATGGAAAAGAAGCTGGGCGTCAGTATAAACAAAATGCGCTTCAAGGCGCTCACGCAGACGGTAGATATCGGCGGGCACAAGGTACTGCTCATGAAGCCGCAGACCTATATGAACCTGTCCGGCGACGCAATAGTTCAGGCGGTGAAGTTCTATAAGGTGCCGCCCGAGCGCGTCATAGTTGTGTCCGATGAAACGGCGCTGCCCATCGGCAAGCTCCGCATACGCCGCGGAGGCTCCGCCGGAGGGCATAACGGGCTCAAGAGCATTATTGCTCAGCTCGGAACGGATCAGTTTCCGCGCATCCGTTTGGGTATCGGCGCTCCGCCGCACCCGGACTATGACATGGTCGACTGGGTGCTTTCCGCCTTCAAGGGGCAGGATGCGGCGGACATAGAGGCCGTTGCGAAAAAAGCGGCCGATGCCGTCGAATGCTATATCACCGAGGGCGCAGACAAGGCAATGAATAAATTCAACACAAGGGGCTAGATCGGCAGGGGTTTTACTCCCGTCAGCTTAGTTTATCCCCTATGCGATGACGGCAGGGGGCTCAGGCACTTTGCCGTCATTCAATTAAATTAAATGAAAGTCAGAAAGGACGGACGACATGAAGAAAAGCTGCATAGCAATGCTCCTCGCAGGAGGTCAGGGCTCGAGGCTTTACGCCCTTACGCAGGACGTGGCGAAGCCGAATATGCCCTTCGGCGGAAAATACCGCATAATTGACTTCCCCCTGTCAAACTGCGCAAACTCGGGTATAGACACGGTGGGCGTGCTCACGCAGTACCGTCCGCTTCAGCTCAACAGCTACATAGGCGGCGGCCAGCCATGGGATCTGGACTCGACCGACGGCGGCGTGTTCATCCTTCCGCCGTATCAGACAGCGGGGGAGACAGGCTCATGGTTTTCCGGAACGGCCAATGCCATTTATCAGAATATCGGCTTCATCGAGATGTACGATCCCGATAATGTCCTCATTCTTTCCGGCGACCACATCTATAAGATGGACTATTCAAAAATGCTGCGCGAGCACATCGAAAAGGATGCCGCCTGCACGATAGCCGTTTTGCAGGTATCCATGGAGGATGCAACGCGCTTCGGCATTATGAATCTCGGCTCCGACGGTTATGTCGAGCAGTTTGAGGAAAAGCCCAAGCAGCCCAAGAGCGACCTCGCTTCTATGGGCATATACATATTTAATTGGAAAAAGCTCCGCAAGTACCTGATCGAGGACGAGAACGATCCCGATTCGAGCAAGGACTTCGGCAAAAATATAATTCCCAATATGCTTAATGCCGGCGAAAAGCTTTGGCCGTACCGCTTTGACGGCTACTGGCGCGATGTCGGCACAATAACGAGCCTGTGGGATGCGAACATGGATATGCTGTCGACAACGCTTATAAATCTCTATGATCCGAGCTGGCCGATACGCTCAAGAAGCGTAGCGCAGCCGCCGCACTATGTTGGCTCCGATGCCACTGTTGTACATTCGATCGTCACCGAAGGCTGCGAGATCGAGGGACATGTTGAAAACTCCGTTCTCTCGTCGTCTGCGGTCGTCGAAAAGGGAGCGAAGGTGCTCTATTCGGTGCTTATGCCCGGCGCGAAGGTCGAAGCAGGGGCGACGGTGGAATACGCCATCATCGGCGAGCAGACCGTAATACACAGCGGCGCGCATGTCGGCGCCGCTCCCGACGGAAGCGAGGGCTGGGGCGTTGCGACATGCGGCCCGAGACTAAGTATAAGAGAGAACGCCTGTGTTAAGCCGGGCGCAATGATATATAAGAGCGAGGAGGTCTGAAAATGAGCGATTTTCACGGAATAATCTTTGCTTACGGTGCGGTTCCCGAACTGGGTGAGCTTGTACGCCGCCGCACAGCGTCCTCACTTCCGTTCTGCGGAAGATACAGACTGATAGACTTTGCCCTGTCGTCACTCATGAATGCCGGTATACACGATGTCGGTGTTATTATGCGCCGCGATTATCAGTCACTGCTTGACCATCTTGCCAGCGGTAAGGACTGGGATATGGGCCGCAGAATAGGCGGACTGCGTATGCTGCCGCCGTTTGGTCTGCCCGAGTATCACCGGGGCGACTACAACGGTACGATCGAGGCATTAAATGCCGTTTCGACCTATATAAACGACATAAGCGCGAAATATATAGTCATGATGCACGGCAACACAGCCGCCAATATCGACCTGCGTGCTGCGATACGCGAGCATC
Organism: Oscillospiraceae bacterium; assembly: GCA_963629425.1. GTDB lineage: Bacteria > Bacillota > Clostridia > Oscillospirales > Oscillospiraceae > F23-B02. The sequence continues at coordinate 12,733 of CAVGIU010000023.1, forward strand.
TTGCCTCAGACGCCGAAATAACCGCCATCTGCACCGACTCAACGCCCGACTATAAGCACCATCGCTACATAGTTGATGCCGACGGCTTTGCGCGGCGCATGATATTTAATCAGACAGCTGCCGGTGAGGGCGCAGCGTCGCTCGAAGCGTATATAATATCAAAGCAGCTTCTGCTTGAGATGATGAACTCCTGCGCCGCAGCAAACCACTATCATTTCCACCGTGACGCGATAGCCGATTATCTTGCAAATGGCGGAAAGGTGAATGTCTATTTCCACCGCGGCTATGGCAGGCGCATTATGAGCACTGAAGACTTCTTCGATGCAAATATGGATATGCTCTCGGCAGCAAATCGCGCCGAGTTGTTTCCGGCTCAGCGCCCGGTGCGCACGAAAACGCATGAGGATGTCAGCACATATTACGCCGAGGACTCGAGCGCACACAACTGCCTCGTCGCCGACGGATGCATAATAGAAGGTGAGATAGAAAACTGCATCATCTCCTCCGATGTGCGCATACGCAAGGGCGCGAAGCTCTCCGGCTGCGTTATCATGCGCGGAACGGAGATCGGCGAGGGTGTTATCATGAAAAACGTCATTGCCGATAAGCAGTCGAGCATATCGTCTTTCCAAACTATCATGGGCAGCGAGAAGCTGCCGGTAGTGCTCCCGAAGGACACGAAGATCTAAGGAGTTAAGCAAAACTATGTTCATAAGCCAGATTTCACGCGACGAGGTGCGCAGCGCAATAGAGGATAAGCTCTGTGCGCACTTCGCCGTGACAGCAGAAACCGCGACCGACGATCAGGTGTTTCAGGCAAGCGCCATCGTTATACGCGAGATAATGAGCAGACTGCTCGCCGTCGAGGAGGCAAGGTGCCCCGAGCGTGAGGTGCACTATCTGTCCATGGAATTTCTCATGGGGCGCAGCCTCATGAAAAATGCATTCAACCTCGGCATAGCAGACGCTCTTACGGGCGCACTGACCGATCTCGGCCGTAATGCCTCGGATATATTCGAGGCGGAAAACGATGCCGGACTCGGAAACGGCGGCTTGGGCAGACTGGCCGCGTGCTATATGGATTCGCTGGCCACGCTCGGCATCCCCGCAACGGGCTATTCGCTGTGCTACGAGCTCGGAATCTTCCGCCAGAAGATCGTTGACGGTAAGCAGACCGAGGTCGCCGACGACTGGCGCAGCGCGGCCGAAAGCTGGCTGGTCGCGCGCAACGACGAGGCCGTTGAGGTGCGCTTCGGCGGAACGATCTCTCCGCGCTGGGACAGCTTCGGAAAATACCACGCAGAGCACACAGGCTATCAGACCGTCACCGCGGTTCCGCGCGATATGCTTATCGCGGGCTACGGCGGCAATGAGGTCAATATCCTCCGCCTTTGGGATGCAAGAAGCACAAGCGCACTGGATATGTATCTTTTCTCCGAGGGCGAATATGTAAAAAGCCTCGAGCAGCGCACGATGAGCGAGGTCATCACCAAGGTTCTGTACCCGGCCGACGATCACATTGAGGGTAAGACTCTGCGCCTCAAGCAGCAGTATTTCTTCCTCTCGGCGACGGCACAGTCGATCATAAAGACCCACATGCGGCGCTTTAACGACATAAGAAGCTTTTCAAAGCACCACGCTATACAGATAAACGACACGCACCCGGCACTCGTTATCCCCGAGCTCATGCGTATCATGATGGATGAGTACGGCCTCGGCTGGGATGAGGCGTGGCAGCAGGTGAGCGGATCGGTCGCGTATACGAACCACACCGTCATGAGCGAGGCACTGGAAAAATGGCCGCAGGATCTCGTTCAAACGCTCTTGCCGCGCGTGTGGGAGATACTGTGCGAAATTAACCGCCGCTGGTGCGAGCACCTTGTCTCAAACTTCGGCAGCAGCGAAAAGGTCGGCAAAAACCTCATCATCCGCGACGGACAGGTGCACATGGCAAACCTCTGCCTTGCGGCCTGCTATAAAATAAACGGCGTTTCGGGTCTGCACGGCGAGATACTGAAAAAAGACCTGTTCAAGGACATCTGCGAGCTCCGCCCGGAGAGATTCACCTACGTCACAAACGGCATCGACCACCGCCGCTGGCTCGCGCAGATAAATCCGCGCCTGCACGGCCTCGTGAGCGAGCTTTTGGAGGGCGACGAGTACCTCACCGAGCCAGAAAAGCTCATCGGACTTTTAGATTACGCCGGAAGAAGCGAGGTGCAGCACCGCGTAAACGAGATAAAGCGTCTCAACAAATACGATTTTGCGCGATTTTTGTCCAAAAACGACGGCTTTGCCCTCAATCCCGACGCCATACTCGACGTTCAGGTAAAGCGGCTTCATGAGTATAAGCGCCAACTTATGTGCGCGATGCTTATAACGCGCCTGCAAATGCGGATACACGAGGATCCTAATGCCGACTTCACGCCGCGCAGCTTTGTGTTCGGCGCAAAGGCCGCCGCGGGGTACTACACCGCAAAGCGCATCATCGAGCTCATCTGCTCGCTGGCAGACGATATAAGCCGCGATGCGCTGTGCAAAGGCAAGCTCCAGGTCTGCTTTATGGAAAACTACCGCGTATCGGCAGCCGAAGCGCTCATGCCGGCAGCGCAGGTATCAGAGCAGATATCCACCGCCGGTAAGGAGGCCTCCGGAACGGGCAATATGAAGCTCATGCTCAACGGAGCCGTCACCATCGGCACACTCGACGGTGCGAATGTCGAGATGTACGAGCGCCTCGGTGATAAGAACATGTTCCTGTTCGGCCTGAAGGCAGATGAGGTCACCGCACTCAAGGCCTCGGGCTACGATCCGCAGCGCTATGCGCGCGAGGATGCCGAGCTCGGCGCGGTGCTCGACAGGATAAGCCGCGGCTTTGCCGACGGTAAGAGCTATTCGGATCTCGTCTCCGGACTTTTGTATAACGGCGACCCGTATATGCTCTGCGCCGACTACCGCGATTACGTAAGCACCCACGACAGGCTCTACTCGGTCATATCCGATCCGGCCGAGCGTGCGAGACTGTCAATCACAAATACTGCCGAGGCCGGCATATTCGCCGCCGACCGCGCGATAAAAGAGTATGCGGAGGGCATATGGGGAATAAAACTGTAGTAGTTATCGGCGCCGTAAATATGGATATATGCGGGAGACCAAACAAAGTGCCGCACATGAATGATTCAAACCCCGGAACGGTCTCCTTCAGCCCCGGCGGCGTGGGCAGGAACATTGCTCACAATCTCTGCCTGCTGGGGATTGATGTTAAGTTTATTGCCGCCATCGGCGACGATGTTTACGGCGACAGCGTGTATGAAAGCTGTGTAAGACTCGGCATGGATATGCACCTGAGCCGCCGCATGAGCGGAGGCAGAACCTCGAGCTATCTCTACGTTACCGACGAAAATGGCGATATGCTCATCGGAGTGAGCGATACGGACATTTCCGCGAGCATCACGCCCGAGTATCTCAAGGCGCATATAAAAGAGATAAATGCGGCCGATGCTGTCGTCATCGACGCAAATCTCACGCGTGAGACCGTCGCGTGGATAGCCGAAAACGTCACCGCACCCCTGTACGCAGACCCCGTGTCCGCTGCAAAGGCAGAGCGGCTCAGACCGGCACTTTCAAAGCTCACAGCCTTCAAGCCCAACGAGTTCGAGGCAAAGAGCATGACCAACGAAACGACCTCGCTGTTTGCGGCGGAGGCTCTTCTGCGCGAGGGCGTGCAGAAGGTCTTCGTCTCTCTCGGCGGCGACGGCATCGTCGCGGCGGAGGGCAGCGAGATAATCAAGCTTCCCTGCGAAACGACCGAGATCGTAAACTGCACCGGCTGCGGCGACGCGGCCACGGCTGCGATAATATGGGCCGGAGTAAACGGCCTCGGCATAGCCGAAAGCGCGTCGGTTGCCATGAAGGCCGCCGCCATGTGCGCCGCCTGCTCCGAAACCATAAATCCCGAGCTCTGCCCGGAGCTTATAAGCTGAAAAATCTGCACTGATACAGTGCAGATTTTTTATGTAAACCACACGATGCGGCAGACTTTGCAAGGAAAACAGTGTAAGTTTTCTATATACTCTACGGTGTATAGGAGGTACACTTATGCAAGCGACAAAGCTGCGCCCCGGAACGCGGCGGGGCGGCGTGATCTGGCTGCCGGTGGACGAGCTTGAGCCCAGCCCCGTGCAGCCGCGAAAAAACTTTCCCGACGGAGAGCTTCAGGAGCTCTCCGAGAGCATAGCCCGGTACGGCGTTTTAAATCCCCTGACCGTGAGACTGCGCGACAGCAGGTATGAGCTCGTCGCCGGCGAGCGTCGGCTGAGAGCCGCGCGCCTTGCCGGCCTGTACGACGTGCCGTGCATCCTGCTCGACGTGAGCCTTGAGGATGCGAGCCTCATCGCGCTCGTCGAAAATTTGCAGCGGCGCGATCTCGATTTTATCGAGGAAGCAAACGGCCTGAGCCAGCTGATAAAGCTCTTCGGCATGAGCCGGGAGGAGGCCGCGCGCAGGATCGGCAAATCGCAGTCGGCTGTGGCGAACAAGCTGCGGCTTTTGAAGCTGCCGGAGGATGTGCTCGCCGCGCTGCACGCGAGCGGCCTTACAGAGCGCCACGGCCGTGCTCTGCTGCGTCTGCCGGACGATAACGCCCAGCGCATGGCGCTGGAATATATGATCGAGCACGATCTGAACGTCGCCGCCGCCGACGCGTATATCGAGTCGCTCCTGCGCGAACCGGAGGAGAGACCTGACCCGAAGCGGACGTTTATCATGAAGGATGTGCGCGTTTTCGTAAACACCATCCTGCACGGGCTCGACCTCATGAAGCAGGGCGGCATAGCCGCCGGAATGAAGCGCGAGGAGACCGACAGCGAGCTGATACTTACCATATCCATACCGAAGGGAAAAACGGAATAATAGGACATACATATACCGCCGTATGATGTATACGACGGTATTTTGATGTTGGAGGCGCAGAAATGATAAGCTATTTTTCCGAACTGAGATACAAAGAGGTCATCGACGTACACACCGGCAGACGTCTCGGCTATGTGTGCGATGCGGAATTTGACGAAACCGAAGGGCGGCTCATCTCGCTCATAACGCCCGGAAAGGCCAAGTTTTTCGGGCTTTTCGGCAGGGAGGACGACTATATCCTGCCGTGGAAATGCATCGTTCGCATCGGCGGAGACATCATCCTCGTCGAAACTGCGGACGATCAGCCGCGCCGCCGCAGAAAAAAAGAAAAAATTTTCGACAAAATGGCAAAAAACTATTGAAAAGCCGATGAAATTTTGATATTATATCAAGGCATTTCGCACGGACACGGACTTTTCCGCATGTGACTACGGTTTGCGGTGAGGGAAGATGTGCCCGGAGGAAAAAACAAATCAGGAGGAAAAACAAATGTCAGTAGTATCAATGAAGCAGCTGCTGGAAGCCGGTGTCCACTTCGGTCACCAGACCCGCCGCTGGAACCCCAAGATGGCCGAAT
>CAVGIU010000024.1:0-18168 GCA_963629425.1 Oscillospiraceae bacterium
CAGTAGCAATAACCCTCATCGTCAATGGGCAGTATCGTCGCGCCGCCCGGATGCTCGACGACCTCGCGCTTTACAATGCTTCCGTCGCAAAGCTCGGCGTGGTCAAGACGTACATTCACAATGACGCCGCGGTACTTTTCCTCACTGTCTATTCTCTTCTCAATATAGCTCATAATGCGCCTCGGGAAAAATAATTATCTACTTTACATAATGCTCATACAGTATAGCACCTTATTTGTTGTTTTTCCATAATTTTTGTATAGAAAATCAAAAAAAATTCCGTTAAACTATGCATTGTTAACGAAATTTTTCGGGCTGTTATTCAGTTTGAGTTATTTTTGTTCCCTTGGTGTAAATTTGTTAAATACAGGAGTGAAATATTATGTTATCCAACACCGCTTCAGACGATGTCACCGCGCTCATTCTCGACGGCGAGGAGCTTTCAAACGATGAACTTATGCGCATAGTTTACGATGCCGATCTAAGCTGTTCCGCGAGCATTCAGGCCGATGTTTTTACATACAAAGGGCGCACGCTCATCCTCGCCTACGCCGCCGCGCCGCTGCGCGGCAGGTTTTCCGCGGTCATACGCTTTAAGCGAAACCTCGGCAAAAGGTAAGCTGTTGTGTATTTCAGCCGCCTTGCATTTTCATCATTGAGTAAAATTTCAAGTCTATTTGATAGAAACCCGTTAAGGGGGGGCAGTATTCTGCGCCGCTGCACAAAAACCGCAGGCGGCAAAGCCTGCGGTTTTTGTTCTCAGCTTACGGTTGAAGCGGCAGGGGTTAGATGCGCATGCATACATCCCATGCACGCCAAATGACGGTGCGCAGATTTCCTACAGCTACGCAGTCACCAACACGATGCACATGAGGTCCTTTCTCGCCTACTGGAGCCGGAACAAAGCCGATACCGTTAACTACCGCATCGCATTCCTGACGGAACTCACCGTCGGGCGTTTTGATGATACAGTAGCCGTCGCCTATCTCGGTGATGGTGGAATGCAGATAGGTGGGAACTTCATGGTACTTCATGGCATCACGCAGGAAGGATGTATTGCAAAGGCTTGTGGCCTGCGCCGTTACAAGATCTTTGCCATACTCAACGATGATAGGCTTTTTGTTGAAGTTGTAGACCATGTCGTATGCTGCTTCACATGAGGACTGACCTCCGCCGAGGAAGACGACTGTATTAATCTTCTCGTCTTCAATCTTGCGATCCTTCAGGAATTCGGGGAAGTCCATGGTTTTGTCAAATCCCTTGATCTGCGGCATCTTGCGCGGCACGGAGCCGGTGCAGACTATGATCTCGTCAAATGCGCTTCTAATGGTACCCAAGTCGTTAACTTCCGTGTTAAAGCGGATCTCAATACCGGCCTCCTCCATCTCGCGCTTATACCAGCAAATAAGCTCCTTGTCGTTTTCCTTGAAGGTCATGGCGGATGCAGTCAGGAAAAGACCGCCCAGCTCTCCGGTCTTTTCAAACAGAACGGGATTATGACCACGCTTTTTCAGTACCAAGCAGCATTCCATACCACCGATGCCGCCGCCGATAACGGCGACCTTCTTCGGGGATTTTGTCGGAACGATCCTATAGCGCTTGTGCTGCATGATAGGCGGGTTCAGTGCACACCGGCCAAGGTGCAGAGAATCGCCAAGTGCCTGTACATTTTCAGTACCTTCAGACTTGGAGAAGTTGAAGCAGCCGTTGTGGCAGCGGATACAGGGACGGATAGTATCTTCCTTGCCGGTTCTGATCTTTGTGACCCAGTTCTCGTCAACCAAGTTCTGACGGGCAATCGCGACTGCATCAAGACGACCCGCTGCGATTTCCTCTGCAGCCTTAACCGGATCCATACGGCCGGCACATGCAACCGGGATATTCACAAATTCACGGATATGTTCGACATCTGCAAGGTTGCAGTTGTCGGGCATGTACTGAGGCGGATGCGCCCAGTACCATGCATCGTAGGTACCGTTATCGCAGTTGAGGAAGTCATAGCCGGCCGCCTCAAGGATTTTTACCGCCTTTTCGGACTCTTCCATATTACGGCCGAATTCTTCAAAGTCCTCATACGGCATTGCACCGCTACGCCAGCCCTTGGTGCAGGAGCGGACAGAGTAACGCAGAGAAACGGGGAAATCGCTGCCGGCCTGTTTCTTGATCTCCTGCACGATCTCAGTGGCAAAACGGAGACGGTTCTCCAAAGAGCCACCATACTGGTCGTTGCGGAAGTTCATATTGGCAATGGCAAACTGATCCAGATTGTACCCCTCGTGGACAGCGTGGATCTCAACACCATCGATGCCGGATTCGCGCAGCTTTTTGGCAGTCGCGCCGAAATGGTAGACCATCTCCTGTATCTCTTCAATGGTGAACGGACGGGAGTTGAGATTATCAGCCCAGCGGTTCGGTGTCTCAGATGCAGATGCACAGCTGTATTGAACATCAATAACAGGGCTGGCAAGCTTGTTGAGCAAATCGCTGCGGCCAAGCTTTGCCATCCACGGCGTAACAGCCATAGAACGGCCGAAGCCGCCTGCCAACTGGATGAACAGCTTTCCTCCGGTCTTGTGATACTCATCCATATAGGGCTTGAGCACACGATACATCTGTCGGTTCTGGTCTAACCATTTCTTTCCGAAAGTATCGCGGATGACCTGCATACCGGGAAGCACCAAACCCACACCGTCCTTTGCACGCTGCAGTAGGAAGTCAGCACCTTCAAGATCAAAATGAGAGGGCTCCAGCCATCCGAACAGCGTTGTGCCGCCCATGGAGCACTGTACGATACGGTTTTTGATTTCCACATCTCCGATTTTAAACGGAGTAAATAGAGGTTCATATTTGGGATTCATAATATATCTCCTTTTTCTTGTTTCTCTAAGTTCTGATCAGTCAGGGTAGTTGCGCTCTCACGAAGTCGATCGGCCACATCGCAAAATCCCCCATTACATGGGCAACTTCATTCAGCGCCAGGAATTTGTCTTCGCCTAAAACTCTGAAAAGCATTTTCTGTGTTTCGTCTTTTTGCATCAGCTTACCGCATACCACGGCAGCGCACGCTAAGCTTGCAATAGTAAGTGTCTTTTTCATTGTAGTATTCATTACAATCTCCCTTTCTTTGTGTTTTTTGTACAGTCGCAGTGAGAACCATTCTCCATTTTCTATTGTAAACTCGTCATTCATTTATTGCGAAAAGTGTAACGTATCAAAAGCGCAAGAAACGTAACGGGTTTGTATATTAAAGAGCGCAAGGGAAATGACAAAAGCCACTCCCTTGCACTCTTTAATATATTTCGTTTTCAATTATCGTTATTACCGCTGCTTTTATTGGCTCAGATTATTATGATACCGCACACGCTTGGATGAGCAGTCTGAGACTGCCTACAAGCTCCTCTTCGCTTTCACGGCAGCCGCCTCGCAACCACATCAATGCAACGTTGAATCCCGCACCTGCCGCACAATACAGCTTGTACCGGTCAACGGAAGTGGCTGGCATGTCTCCGGCCAACTCCTCGTTTTTTTCATTAAAAGCATTTAATATGATGCTTGCATATCCGCGGTTATTCAGCAGAATGATAATGTCCCGATATTTCTTCATGATATGAAAAAAATGTGTGTTGAACTCCCCGGAGAGCCATTCGATATTTTCTCCCAGCAAAGCATTCAATTCCGACCAAATTGTTTCATTGATATAGTATTTAATAATTTCTATCTTAGAGTCAAAATTGCGATAGTATGCCATGCGGGATACCTGCGCCATGTTGACAATCTCTGTTACAGTAATATCCTCTTCCTTACACTCTCGGAGCAAAGAGAAAAAGGCAAGTGCAATACTGTCCTTAACCCTTTTGTTTTCCAACATCCGTTTATCTGCCATACAATCCCCTCCCTTGAAGAACGAATGATTCTAATCATTCTACATTATAATGACTTGTTTTCGGATGTGCAAGGCATAGATGCTCGAAAAATCAAATGGTGCAAGGAGTTATTATCTGAACTCGGCTGTTTAACGAATAACCCCGGTAATTCAACGATTACAGCGGTGCAGAAAGCCACAATCCCTATAAAACGCACAAAACCCTGCCGCAGAATTGCTCCGCAGCGGGGTCAATTTTTGAGTCGGAATGCCTGAAATGCCTGATTTCAAGCGGTTTTCCGGCCAGAAAAAACCCACCGCAATTCTATCAAAATTACGGTGGACTTTTGGTGGAGATGGGGGGAGTTGAACCCCCGTCCGAAAGCACTTTAACAGGAACTTCTCCGAGCGCATACGGTCGACTGTATTCCCTTCCCTGCGCGCCGGCCGTCAGGCTCGCAGAGTCGGTAGCTTCATTATGCGTGGTGCGCTCAAAGCTTTGCGCACTCACGGGCACCACTGATCGACGCTCCGTTCAGGGCCGTGGTCCTCCCTGAGGGAACGCTCGCTAATTAAGCAGCGAGAAGAACAGTATCGTTGTTGTTCTTTAATTTATAAGCTGCCCATTTTTAGGATGGTAGGCGCATCCGCTCGCTATTCCTGCCTCCATACCCCCGTCGAAACCGGTACATCCCCATATTCTTAGTAGCGCTTTGAGGCATGACTTAGTCGGTACTGCCGTGACCCGACCTTTGCAATGATACTGTAATGTACTGCTACGCAGCCCAAAGGTGCGATACTGAATTTTGTACGCACCAAGTAGTGCGATGAGAATTTGCAGCGGCCCAAATAGCTTGATGGTATATATGAGGCATTTTTCTTTGGGGTGCAGAGTTTTTCCGCACCCCTTTGATTTTACATCTTCTCGGGTTCGGGATAGTCGACGCCGAAGGTATCGACGGTGACCTTTTTCATTGCCTGACGGTGAATGGGCTTATCGTTTCTGCCTGTCATGCATTTTGCTATCTTATCGACGTTTTCCATGCCCTCAATGACCTTGCCGAATGCGGCATACTGGCCGTCGAGATGAGGTGCGTCCTCGTGCATGATGAAAAACTGGCTGCCGGCGGAGTTCGGTGCCATCGCGCGAGCCATGGACAGAACGCCGCGAGTATGCTTAATGTCGTTGACAACGCCGTTCATTTTGAACTCTCCCTTGATCGAGTAGCCGGGACCGCCGACACCGATACCCTGGGGGTCGCCTCCCTGGATCATGAAGCCGCGAATGACGCGGTGGAAGATAAGGCCGTCATAAAATTTGTTTTTTACCAGTGAAATGAAATTATTGACCGTATTGGGAGCTGCCTCGGGGTAAAGCTCCGCCTTTATGATATCGCCGTTTTCCATTTCGATGGTTACTATGGGATTGCTCATCAGTGTCTCTCCTTCAATGTTCTTTCAATGTCGCGCGCAGCTTCGCGCTTCGCGTCGTCATTTCGTTTATCATACAGTTTTTTGCCCTTGCACAGGCCAAGCTCAACCTTCACCCTGCTGTCCTTAAAATAAAGCGACAGCGGAATGAGCGCCACGCCCTCCTGCATCACACGCGCGTTGAGCTTTACTATCTCGCGCTTATGCATGAGAAGTCTTCTCGGCCGCACGGGGTCTTTATTGAAAATATTGCCCTTTTCATAGGGGCTTATGTGCAGCGATCTCACGAAAAGCTCGCCGTTTTTTATAGTGCAGTAGCAGTCTTTCATATTGACCGTGCCCGCTCTTAATGATTTGACCTCCGTTCCGGCAAGCTCTATGCCGGCTTCAAACCTGTCAAGCACAAAATAATCGTGAAAAGCTTTTCGGTTTGACGCTATCTGCTTTGTTCCGGTCTGCTTCGGCATTCGCTCACCTCCCGACCGTTAATGTATTATAGCACACACTGTGCGAAAATCAAATAACATTCTGTAAATCACATATTCGCCTTGAGTATGCCGGCGATCTCGGCGACATTTTTGAGAACGTAATCCGGCTTGCGCTCGGCTTTTTCGATATCCTCCATGCTGCTCTCGCCCGAGAGGACGCACACGGACACCGCTCCGGCATTCTGCGCCACCGCAATATCGGTATAAAGCCTGTCGCCTACGCAGCAGATGTTTTCGTTTGGAATACCCGTCTGTTCTGATATTATGTCAACCATATTGCGATTAGGCTTGCCGATGAACACGGGCTCAACGCCGCTGGCGGCGGTCAGGAGCGCACAGATGCTTCCGCAGTCGGGCAGCACCTCATTTGCAGGCATCGGGCAGACCCAGTCCGGATTTGCGGCGACAAATGCCGCACCGCGGCGCAGATAATGTACGGCCTTATCAAGCTTTTCATAGGTGAGCGTAGTGTCAAAGCCAACGCACACAACGCCGACATCCTCGTTATCGCCGAGGGGAACGCCGTAGCTTTCAAGCTCGCCCAAAAACGCCGGAGTTCCGACGGGATAGACGCGGACTCCGGGGTGGCGGCTGTTTAGATACATCGCCGTCGCCATTCCTGATGTGAACACGTTCTCCTTTTCGCAGGGGAAGCCCAGCTTTCTCAGGCGTGTTATATAATCAACGCCCGCGCGCGAGGAATTATTGGTCAGGTATATATATTCTCTGCCGCTTTTTTTGATGGTATTTATAAAATCGACCGCACCGTCAAACACCTCGTCGCCGAGGTAGAGCGTACCGTCCATGTCCAGAAGAAACAGTTTCGTGTTGAGAAGCTTATCCATTATAATACTCCGATCTTAAAATATCAGAGATATTATATAGTTTCATGAGCTTAAAATCAACATTATCTTGCAATGATGGGCGAATATGATACAATTAAACAAAAAAACTCCAAGGAGCTATCATATGGACATTGCTTTCAATAATGGTTGGCTGTTCACGGAGGATTTTGACGCCGGCTTCGATAAGGCCGTTTCCGTCAGGCTTCCGCACACGACAAAAGAGATACCCTATAACTACATCGACTGCCGCGACTATCAGATGGTCTGCGGCTACAGGAAGGTTTTCACCGCCCCCGAAGACTGGCAGGGCAAGAAACTTATTCTGCGCTTTGACGGCGCGGCGCACGAAGCGACTGTATTCTGCAACGGCGAAAGAGTCGGCTATCACGCCTGCGGCTACACGGCATTTTGCGTCGATATAAGCGATTTTGTCAAGCTCGGCGTCGAGAACGTCATCGACGTGCGTCTCGACACACGCGAGAGCCTGAACGTTCCCCCGTTCGGCTTTGTCATCGACTATCTGTGCTACGGCGGTCTGTACCGCGAGGTCACGCTTGAGGTAAAGGATCCCGAGTACATTGAGGAAGTGCTCATAGAAAACACCGGCCTGCGCGAGATCCGCGTAAGGATATCCTCCGCCTGCGGAAACGTCGTTACCGACATTGTCGATAAAAAAGGCGCTGTTATATCTTCGGCTGTCGGCAAGGCATTTGAGCTCAATGTTCCCGGAGCAGAGCTTTGGTCTGTTGACTCCCCCATTCTGTACACCGCGCGTATCCGCGCCATGCGCGGCGGCGAATGCGTAGACGAAAAGAGTGTTCGTTTCGGCTTCAGAACGGTGAAATTCAAGGGCGACGGCTTCTATCTCAACGGAGAAAGGCTGAAGATCCGCGGGCTCAACCGCCATCAGGCTTACGCCTACGTCGGCTACGCGATGCCGAAGTCGGTGCAGGAGTTCGATGCGGAGATACTGAAAAATGAGCTTGGCGTAAATGCCGTGCGCACCTCTCACTATCCGCAGTCGCAGCACTTCATATCGCGCTGCGATGAGCTTGGCCTTCTCGTGTTTACGGAGATACCCGGCTGGCAGCACATAGGCGATGAGGACTGGAAGCAGCAGGCCGTCAGAAACACCGACGAAATGGTGCGGCAGTACATGCATCACCCGTCGATCATGCTTTGGGGCGTGAGGATAAACGAATCACAGGACTGCGACGAGCTTTACAGGCGCACCAACGCCGTTGCGCACACGCTCGATTCCGGCCGTCAGACCAGCGGCGTGAGATACATCGAAAAAAGCCATCTGCTCGAGGATGTTTACGCGTATAACGATTTTTCGCACTGCGGCGATAACGCAGGACTCAAGCCGAAGAAATCGGTCACTCAGAAAAAGCATAACGGCTATCTCGTTTCCGAATGCAACGGACATATGTTCCCGACAAAGCCTTTTGACGATGAGCGTCACCGTCTCAGCCACGCACTGCGGCACGCGAAGGTACTCGACGCGATGTACGCAGACGACGATATAAGCGGTATCTTCCCCTGGTGTATGTTCGACTACAACACTCATCAGGATTTCGGCAGCGGCGACGGGATATGCTACCACGGCGTTATGGACATGTTCCGCAACCCCAAGCTCGCCTCCGCCGTTTATGCGAGTCAAAACGAGGGGACGCCCTGCTGCGTCGTATCCTCATCCATGGATATCGGCGAGCACCCGTCCGGTGATATCGGCAAAGTATATGTTTTCACGAACGCTGACTGTGTAAGGCTTTACAAGGACGGCGTGTTCGTCCGTGAATTTGCTCCAAGCAGTGATGAGTACCCCGCCCTTCCGCATCCGCCCGTTATAATCGACGATTTTATCGGCGAGCTGCTCATAACTCAGGAGGGCTTTGACGAAAAGACGGCCGAGTCCGTAAAGGACTGCCTGCTTGCGGTCGCGAAGTTCGGCCCAAGCTCGCTGCCGCCTAAGATACTGGCCAAGTTTGCGCGGCTCATGCTGCTCAAGGGCTTTAAGTTCTCCGACGGCGTTGAGCTTTACGGAAAATATGTCGGCAACTGGGGCGGCGAAGCCACAAAGTGGCGCTTCGATGCGGTCAAGGGCGGCAGGATCGTATCCTCGGTGACGCGCTCACCCGGTCAGAAAGCTCATCTTGAAGTCAGTGCAAGCAAAACACGGCTTTGCGAGGGCGACACCTACGATGCCGCCGCCGTGCGCATCCGCGCTGTCGATGAGTACGGCAACCTTGCCCCCTACTGGCAAGAGCCCGTTGTTCTTAGGTGCTCGGGTCCCATTAAGCTCATAGGCCCGGAGATCATATCGCTCAAGGGCGGCTCGGGCGGCTGCTATGTGAAGACCTGCGGAAACGTGGGCACTGCAAGCCTTCTAATAAACAGCATTGAGATAGATTTTGAGGTCAAAGCATAAAACACATAAAACAAAAACCACTGCTAATTAGCAGTGGTTTTTCTATTCCTGGAGCTGGTGGTGAGAATCGAACTCACAACCTTCTCATTACGAGTGAGATGCTCTGCCATTGAGCCACACCAGCAAAGGACATTACGCATTTTAGCACATGGCGGTCATAAAGTCAAACAAAAAAAGTAATAACTGTTCGTATATGTGCAAATTTGTTATCCGCAAAGCCGGAATATTATGTATAAGAAAAACTTAAGAAATTCAAGGGTTTCAGATGTTGCAATTTTGAGGCATTTCGTTTACATAATTATTTCAGAAAATTATTATGCAGATAGTTATCAACATTTTCAACAGAGTTATCAACACGAAAATTATGATGAATATCAACGTTTTTTGTCGATATGTCAGCATTTTCAAAAACCTGAAGTCGATTTATGTTACAAGTCGGAAACAAAATATTGTTTACATAAGTCCGTGTTTGTTGAGAGATTGAAATTCTTTGCCGCCGACTATGATATGGTCGAGCAATTTTATGTCCACAAGCTCCAGCGCCTTTTTCACAAGCTGCGTGCAGTACTCATCCTCCTTGGACGGAAGCGGCAGCGCACCGGGGTGATTGTGGGCAATAATAACGCTCACGGCATTGTTTTTTATAGCAGCCTCGACCAGCATTCTTATGCCGACCTCGGTCGCGTTGACTACGCCGCGGCTTATCTGCTTGCAGGCGATTATGCCGTTTGAGGAGTTGAGCAGCAGCGCATAGCAGATCTCATTGACCTCGTACATGAATTTCGCAACGAAATACGCCCCCGCGTCCTCGCTGCGGCGAATGACCTTTGTCGGCAGACTTTTTGTCAGAAGATAGCGGCGGCTGACCTCGGGAATGAGCTTTATAAGCGTCGCCGCGTTCTCGCCTATGCCGTCTACGCGCAGGAGCTCCTCGTGGCTTGCCTCGAACACCGCAGCCAGCGAGCCGAAGTGCTTTAAGAGCCTGTGCGCAAGCTCATTGGTATCCTTGCGCGGCACGGCATAAAACAGCAGCATTTCCAGGGCATTGTGATCGTTAAAGCCGTCCAGTCCGGCCTCGACGAAGCGGCTTTTCATCCTCTCCCTGTGTCCGTCGTGTACGCCCATGTATTTTCTCTCCTTACAGCTCCATATTCGCGTAGGCGTTGAGATCCCAACCGGCGGTATTCCCGGCAAGATACTCGTAATAGCCCTGACAGCCGATCATCGCGGCATTGTCTCCGCAAAGCTTGAGAGGCGGAACAAACAGCTCGCAGCCCGCTTTTTCCGCGGCGGACTTGAAGTCCGCGCGGATACGCGAATTTGCCGCCACGCCGCCGGCTATGGCTATTTTTTTATAGCCGAGCTCCTTGGCTGCCATCATAGTGCGCGGAACGAGAGCATCGCTCACGGCGGCGGTAAAGGATGCCGCCAGTGATTTGCGGTCGAGCTCCTCACCCTTCTGCTCGGCATTGTGGACGATGTTTATGACCGCCGTCTTGAGGCCGGAGAAGCTCATCTCATAGGGGCAACCTTCAATGTGCGTTCGCGGCAGGTGGTATTTCTTATCGTCTCCGCCCTGCGACAGATCGTCGATGGGCTTGCCGCCGGGGTAAGGCAGCCCGAGTACACGCGCTGTTTTATCAAAGCATTCCCCTGCCGCATCGTCGCGCGTTGCGCCGATGACCTTGAGGTCTGTGTAGCTGCGAACGTCGATTATGAGCGTATTGCCGCCGGATATAGCAAGGCAAAGAAAGGGCGGCTCAAGCTCGGGATAGGCTATGTAGTTTGCCGCAACGTGACCCTTTATGTGATGCACCGGGATAAGCGGAACGTCGAGGCTCATGGCGGCAGCCTTGGCAAAGTTAAGGCCGAC
This sequence comes from Oscillospiraceae bacterium, assembly GCA_963629425.1. GTDB lineage: Bacteria > Bacillota > Clostridia > Oscillospirales > Oscillospiraceae > F23-B02. Next base: position 10,931 of record CAVGIU010000024.1, read on the forward strand.
AAGGACGGTGCCTATAAGTCCGGGCGCGTAGGTCGCGGCGACGGCATCGATATCGCTTTTTTTAATACCGGCAGTCTGAACGGCGCGCTCGGCAAGGCGCGATATTACTTCAACATGGCTTCTGGACGCGATCTCGGGTACTACTCCGCCGTATATTGCGTGCAGATCCGCCTGCGAGAATATCTGATCGGTCAGAACATTTCTTCCGTCCTCGACTACGGCGACGGCGGTCTCATCGCAGGATGATTCAAAGGCAAGTATCTTCATTTCTCTTCCTCACTTAGAAAACAAGTCATCAAAACGGCGTCCTCCTTCGGCAGGCTGTAATAGCCTCTGCGCCGGCCTACCTCGGTGTAGCCGTGTTTTTTATATAAGCTCTGCGCCGGAATATTGCTCTCGCGCACCTCGAGCGTCAGAAAGCTCAGCTTCTTCTCCCGTGCGCGCGCATAAAGCTCGGCAAGCAGCATATCGGCAATGCCCTCCCGCCGCCTTGACGGCGACACGGCGACATTGGATATATATCCCTCGTCCAAAACGTACATAAGCCCGACATATCCGACTGCCCTGCCGTCTTCATCTTCGGCGGCAAGAAATATGTGCATAAAATCCGATAGCTGCGCCGCAAGCTGCTCACGAGTCCACGGAACGGAAAAGCACTGCTGCTCCATGAGCAGAATATCGTCAAGGTGCTCGGGGCGCGTATCGACGATTCGGATCATCACATATCCTCCTCACGCAGCTCGTCAATAACGGCAAGCGTCTCGTCCTCGAGGCGCAGAACGCACTTTTTCCACCCCAGCGGCAGCGTCGGCGGATAGATATCCTCGTCTGCAAGGCACATTATGCGCTCGTCGAGATCCTGATACTCATCGGACAGCTTCTGCGCCTGCAGAGCCGTCATGCACAGCACAACGTCACAGCGCTCCATAAGCTCACGCGTAACCGGCACGGCATAGCTGTGCGGAAGTCTTATATCCAGCGCCTCGCAGCATTTTTTAACGCGCGGATTTATCTCGTCCTTTGCGCTTATACCGCCGGAATATGCCATAACATCGGGGCAATAATCGCCCTTTGAGGAGTTAAAGACCGCCTCGGCGACGGCCGACAGGCTGTTATCATCGCAAACAAAAAGTATGCTCTTAACGTCGATACCGTTAAAGCCGCACAGCTCTGCCTGGCGCTCATCCCAGCGCTCGAGACTGCGGTCCCCGGCCTGATTTTCAATATGGTGGGTCAGCTCATGGTGAAGTGTGCTTTTTAAGCGGCGGCGGAAGGTCTCGTCATCCATATCACTGTAAAGCTCAACAAAAGAGCCGTAGTAGAGCTCAATATGCCGTCCCATTTTATCATGAAAATACATACCGAGCGTGTATCTTCCGTCATCATCTCGCACAGCGTCCTCAACGAAGCTGACGCCGCCGTTTAGGTTTTTGAAAATTTCATCGGGAAGCTCGTCGACGAGCTCGTCGAGGATATCCCCTGCCTGTTCATATGTCAGCATCAATGCGCCTCCGCCCAGCTGTGTCCTATCTTAACATCGACCGTGAGCGGTACGCTAAGCTCAGCCGCTCCGCTCATCTCCTCGCGCAGAATATCGGCCACTCTCTGCGCCTCGTCCTCGGGGCACTCGCATATGAGCTCATCGTGCACCTGCAAAATGAGCTTCGCCTTGAGCCCCTCGGCTTTGAGTCTGTCATAAACGTTTACCATTGCGAGCTTTATTATATCCGCTGCCGTGCCCTGAATTGGCATATTCAGTGCAACGCGCTCGCCGAAAGAGCGTGTGTTGAAGTTTGATGACTTAAGCTCCGGCAGGTAACGGCGGCGGGCATAAATCGTCTTGACATAGCCGTCATGCTTTGCATTTTCAACGATCGTCTTCATATACTCGCGCACACCGTCGTATTTATTGAGATATGCCTCCATATATGCCTTGGCCTCGGCCTGTATTACGCCGATATCCTGCGCGAGCGACCATGCGGATATGCCGTAGACGATGCCGAAGTTTACGGCCTTGGCGCGGCTGCGCTGCAGCGACGTTACCGCATCTATCGGCGTATTGAACACCTGCGAGGCAGTTACGGTGTGGATATCCTCGCCCGACAGGAAAGCCTCTCGCATGTGCTTATCGCCGGATATATGCGCGAGCAGCCTGAGCTCTATTTGGCTGTAGTCCGCGTCGACGAGGACGTTGCCCTTTGACGCTATGAACATCTCGCGGATATGGCTGCCGAGCTCTCTGCGGATGGGGATGTTCTGCAGATTGGGATCGGTGCTTGAAAGTCTGCCCGTAGCCGTGACGGTCATTTGGAATTTGGTTCTTATCCTGCCGTCGGCATCAATGAGCTTCAAAAGCCCGTCGGCGTAGGTTGATTTCAGCTTTGTGAGCATACGGTAGTCAAGCACCATCTGCACTATCGGGTGCTTGCCGCGCAGCTTTTCGAGAACGTCGGCATTCGTGCTCCAGCCGGTTTTCGTCTTTTTCCCCGCCGGGAGCATAAGCTTATCAAACAGCACCTCGCCGAGCTGCTTGGGCGAATTGATATTGAACTCACAGCCTGACTGATCGTATATCGCCCGTTCAAGCTCGAATATTGTGCCCGTAAGGCTCTCTCCGAAGCTTGAGAGCGCCGCCCTGTCGATCATAAAGCCTCGCTCCTGCATATCGGCAAGAACACGGCACAGCGGCATTTCGATATCGTAGAAAAGCTTCGTCATGCCGAGCTCTTCGAGCTTTTTCTCCGTTGCCTCACGCAGTCTGTACACAGCCTCAGCTCCGTCGAGCTCCGCGCCGCAATAGCCTATGCTCATGCGGTCGAGGCCATAGTCTCCGGCCGTCGCGTCGAGAAGATAACCGGCAAGCGCCGTGTCGTACACGAATCCGTCAAGAGGCAGCTTTTCGGATATGAGCTGCGTCATGATATTCTTTACATTGTGACCCGTTTTCCTGACCTTGTCGGAGAAAACATATCCCGTAAGGTTCGCATAATCGTCGCTGAGTGCACTCCAACGCGCAGCATAAACTGCTTTTCCATCGCAGATCTCAAGGCTGTCAAAGCTGAGATCAGGCATTACGGCGACAATATCGGCTGCCTTGACAGCGTCCATGATAACGTCAAATGACGCATCTTCTATATAAGGAAGGTGCTCCAGCTTTGCCGCAGCCGCACTTTCCGTGCTTTCGCTGATGCCCCATTTTTCGATGAATTTGTTAAAGCCGAGCTTCTTGAAAAGGTCGTACAGCTCTGGTCTGTAATCTTCGTGCCAAACAGCATCCTCTGGCGAAAATTCAATAGGCGCGTCGGTTCGGATGGTCGCAAGCTCGAAGGACAAAAACGCGCTGTCTTTTCCCTCGCGCAGCTTTTTGCGCACGCCCTCCTTTACATCGAGCGTATCGAGCTCGGCATATATCGTTTCAAGATACTTATACTTCTGCACAAGAGCCATCGCCGTCTTCTCGCCGACTCCGGGCACGCCCGGGATATTGTCCGACGCATCGCCCATGAGTGCTTTCAGGTCGATGATGCATTTTGGCTCAAAGCCGTACTCCTCGAAAAAAAGCGCCGGCGTATATTCGGTCGTTGTGGTCTGCCCCATGCGGCTTTTGACATGGCAGACATGCGTTGTTTCGGTTATGAGCTGGAAGCTGTCCTTATCGCCTGTGACTATGCGGCACTCCCAGCCTCTATCCCTGCATCGGGCAGCGACCGTGCCGAGCAGGTCATCGGCCTCGAAGCCCTCGAGCTCAAGGCGCAGTATGCCCATCGCGTCGAGCACCTGCTTGAGTATCGGCATCTGAACGGCAAGCTCCTCGGGCATGCCCTTACGCTGCGCCTTGTAGCCCTCGTATCTCAGGTGGCGGAACGTCGGAGCCTTGAGGTCGAACGCGACGCACACGGCCTCGGGCTTTTCCTCGTCGAGCAGCTTTCGGAGTATTGAAATAAAGCCGTACACTCCGTTTGTAGGCGTGCCGTCGGGCGCGTTTAGCATGCGGACGCCGTAAAAGGCACGGTTTACTATGCTGTTGCCGTCAAGAATCAGTAGTTTCATCATTTCACCTCACCGCGCAGGCGGACGATTTCGTCTCTCAACTGAGCCGCAAGCTCAAACTCAAGCATTTTTGCCGCGGCTTTCATTTCCTTTTCGAGCTTTTCAATAAGCTCCATGCGTTCGCTCCTCGTGAGCTTCACGCCGTCGGCGCGGCGCAATGCTTTCTCGCTCTCGCCGGATATCTCAATAAGCTCACGGACACTTTTCACAATTGTTTTCGGCACGATTCCGTGCTCTTCGTTATATGCCGACTGCTTAGCGCGCCTGCGCTCAGTCTCGTCGATGGCAAGACGCATCGAGCGCGTCACCGTGTCGGCATACATGATGACCTTGCCCTCGGCATTGCGCGCAGCGCGGCCGATGGTCTGGATAAGGCTCGTTTCGCTTCTGAGGAAGCCCTCCTTATCCGCATCGAGGATCGCCACAAGGCTCACCTCCGGCAGATCAAGTCCCTCGCGCAGGAGGTTAATGCCGACGAGCACGTCAAAATCGCCGAGGCGCAGGCTGCGGATGATCTCCATGCGCTCTATTGCGCCGATATCGTGGTGCATGTAGCGGCATTTAATGCCCGCTGCGCCGAGATATTCCGTAAGATCCTCGGCCATTTTCTTCGTGAGCGTCGTCACCAGCGTGCGCTGTCCCTTTTCGATGCGCAGATTTATCTCGCTTATGAGATCGTCGATCTGCCCCTCTATCGGGCGGACGGATATCTCCGGGTCAAGCAGTCCCGTAGGTCGGATGATCTGCTCGGCGATCTGCCCCGCCCTCTCGCGCTCATAGTCTCCGGGCGTTGCGGAGACATACACCGCCTGATTTATGCGCTCCCGGAATTCCTCGAATTTCAAGGGGCGGTTATCATACGCCGACGGCAGACGGAAGCCGTATTCGACCAGCGATTCCTTGCGGGCGTGGTCGCCGCGGTACATCGCCCTGACCTGCGGCAGCGTGACATGGCTTTCGTCGACAAACAGGAGAAAATCCTTTGGAAAATAATCAAGCAGCGTCATCGGCGCAGAGCCGGCGGGGCGGTTTGAGATTATGCGCGAATAGTTCTCGATGCCGGAGCAGTAGCCGAGCTCCTGCATCATTTCAATATCGTAATTTGTGCGCTGCGATATGCGCTGCGCTTCAAGAAGCTTGCCGTTATCCTGAAAATATTTCACGCGCTCGGCACACTCGGCGCGAATATCGTCAATTGCGCGCGCCATCTTGTCGCGGCTTACGACGTAGTGACTGGCCGGATATATCGCGGCATGGTTCAGATAGCGTATCGGCGCGCCGGTCACAACGTTGACCTCGCTTATTCTGTCCACCTCGTCACCGAAAAACTCGACGCGGATGGCCTTATCGCGTGAGTAGGTCGGGAATATCTCGACCGTGTCGCCGCGGACGCGGAACATATTGCGCTCGAACGCGAGATCGTTGCGCTCGTAGCGTATCTCGATGAGCTTGCGCAGCAGCTCGTCAAAGCTGCGCGTCTGCCCCGGGCGCAGGGATATGACCATATTTTTATAGTCGATCGGGTCACCGAGGCCATAGATGCACGACACGGACGCAACGACGATCACGTCGCGGCGCTCGAAGAGGCCGGACGTTGCGCTGTGGCGCAGGCGCTCGATCTCGTCGTTAATGGAGCTGTCCTTTTCGATGAAGGTATCGGTGTGCGGAATGTACGCCTCGGGCTGATAATAATCGTAATAGGAAACGAAATATTCCACCGCGTTATCGGGGAAAAATTCGCGGAACTCCGAGCACAGCTGCGCCGCGAGCGTCTTATTATGCGCAAGCACGAGCGTCGGTCGGTTGAGCCTTTCGATGACGCTTGCCATCGTGAAGGTCTTGCCCGAGCCCGTAACGCCGAGGAGCACCTGCTCATCGAGGCCGTTTTCGATGCCGCGCACGAGCGCGTCGATCGCCTCTGGCTGATCGCCCATGGGAGAGTATGAAGATTTCAGTACGAATTTATCCAAGAGTACGCTCCTCATTATAGTTTTGCATTTTATTATACCACTCTCAGCGCGCATCGGCAAGAAAAGAAAACCTCCGGCCGAAGCCGGAGGTTTTTGAGTATTGCTTAGATCAGATCTGGTAGGATGCCCAGTCGATGTTGGGTACCTTCTCGGTCCACTTCTCATTGGTGCTGTCGCCTACGCGCTCGCACTTATGATAGTTCGTGGCCTCCTGCATATCGCGGTAGTACCACTTCGTGGTGTCCGCGTTATCGCTCCAGTTGGTCATCTGGTCGACCGGCAGCAGATCGTCGTTACTCTCGGTCACGCGGCCGAGGACGCGGTTGATCATTGCCACGGTCTCTGCGCGGGTGATCGCATCGTTCGGACGGAACTTGCCGTCGGGATCGCCGTTGATCCAGCCATTGCTGGCTGCCAACTCGATGTACTTCGCTGCCCAGTGGCCGCTGATGTCGCTGAAGGTCTTGCCGCCCTCCTTGAGGTCGCCGAAGCGGGCGATTATCGTTGCCATCTCGGCGCGGGTGATCGCATCGTCCGGACGGAAGGTGCCGGCGGGGTCGCCCTTGATGATGCCTGCGTTTGCAAGCGTCGCTATCGCGCGGGTGTACCATGCGCCGTTTGCCACATCGCTGAAGGAGCTGATCTTGGTGTCATACTTTGCGCGTGCGTCGTCGGTCATCAGGCGGAAGAAGATGGTCGCTACCTCTGCGCGGGTCACGTCCGCCGTCGGCTTGGACAGACCCTCGGGAGTGCCGATGATGTAGTTGAAGTGCTCTTCCTTATTCAGGACCTCGAGCATCGTCAGGGTACCGTCGACGTATTTGATGTTGTAGTTCTTCGTTACGTCTTCGCCCTTGGCGTTCTTGATCACGGCGTCGGAGGCGACGTTCGCGGACGAGCCGGGGACGTTCTGGCTGCCGGTGATCTTGACGGACTCGACCTTATCACCCTCGTTGAGGCCGGAAACCGTCCACTCGCCGCAGGTTACGGGGTTCGGGCCGTAGTCGGTCTTGCTGCCCGCGGTGATGGTAATTTCGGTCGGCGTTACCGGCTCGGGATCGGGAGTCGGTGTCGGCGTGGGCGGGATGTAGGGACGTGCCTTGTAGTTATTGAAGACAACGGTAGTGTCCTCTCCTGCGACGATCTCGCCGGTCACAGAATTGACTTTAACCGTCTCATCTGTACCGTTAACCTTTGCCGTTACGGTGTAGCCCTTGG
>CAVGIU010000025.1:0-18120 GCA_963629425.1 Oscillospiraceae bacterium
TCGGCGCAGACCTCGTCGGCAAGGTCGAGGCGGGCATCCCCGAGGATGACCCCCGTAACCCCGCAGTTATCGCTGATAACGTCGGTGACAACGTCGGCGACGTCGCGGGCATGGGCGCAGACCTCTTCGAGAGCTATGTCGGCGCTATCATCTCCGCAATGACGCTCGGCGCAGTTACTTCCGTCATCGCAGAGTTCACCGAGTTCACCGTTATCTTCCCGCTGGTCATCGCAGCATGCGGCATTCTCGCTTCCGTCATCGCTACCTTCTTTGTACGCGGTAAGGAAGGCTCGAACCCCCACAAGGCACTCAAGATGGGCTCCTATGTTTCCGCCCTTCTCGTTGTTATCGCATCCATCGTACTGAGCAAGGTCATGCTCAACAGCTACGGCCCCGCTATTGCCATCGTTTCCGGTCTCGTTGTCGGCCTCGTTATCGGTGTCGTCACCGAGGTCTACACCTCCGGCGACTACAAGTTCGTTAAGAAGATCGCTCAGCAGTCCGAGACGGGCTCGGCTACCACCATCATCTCCGGCACCGCAGTCGGCATGATGTCCACCTGGGTTCCCGTCATCCTCATCTGCGTCGGCATCTTCCTTGCATACAAGTTCGCAGGCCTGTACGGCATCGCTCTCGCAGCAGTCGGCATGCTCTCCACCACCGGCATCACCGTCGCCGTTGACGCTTACGGCCCCATCGCCGACAACGCCGGCGGCATCGCAGAGATGAGCGGTCTTGACCCCTCCGTCCGCGAGATCACCGATAAGCTCGACGCAGTCGGCAATACCACCGCGGCAATGGGCAAGGGCTTCGCAATAGGCTCCGCTGCTCTGACCGCACTGGCTCTGTTCGTATCCTTCACTCAGGCTACCGGCCTGACCGACGCACAGGTCGCTCTGACAAGCCCCACCGTCGTTATCGGTCTTCTCATCGGCGGCATGCTCCCCTTCGTGTTCTCGGCAATGACCATGGACTCCGTTTCCAAGGCAGCTTACAGCATGATCGAAGAAGTTCGCCGTCAGTTCCATGAGATCCCCGGCATCATGGAAGGCAAGGCAAAGCCCGACTACAAGACCTGCGTTGCAATCTCCACCACCGCGGCTCTGAAGGAAATGCTCGTTCCCGGCATCATGGCAGTCGTCGCACCTCTGGCAGTCGGCCTCATCCTCGGCTCGACCGCTCTTGCAGGTCTGCTGGCAGGCTCCCTCGTTTCCGGCGTTATGATGGCAATGTTCATGTCCAACGCCGGCGGCGCATGGGATAACGCGAAGAAGTACATCGAGGAAGGCCACCACGGCGGCAAGGGCTCCGATGCCCACAAGGCAGCCGTCGTAGGCGACACCGTAGGCGACCCGTTCAAGGATACCTCCGGCCCGTCGATCAACATCCTCATTAAGCTTATGACCGTTGTTTCCACCGTTTTCGCGGCTATCTTCACCGCAAACGGCCTGTTCTGATTTTAATCCGACCACACCCCCGAGGCGTCTGCCTCGGGGGTGTTTTTACACTTTCATCATACTTTATTAACAAAGAAGAGGCCGTCTTGTGGCATAATGGGTGCAGTTCGTAATATAAAACTCACCTAACTTGACAAAGGGTGTATAATATTATGGTAACCAAACCGCAGTATTGGAGATCATTATGCTGAAGAAAAAAATGAAAAAGTTTTTTGCTTTTGCGATGGCCTTGGTCATGACGATGAGCGTTATGTTCTCGTGCATGTCCGTTTCGGCTTTCGCCGTGACGCAGTCGGAGATAGACGCTCTGAAATCTCAGAAGTCTCAGCTTGCAAGTGAAAAGAGCAGCCTGCAATCGACCATTAATTCTCTTCAGGGGCAGCAGAGCGACCAGATAGCTCTCAAAAACGCACTGGACGAGAAGAACGCCATCACAGTAAAGCAGATACTCAATCTTAACGAGCAGATAGAACTGCACACCCAGCTTATCGAGCAGAAGACCAAGGAGGTCGACGAGGCCCAGAAGGTTGCGGATGCTCAGCTTGAAAAGTATAAGGTCCGCGTCCGCGCAATGGAGGAATCGGGCAGATATAATTATTTTGAGGTTCTGTTCGGCGCAAGCAGCATCGGTGAATTCCTCAGCCTCATCGACGATATCGGCGATATCATGCGAAGCGACAAGGAGCTTGAGGATGCTTACCGCCAGTCGGTCGAGGATCTTAAAGCCGTAAAGGCCGAGTATGAGCAGGCCAAGGCCGAGATGGAGGACAGCAAGACAGAGCTTGAAACGCTCAAGGCTCAGCAGGAAGAAGACATCGCTGAGGCCACTGCGATCATCTCGGCTCTGCAGAGCGATATAAGCTCCAACTCCTCTCTTTTAAGCGAGCTGTCGGCTCAGGAAAAAGCTCTTAACGCCGACATTCAGGCGAAGGTTGCAGAGCTCAACAAGCAGCAGGAGGAGCAGAAGAAGAACAACGGTAGTAGCAGCGGCGGCAGCACCGTCGGCACAGGCAATCTCGTTTGGCCGAGCTACTGCACCTACATAACGAGCCGCCAGGGTCCGCGCACCCATCCCGTAACGGGCGAGTATAAAAACCACGGCGGCACCGACATCGGCGCAAGCTACGGCAGTGCCATCTATGCGGCCGACTCCGGCACGGTTGTGTACTCGTCCGATGGCTGGAACGGCGGCTGGGGCAACTACGTCATGATCGACCACGGCAACGGCATGCAGACGCTTTATGCGCATATGTCCTCCCGCGCAGTCTCCGTCGGCCAGACCGTTTCCCGCGGGCAGACCATCGGCTATGTCGGCTCGACCGGCATGTCCACCGGCCCGCATCTTCATTTTGAAATGTACATAAACGGCTCGAGGATCGATCCTCAGACCCGCTACCCCGGCGTGAGCTTCACATACTCGGCCAGCGCATGATCCGAATAAAGGCATTAAAAATCCCGCATCGTTTGATGCGGGATTTTTCTTATGTAATTATCACGGATGGGGCTTACCCTCGCGGTAGGCCGCCATGATGTCGCGGAACACCTCACCGTTGGAAGGGGGCGTCCAGGTTATGGCGTTGGCTCCGGCAGCGATGGTCTGCATAATGCTCTCCTCGGTCGGGCCGCCTGTAGCTATGACGGGCACGTCGGGGTGCGCATCCTTTATTCTGCGCACGAGCTCCGGCGTATCGGCAGCTGCGGAAACGTTGAAGATATCGGCGCCGGCATTGAGTCTTGCCTCAAAATCCGTATCCTTTCGCGCAACGGTCACGACAACGGGGATATCGACCGTGTGCCGCACGAGTGAGAGCACCTCGTTCGAGGTCGGGTCATTGAGCACAACGCCGGTCGCGCCCTGCATCTCGGCAAACATGGCAAGGTTTACCGCCCTCTGCCCCTGCGTAAGGCCGCCGCCGACGCCCGAGAACACCGGAATATCCGCCGCCGTCAGCAGCGCCTGGGTTATCACCGGCTGCGGCGTAAAGGGATACACGGCCATGATAGCGTCGGCGTTGACGTTTCTGATAATGCTCAGGTCGGTCGAGAATACGAGTGACTTGATGCGCTTGCCGAATACGATTATGCCGCTGCATTTATAGATGCACTCGGGTACACGAAGTGCAAATTTACGCAGCGTACCGTCCACCCTGTTGGGCAGTTTTTTCTCAATAGATACTTCATCATGCATAATTTTCACTCTCCAATATTCTTTTAAACGCCTCGACACCGACGAGCAGAACTTCCTCATCAAAATCGAACCTGCTGCTGTGCAGCGGTGCGCCCCCTCTGCCGCCGTTTATGCCGAGGAACATAAACATACCTTCGACTTCCTGCTGATATTCGGCAAAATCCTCCGCCGCCATGACGGGCTCTACGAGCACGACATCGTCCATCGAGTCGAGCACAGTATAGAACTTCTCGACCATCGGACGGGGATTTGCAACATAGGGATAGTGAACTATCGTTTCCATCGAGATGCTCGCGCCGGTCGCCATTTCGAGTCCCTTTAAAAGCGCGATTATCTGTCGCATTAGCTTATCATAGAGGTCATTGCTGAAAACGCGCAGGGTGCCGCTCATGGTGACCTCCTCGGCAATGACGTTATGCGACGTGCCGCCGGCGATCTTGCCGAGGGTCAAAAGCGCATCCTGATGCGGGTCGACGTCGCGCGTTATGACCGTCTGTATCATCGTTATGAGCTCGGCCGCGACAACTATAGCGTCAATGCCCATCTGCGGCGTGGACGCGTGCGCGCTTTTGCCGTGTACCTTTATCTCAAAATCGCTCGTCTGCGCCATGAGATTTGACCAGCGTATGCCGATCTTGCCCTTGGGCACGGTCGGCCACAGGTGCAGACCGTAAATACGGTCGACCTCGGGGTCAGTCAGCGCGCCCTCGTCGATCATTTTCCGTGCGCCGCCCCAGCCTTCTTCGCCGGGCTGGAAGAGCAGAACGACGCTGCACTTGAGCTTATCTCGGTTAAGCGATATCCACCTTGCCAGCAGCAGGAGAATGGTCATATGTCCGTCGTGGCCGCAGCCGTGCATGACGCCCTTATGGCGCGAGCGGAAGCGGAAGCGGTTCTCCTCGGTGTTTTTCATGCCGTCCATATCGGCGCGGAAGGCTATCGTGCGGTCTGTGCCCTTGGCGTAATAAACGGCTTTGAAGCCGACTCCGGCGAGCACCTTCAGCTCGTCGGGGCGCGTCTGCTCTATAAGCGGTCTTATGTACTCATGCGTCTGCTTAAGCTCAAAACCGATTTCAGGTATCCGGTGCAGATCTCTTCGGATCTTCACGCAGTCCTCCTTCATGGCGAGTATCTGGTCGCTTATCTGCATCTATATCATTTCTCCGTAGCAATCAATATTTTATATTCCTCGTTTTTGACGCGCACAGTGCGCTTTTCCCTCAGCAGCCTGTACGCAATATACGCGTCGCCGGCCGCTCCGGCGAGGAGAACAGTGAATATCACATAGCACTGCCAAAAAAGCTTATCGGGCAAAATAAGCATGAAAATCATCATCAGAAGGCACTCGGCCGCAGCCGGTGCGAGGCTCATGATGATATAGCTTTTCTTATCCAGCCAGCATTTATATTCTATCCTTGCGCTCATCCTGCCGCGCACAACGCGCGCAGGTTTAGAGGTGAGCTTGCCCAGGACAAAGCATTTTAAATATTCCTGCCCAATAAGGCCGGCAGCGATAATGAGCATGATGAGAATAAACCTTCCCAGCAGCGCGAAAAAGCCCGACGCATCGAACAGAAGGCTTATATTTTTTATAAGGCAGCCGAGCGCGATGAGCAAGACAGCGGCAATACCCGTTGCGGCGTATAGCTGAATCCTCAGCTTTTTGTTGCTGTCGAGATCGACAGTTTCCGTTTCGAAGCCCTTTGGCAGCTTGTTTTCGTATGTCATAGTGTCACCGCATTTCCGGCAGGGGTATGCTCTTATCGAGCAGCACCTTGCCAAAGCACATAAGCGTTATGCCGGAGCTTGCCATGATGGTAACGTCGGCGTCGCTCCTTTCGCGGTTTGCCGAGAACAGGTAGACGTTACCGCTGTAGTCCTGGCAATACTGCTTACACTTCATGTCGCCGTCAACAAAAAACAAGCCCACATCGCCGTCATGAATGATGGCCCCGCGCTTGCACAGGGCGACGTCACCGTTGTGGATATACGGCTCCATACTGTCGCCGTCGATGCGCACAGCAAAGTCGGCCGTACTGCCGACCTCGACCGTGTAGTCCTCATAATCGTCGCCGAGCGCGGGCGAAGCGTATCCCGCGGCCGCCGGAGTGAGATAGAGAGGTATGATCCTGCTCTCCTTCGGCTGCTTTTGGGCGTTTTCCTCGCATCGATCGAGCTCATGGTCTATGACCATATCGACGAGCTTCTTTCCGCTGTCGGACAGTCTCCTGTATTTCCCGATAAACTGCCACTCGCGCAGATCGGGCATTTTCGGCAGCGCAGCATCCTCACACAGACGCTCGACCGGGACATCGAGCTGCTTGCAGATATGCATCATCATGTCAAAATCGACCTTCTGATTATCGCGCTTTACCATGCTGTAAAGCGTCTGTGCGGAAACGTTCAGCCTTCGGGCAAGCTCGCTTATACTTATACCCTGCTCCTGAAGTATCTCCTTGAGCATCGAGCCTCTCAAGCGGCGCACCTCCTACTTTATATATTTATCATAGCATAACATCCGATAAAGATTATGTCAAGGAATAGGGCTCTTTATTAAAATTATGTTTATGCGGATTTGACAGCGAGTGTATAATTAGCGTATCATCATTATGTATGTAATTATTTCGACTGGAGGCCACGTAATGAAGCATAAGGATATTCGCCGGCGCAACAAAGTGCGCATCGAGCTTGAGCGCGAGCTGCTGCCGCTCATCATTGCTCTTGCGCTGTTTATCGCGGCCTCGGCAGTCAGCGCGGCGTATGTCAATCTTCCGAAGTGGCTGACGATTGTTATGGGCATCGTGCCGCCACTCGCGGCGGCATTTACTCCGCTGCGCAAAGCAGTCGAAAAGCTCACCGGCGGCAAGGGGCTGTCGTGCGACATGCTGATCGTTCTCGCCTGCATCGGAACAGGCTGCATGCAGAACTTCACCGAGGCGTTTTTCGTTCTCGTCGCATTTGATGTCGGCAGTTGCTTTGAGCTGCTCTTCGCCGGCAAGAACCGCAAACGCACGCCGTACCTTGCCTATCTTCGTCCCGAGTACGTCGCCGTCGAGCAGGACGGGAAAATGAACAGGGTCGATCCGGACCGCATCCGCCCCGGAACGGTCATGACCGTCGGCAAAAACGAGCTTATCCCGCTTGACGGCATAGTCGTCGACGGCACAAGCTCGGTCGATGCCTCGGCCTACACGGGCGAGCGCGAGCCCATCGACGTGGGTGTCGGCAATAAGGTCGTCTCCGGCTGCGTAAACCTCGGCTCAACGCTGAAAATACGCGTCACGGGACTTTATGGTAACTCAACGCTCATGCGCACGGCCGAGCTCGTCGAGAGCGCACCGAAGAGCGTTTCAAAGCGCGAAAAGCGCTTTGCGCGCATATCGCGGTTTTTTACGCCGATCGTCATTTTCCTCGCCATAGCACTGGCGGTCGTGCCGTCGATCATAACGGGCGACTGGCTTGACTGGACGCACAGAGCGCTCATATTCCTCGCCTCAGCCTCGTTATCCGCGCCGCTCACGGCAGCCTCAATGGCGTATTTTGCGGGTCTGAGCAGAGCCGTAGAGCACGGCATCATCATCCGCGGCAAGAGCGAGCTTGAGCGCCTCGCCGCCTCGGCGACGGTCGTTATGGACAAGACCGGCACGGTGACCGAGGGCAGCTTTTCCGTCACGGGCGTCGAGCCCAAGGGCATAAGCAGCGCAGACCTCGTATCGCTCGCCGCGGCAGCCGAGTGCTATTCAAATCACCCGATCGCCCTGTCGCTGCGCAGAGCAAGCACGACGCACATTGACCCCGAGCACGTCACAAACGTGCGCGAGCTCGCCGGACGCGGCGTCGAGGCCGACGTATACGGCCGCAGGGTGCTCGTCGGAAACACGGCGCTCATGAACACAAACGGCATAAAATGTGACCGTACCGACAGGCATCTGTCCGTCGTGCACGTCGCGGCCGGAGGTATATACTACGGATATATAATCATCGACGACAGAGTCAAGGACGGTGCCAAGGACGCAGTGCGCGAGCTGTACGACGCAGGTATAGAAAAGGCGGTGCTCTTAACGGGTGACACCGACCGCGTCGGCAAGGCCGTCGGACGCGCCCTCGGCGTGTCCGACGTCATGACGGAGCTTTCGCCCGATGACAAGGTCGTCGCCTTAAGCGAGCTTCTGCGCGAGAAGCACACCGGCAAGCTCGCGTTCGTGGGCGACGCGCTCAGCGACGCGGCGGTGCTCAGACGCGCGGACGTCGGCGTTGCAATGGGCGCACTGAGCGCCGAGGCCGCCGCTTCAAAATCCGGCATACTCATCATGAGCGACGATATCCGCAAGCTCCCGCTGGCCATGCGAATATGCAAAAAAACGAGCAAAACGGTTCGTCTGAGCTTTCTGCTCGCGGCGCTTATAAAGCTCGCTGTTTTGCTGCTGGCCGCATTCGGCAGCATCGGCATGATCGCCGCCGTCTGCGCGGACACTCTCGTTTTCATGTCGGCGGTCATCGCCGCCTTCAGAATTTGTAAGGTAACTATATGAATACATACGATTTTGACAAAACGATATTTTACCCCGACTCCTCGATGACCTTCGTGCTGTGGTACATGCGCCGCCACCCGCTGATCTTTCTGCTGTGGGCGCCGAGAATGGCTGTTATCGTGCCTCTGTACCTGCTGAAAATTATCCCGAAGGAGACGCTCAAGGAGCACATATTCAGCTTCGTGCGCCGCATCGGCGATATCGACGCGGTCCTCAAGGTCTATTGGGACGAGCACGAGAGCCGGATAGCCCCGTGGTACCGCGCGCAGCACAGTAAGGACGATATCGTCATTTCAGCATCGCCGGAGTTTGTCGTAAAGCCCATGACGGACAGACTGGGCATTGAGCTGATCGCCTCGCCCATGGATAAGCGCACGG
The DNA here is from genome assembly GCA_963629425.1 of Oscillospiraceae bacterium. GTDB lineage: Bacteria > Bacillota > Clostridia > Oscillospirales > Oscillospiraceae > F23-B02. The sequence goes on from CAVGIU010000025.1 coordinate 8,556, forward strand.
GCAAAATGTACGGCAAGAACTGCCACGGTGAGGAGAAGGTGCGCAGGTTTTACGAGGCGCATCCCGGCGCGGTGACCGAGGCGTTTTACTCCGACTCTCTGTCCGACGCGCCGATGGCGCGCATCGCGCAGAAGGCCTATCTCATCGTCAACAAGGGGCAGACTCCCGTTCCTTGGCCGGAAGCAAAATAAAGCGACTGCCCAAGGCAGTCGCCATAATGAGCACAGAGTTATCGGAAGTCACATTGCCTCACCTCCTTTGCGGAGATGTAGCTAACCTCCTGACGCTGTGCAGCGCCCACACCTTTCGGTATAGACAGATTATCACATATAACGCCATAATGCATAACCCCCTGTGCATATTCACAACTGCACAGGGGGTCGTTTTTTCATATTGCAAGATCGAGCATGCGGCATATCATGACTGCTGCCTGAGCGCGGGTCGCACCGCTGTTCGGCAGAAGCATGCCGCCGTCTCCGCCCTTGATTATGCCCAGCGCACATACGGCGTTTATCTCGTCTTTCATGCTCCCGGGCACATCGCCCGCATCGGGGAAGCCTGACAGCACTTCGCCCGATCCTGTGAGATCCTTGCCGGTCGAGCTGAGATAGCGGGCTATCATGCAGCCGAGCTCAGCGCGGCTGACGTTCCTGTCCGGGCGGACTGTACCGTCGCCATAGCCTTTGAGTATGCCGTTTTCATATGCCCAGGAAAGTGCGTCGCGGCTCCAGCTCCCGGCTTCGGGCGCATCGGAAAACGGGAGCTCTCCTCCGGTCTCCGCTTCGCCGGACACGCGGTAAAGCACAGTCGCAAGCATCGCTCGCGTGAGGCTCGAGCCCGGTGAGAATACATTTTTTGCAACACCCTTGAATATGCCGTCGGAAACAGTGCGGTCAACTTCGTTATAGAACCAGTCGCCGGGATAGACATCCGCAAACAGGTTGCCGCGCGCAGAATAGACCATGCGCGTTTCGGCAGAGCGCAGACCGTTCCATTTGACGACCGTCAGCGCACGGATAACGCTGTTTGCGGGAACGGAAAACGATCCCGTATATTTGATCGAATTCTTCGGAGTCGGCATGCTTCCGTCAAGCGTGTAGTAAACGCTGCCGCGGCTGTCGCCCGAAATGCTTATAAGGCCGTTCTCCTCGCTCACGACGGGCTGCGCAAGCGCTGCTGCGGTACCGTTTTTACCGGGGTAAGCGCTAAAATATATCTTGCCGTTTTCGAGGCTCACGCCGCGGCGCATGAACATTTCGCTCAGCGTCACGAACTTATAGCCGCGCGCACGGAGCGTGTCAATGGCGCGCAGAGCGGCAGTGACCGAGCTTGCATGCGTATCATGCAGCAGGGCTATCGAGCCGTCCTTGGCCTGCTTTATAAATTCACGGTATACGGAGTCTGCGTTATTCGTTTTCCAGTCGTATGTGTCCATCGACCAGAAAAAGCACGGCGTGTTCGATGCCTTGAGGGTGCGCTGATTATAGTCGCCGTAGGGCGGACGGAGCATGTAGCTGAAGTCCTGCCCGATGGCCTTATCAAGGATCGCATCGGTCATTTGCAGCTGCTGCTTTATCTGCGCGTCCGTTTTTTTCGTCATCTGCGGATGATCATAGGTGTGGCTCGCTATCTCGTGGCCGTCCTCCCATGCGCGCTTTACGAGCTCCGGACTGCGCTCGGCCATTTCTCCGACAAAGAAAAACGTGCAGTGCACGCCCCGCGCCTTGAGCCCGTCGAGGAGCCTTGCGGTATTCTGAGATGAAGGGCCGTCGTCAAAGGTCAGTGCAATGAGCTTGTCCCCGTCGGCCTGTGCCGGTACGGGCATAATGCCGGCAAGCATCAGCACCGCCAAAAATGCCGCCGCAAGTTTTCTGAATCTTTTCATTTTTCAAAATCCCAGCTTGACCATATTCTTGTCGTTTGCAAAGCTGCTCATTTCGCACACGAAGAGGATCTCCGAAACGCTCTTCTCCTCGATCAGCTGCTGAGCCGAGCCCATGTAATAGCGCAGATCGAGCATGATGATATTCTCGTAATCGGCCGTGAGGAAGGGGATGAGGCTGTTTGCAAACGAGTCTTTAATGATAAGCAGCGTTTTCCCGTTATTGCAGCCGCCGGTTATCGTCGTTTCGCCGTAGTTTCCGCCGAAAAAGACCTTATATTTATCCTTTTCCCCGGCAGCGGACATATCGTAAAGCGGGATATCCTTCCCGTCGGCCGTGACGCTTACACTATCCGAGATCTTCGAGATACAGACATCGTCGGGCTTTGCCGCGGAGTCGAGGGTCTTGGAGTAGGTCGTGCCGAGGAAATTCTCCGAAAAGAGCTCGGGAGATGCGTCATACTTCCCGTCCGGCAGGAACGTTTTATACGCCGTGTGTGCACCGTACCACGTCCAGTGGTGGTCGGTGCGGTAATACACCTGCTGCGAGGCTTTGGCGTCCGTGAGCGCCGCGTACAGGTCGGGAAAGCTCACGTCGGGCAGCGCGGACTTCACCGTCTCGTACAGCTTCTGCGCATCGTACATCTGCGCATGCTTAGGGAGCTTATCGCCCATGACGGTACCCGTCGCGGGAACGAGGAGCATTGTCGCCGGAATGTCCTTATTGGCGTCTAAAAAGTCCGAAACGAGCATGAGATTGCGGCGAAGATTCGTTTCATCGACGCTGTCGGGCGTTATCTTTTCCATGTAATAGCCGTCCTCGCCGAGGTATGCGCCGCCGATGTCCTTAAAGCCGAGGAGCTTTTTTACATCCGTTCCGAGCCCCGTCCACGTGTCGCGCGCGGGGAACTGGTCGGAGATATAATCGGTTATCTTATCCTGAAAGCTGCCGTCAAGTATGGCACTCATCGTGAGCTTCGGCGCAGTTTGCAGCATGCGGTTCTCGTTATCGGAAAATGTTTTATCCTCACCGGCAAAGACCAGCACGGAAGGCAGGATTATAACAGTCAAAAACAGCGCGATAAGCGCGATATGGAATTTTTTCATCACGCTCACCTCTTAAAATCTGAAATAAAGGAAGGGATTATAGCTGTCGCCGATGAGGAAGATAAAGCTCAGCGACAGAAGCGCCAAAGCGAGAACGCTCTTCACGGTGAAGGCTGCTTTTTCGTTCATTTTACCCGTCGCGGTTAAAAACAGGCGCTTGGGAATCTCTGTGGACGCAACGCAGCAGATAATTATGAGCGCAGCCTTGGTCAGGAGCGTGTACACATCCATACCGCCGAGCGCGCCGTTTGCTCCGAACATCGAGCCGAGGTACGGCAAAAGTACGCTCACATCGTCGCTTGCGAAGATGACCCAGCCGATGACGATCAGCAGCAGCGCATACACATGGCGGAAAAACTTCGGCAGCTTATCCAGCGCCTTGAGCAGGAACAGCTTTTCGATAAACAGTATCACGAAATAATACAGACCCCACATGACGAAGTTCCAGCCCGCGCCGTGCCAAAAGCCGGTGAGCGACCAAACTATCAGCAGGTTCAGTGCCTGACGGGCAAGGCCGCGGCGGTTGCCGCCGAGGGGGATGTAGAGATATTCCTTGAACCATGTGCTCAGGGTGATGTGCCACCTGCGCCAGAAGTCGGTTATCGAGACCGATTCATACGGATAGCGGAAGTTTTCGGGGAATTTGAAGCCGAACATCCTGCCGAGACCGATGGCCATATCCGAGTAGCCGGAGAAGTCAAAGTAAATCTGGAAGGTGAAGGCCACCGCTCCCGTCCATGCCATAAGAGCCGAAACGTCGCCGCCGAGAGCATATATATCCGTCCACACCGCACCCATCTGGTTTGCAAGCAGCACCTTTTTGCCGAGACCGACGACAAAGCGCATGATGCCCTCTGAAAAATCGGCGGTCGTTACGCTGCGCTCGGCCAGCTGATCCTGAACGTCGGCATAGCGAACGATAGGCCCCGCGATGAGCTGCGGGAACATGGTTATGTACATGCCGAAGTCGATGAGGTTTCGCTGAACGCGGACATCGTCGCGGTAAATATCGATGGTGTAGCTCATCGCCTGGAAGGTGTAGAACGAAATGCCTATCGGCAGGGCGATATTGAGAAGATCAAAGCCCGCACCGAACGCAGAGTTCAGATTTGTTATGACAAAGTCCGTATATTTAAACACACTCAGAAGCCCAAGGTCGATAACGACCGAGAGAACGAGCAGGAGCTTAAGGCGCTTTTTGTTCGCACGGTGCTTATCCATCAGCAAACCGAAGACGTAGTTTATCAGGATGGAGAATATCATCAGGAAAACGTACTTCGGCTCGCCCCATGCGTAGAATATGAGGCTGACTATCAGCAGGAACAGATTCTTCCCCTTCTTCGGGCAGATATAATAGCCCAACAGGACAAGGGGCAAATAAACGCATAGAAATATCGTACTGCTGAATACCATTTAAGTTTCTCCGTTACTTAGTAAATTCTTTAAACGCCGTCTCAATGTTGTCAGGCGAATCGCACATGATGAGCAGGACGCAGTCGCCTATTGTCTCGACCTTTGCGTTTGATGCCCTGTCGACCTGCGCAGGTTCATAGGTCTTATACATCCGGACGCGCGTCTGAACATGATCTCTGAGGCTTTCCTCCATCGCGGCAGCGTCCGATTTATCCTTCAGCTGCACGACGGCTATCTCATAGGCCATGCCGTCGGCCGCGTACGCGAGGAAAAAGCCATGAATTTTATTATACTCCAAATCGGATATGTATGAAAAGGCTTTTTCGGCATTTTCATCCCAACTGCCCGAAATTTTCATCTCAGGCAGGCTCTTATCGGCCTCTACCATGCTCTTTTGAAGCTCGTACATGTCGATGCTTTGGGTCTTATTGCCGCAGGCGCACAGGGAAAGGCACATTGCCGCGGCGCAGATGAGACAAATTATTCTTTTCATCGGTTTATCACCGTCTTTCCGTCGCAGCCGATGACGGCGTTCGCAGTGTCACTGCCGTCGGAGATATCGCCGAAGGCCTTGTTTACGGCCTCGTCTATCTTTTGCTGCGTCTCGGCATCGATATCGACATTGTCATCGGGGTCTACTATATCGTCATTCGCGTAGCTCAGGTACACACAGAAGATATTCTCATCCTCCGCCTCGAGCCAGCTCCAGCTCATGCCGACGCACTTGTCGCTGTTAATCACAGCCGCATTCTGGATCTGATTCATTATGGTCTCAAGGATCGAATATGTATCATCGCTTATATCCTTGCCGAGATCGAAGCTCGCAACGCCGCTCTCGGAGTCGATAGCCGCGCGCACCTGCTCGGGGATGCTGTAGACGTCCCTGCACTCGACCTTGTTTATGTAAGCGTAATTATACTTATAGCCGTCGGCCGCGGGGAAGAAGTCGGTGTTCCACTCCTGCATATCCATCATTGCGGTGTCGTTGAGGTTAAAGTGCGAAAAGTCACCGGAGCCCGCATCGAAATAGATATCGGTGTGATACCACTCACCGTCGAGCTTCACGAGGTCCCAGGAATGCGAGAGGTACGAATCGTGCACGACCATACACTCTATGTCCATCATCTGCATGAAGAGCCTGAAGGTCGTAGCATAGCCGACGCAGACGGCCTTGTGGGTCTGCAATACGCCGTGGGGATTATCGACGACGAGGTCGTTCTCGTCGGGGATAACGGCCAGCGAGCCGTCATCAAAGCCGATATTCGCTGTCATCCATTCGTAAACGGCAAGCTCCTTTTCATAGTCGCTCATGCCGTCGGTTATAATCTCGTCGAGCACGCTCTTTGCCATATCGAGCGTTTCCTTGTCTGCATCCGAAAGCTTTGAAGCATCGCCCGACTTATAAGCGTCGGATATCTGCGTTGTCGCCCTTATGACGTAGTCGCTGTCTATGGTCACGTCATTTTCCTGCGCTACGTCCTCGGGATCGTCCGTGCCCGCAACGTCCTCGAGCGCCTTGACCTTCAGTATCGTGAATATGTTCAGCGCCAGCAGCAAAACCAGCATCACCGGCGTTACGACATACATTATCCTTATAAGCTTTCTCTTTTTCACGAAAACAGCTCCCTTCAGATATTAATACGTTTTAAAACGAAAAAAGTTCCTCACAAACTGTGTGACTTGCATTAGCACAGTCAATATACTCTGAGAGCTCACCCGTGTCAATACCGAATCTGTTAATTTTCTGCACTTGCGCTTGGCGGTAAAAACCATTATACTGAAGTAATAAGAACATTCACGCGGAGGTTTTTTATGACCGATCTCAAATTTTATTTCGACGGCACGAACGGAACGCCGTTTTCCGGCGAGGTGTCGCTCGACGTTATGATATCCAAGCAGGAAAAGCCGAAGGATATCGGCCAGCTGAAATTCAGATACTCCGACGCGTATTTTCTGCACTCGGCCTGCTCATATAATCACGAGCTCGCAATAATGTCGCTGGGACTGACAATGAGCGCGTTTACCTACAAAAAAGACGGCGATAAGCACATGCGCGCGGCGCTGCACGCCATCGGCTGCGACGACCGCACGATAGAAAGCTTCCGCTTCGGCGACCGGCTCAGCTGCGAGGATACCTGCGGCTACATGATCGCGGCAAAGAAACTGCCGGACGATACCTTCCTCATCCCCGTCATTATCCGCAGCCATGCTTACGGCGGCGAATGGGTCAGCAACGCGCACGCGGTGGAAGACGCCTACCCCGACCACGCGGCGGGCTTCAAGAAAGCCGCCGACCTTGCGTATGACGCGCTCATGGATTATCTCTCGCGACGCGGCTTCGACCTCGGCAGGGTGAAAATATGGGCCTGCGGATACAGCCGCGGCGGCGCTGTAACGAATCTTCTCGGTGCGCGCCTGACCTTTGAAAGCGGCATCGGCAAGGATAATATCTTCGCCTACAGCTTCGCGACACCCGTAACGGTGTTCGACCGCGCGAATCTCTTTACCGACAATATATTCAATATCATATCCGAAATGGACATCGTTCCGCGTATGCCGCTGAGATACTGGGCACTGACACGCTACGGAACTGACATGATAGTTCCCTGCAAGGCGCGGCGCGGACTTGGCGAATATACCCGGCTGCTCGGCCAAATGCAGGCGCAGTTTGCGGAGATAATGCAGGAGCTCGGCGTTGAGGCCGATTACGTCCCTCTCGACGATCAGGAGCGCGCGCTTGACCTGCTGTTCGATTACATCGACGATCTGCTCGACACGCCGGAGAAGTACCGCGATGACGGCTATCAGCAGCTTGCGATGGATTACATGAAGAGTAAAATGCACGGCGACGTGTTCGAGCTGCGCAGGTTCATAAACTTCCTGCTCGACGGCAACGAGGAGATGTCAAACGAGCTGTGTTCGCTTATCGACAACTGGCACGAGCTCGGCGGTCTTGAGAAGGTGCAGCGGCTCGGCATTATGATATCCAAGCGCAAATCCGGAGATAAATCGCCCGCGACCGAGATCATATTCATGGTCCTCGGCATACTTTTCCGCTATGCCGCCAAGTTCACGGCAACGAAGGTCACCGGCGGCGGGCAGGACTATTTCTACGACCAGCTCGTCATACTCATAATCGACGCGTATCAGAACGGCGGCGACTCGTTCATCCTCCAGCAGCACTGGCCGGAGGCCTACCTCGCCTGGCTCAGAGCCGCCCCTGCCGAGGATCTTTTCCGCGTCGGCAGCTACCCCCGCGAATCGGTTAAATAAAAAGGAGAATGATTATGGACAAGACCATTGTTGTTATGGCTGCCGGACTCGGCTCGCGCTACGGCGGCGTCAAGCAGATCGAGCATCTCGGCCCCGACGGCGAGATACTCATGGAGTACGCCATATACGACGCTGTTAACGCCGGCTTCAATAAGATCGTGCTCATAATAAAGCCCGAGATATACGACGATGTCAAGGAGCTTTTCGGCGACCGCATCGAAAAAAGCACCGGCATAAAGATCGACTATGCCTTTCAGACAATGGACCGCTTCACCGAAAGCCGCACGGAGTTTTCCTCCCGCACGAAGCCCTTCGGCACGGTGCACGCCGTCATATGCGCAAAAGACTGCATAAAAACGCCCTTCGCCGTCATGAATGCGGACGATTATTACGGGGCCGAAGCGTTCAAGGTCATGTCTAAAAAGCTTGATCAACTGCACGGCGCGCAGGACGCGGCCATGGTGGCCTATCGTCTCAAGAACACAGTAAGTCCCTTCGGCACGGTCACGCGCGGTGTGTGCATGGTAGAGGACGGTCTGCTCTCCGGCGTTAAGGAGACGTATAAAATCAAGCTCATGCCCGACGGCATTATACGCGACACCTCCGAGTCTGAAAACGGTCCTATACTTTCGCCGGACACCTTCGTTTCCATGAATCTGTGGGGCTATCATCAGGATATTCTCCCGGTCATGGAGCAATATTTTGCCGATTTTCTCGCCGCGCTCCCCGCAGACGAGCTCAAGGCCGAGTGCCTGCTGCCGACCATGATGGGCGAACTCACCGGCAGCGGCAGGATAAAGATCGCTGTTTTGAACACCAACGACCGCTGGTTCGGTCTGACGTATAAAGAGGATAAACCCGGTGCGGTCGCCGCCCTCACCGCACTGCACGAAAACGGCACATATCCCCCCACCCTCTGGCGGGGATGATAATATAATACGCATAAAGCCAGCCCTCGGCAGGATATGCCGGGGGCTGATTTTGCTGTATCTCTTTCAACCTGAAAAATGTAGTGAAAATGTAGTTAACCCACCTCTCTTGAGGCGGGTTTGTCTTGATGCTCCAGCGGGGATTTCGGTGCTTTTGCAAGCAAAATCACCCGTGCTTGAAGCTTAGCTTCTGCGCACCTCGGAGCTAAAAACCTGCCGCCGGCAGCTTTTCTTAACGCTCCGACCCTTTCGGGTTCGAATCCCCGTAAACAAAAAACAACTCCCACGCCAACGGCGTGAGAGTCATTTCTTGGTGCTCCAGCGGGGATTCGAACCCCGGCTTTTAGCCGCGCTTCGCGCGGAAAAGCTTTTATTTTAATCCCTATCGCCTCGCCGCTAAAGCGGCAACCGGCGATTTCGCATTCGTGTCCGGGGTTCTCAGCTGACAGTTAAAACAGCAAAGACAAAGAGACGGTCATCTGACCGTCTCTTTGTCTTGGTGCTCCAGCGGGGATTCGAACCCCGGACACCCTGCTTAAAAGGCAGGTGCTCTGCCTACTGAGCTACTGGGGCAGGTTGGCTGGGATGGCGGGACTCGAACCCACTATATCAGAGTCAAAGTCTGAGGTGTTACCATTACACTACATCCCACCATCTAATTATATTCTATTGTACACAGAGACCGGGCTTTTGTCCGGCCTCTGTGACTTGTGGGGTGGGTAAAGGGACTCGAACCCTCGACACCCGGAACCACAATCCGGTGCTCTAACCAACTGAGCTACACCCACCATATTTTAATTTTGGCACGCCAAGAGGGATTCGAACCCCCGACCTACTGCTTAGAAGGCAGTTGCTCTATCCTGCTGAGCTATTGCCGCTTATTAACCTGAGCAACTGTAGGTTTGGAGCGGGTGATGGGAATCGAACCCACGTATCCAGCTTGGAAGGCTGGTGTTCTACC
>CAVGIU010000026.1:0-17744 GCA_963629425.1 Oscillospiraceae bacterium
GCGGCATATTCCCCGAAAGGGGAAGGCAAGGGTGCGGGGGTGTCGGGCGCGGTGCCTTCCCCTAGCGGAGCGTGAGGGGAAGGTGTCACCTTTAGGTGACGGATGAGGTGGAATTAAATTTTTTGCCGTCAGGCAAACACCTTGTTTATATGCTGCATTATGTCCGTGCACACACCTTCAAAATTACGCATCACGTCCAGGTTCGAATAACGGCACACCGTCAGTCCCAAGCCGCGCAGATATTCGTCGCGCTCGGCATCCTTCGCCCTGCCGTCATCCTCGCAGTGCTGCGAGCCGTCGAGCTCGATGACGAGCTTTGCCTGCGCGCAGTAGAAATCGACGATATAGCGGCCGATGACCTTTTGGCGATTGAAGTTGAGCGGACTGAGCCGCAGAAAGTCGTACCACAGGCGGCGCTCTTCCTTTGTCATGTTTTTGCGCAGGTGCTGCGCAAGCTTTGTCAGTTCGGCGTTGCTATGGTTCATGGGTCACCTCGTTTTTTCACCTCATCCGTCGCGCAAGCGCGACACCTTCCCCTCAAGGGGAAGGCATGGGGGGCGCTTGAGTTTTGTCACCTCATCCGTCAGCCTCCGGCTGACACCTTCCCCTCAAGGGGAAGGCAGGGGCTCACTTCCTCCACGTCTCGGGTGCGAAGAGGATCAGCATGGGGAAGATCTCGAGGCGGCCGAGGAACATGTCAAAGCACAGAACCGCTTTGCTCAGGATGTTCAGGCTCGACACGCCCATGGTGAAGGTGTTCGAGTCGATGCCGTAACCGACGTTGCTGAGGCTCGAAATGCCCGCCAGCATCCCGTCGCCGATCGCCAGGCCGTCGAGCGACAGCACCACGCCCGTCACGACGACCGCCATGAAGTACGCCATCGCAAAGCTGCCGACCGCCGAGACCGTGTCTTCCTCGACGATCTCGCCGTCAAGGTGGATCAGGTGCACCGAGTTCGGCGTCACGGTGCGCGCTATGGCGCGGTAGGTGCTCTTGCCGAGGATCATCACGCGCGACAGCTTCATGCCGCCGCCGGTGGAGCCCGACATCGGGCCCGTGATCATCAGCACCGTCAGCATCGCCCACACAAACGGCGACCAGAACGACGCATCGATCGAGACGTAGCAGGTCGTGCTGATGATGGAGATGACCTGGAACAGCGTGTGGTGCACGCCCTGTCCGATGCTTTCAAACTGCGGCGCGGCGTCGATGCCCATCAGGAGCGCAACGCCGAGCACGACGAGGATAAACGTGCGCAGCTCGCGGCTGCGGCGGATGCGGAAAAATTCGCGTGCGAGGACGCAGTAAAACAGGCTGAAGCTCATGCTGCACAGCGTCATGAACACGAGCGTCACGTTCTGCGCGTAGGCGCCGTAGGACGCCATACTGTCGTTGCGCACGCAGAAGCCGCCGGTCGAGACCGTGCTCAGCGAGATGTTCACCGAGTCGAAAAGCGGTATTCCGCCCAGCAGCAGGAGGATGATCTGCGCAACGGTCATTACTATATATATTTCGTACAGCAGCTTTGCCGACTTCTGCATGCGCGGAACCAGCTTTGCCGCCATCGGGCCCGGGAACTCCGCGCGCAGCAGGAACATCGAGCCGCCCTCGCGCGCGACCGGCGCGATCGCCAGCAGAAATACCAGCACGCCCATGCCGCCGATCCAGTTGGTGATGCTGCGCCAGAGGAGGATCGCCCGCGGCGCGGCCTCAACGTTGTCGATGATCGTCGCGCCCGTGGTCGTGAAGCCGGATACGGTCTCGAACACCGCGCCGGAGATGCTCGGGATCACGCCCGAGACGTAAAACGGCACCGCGCCGAACAGCGAGATGATGACCCACGCCAGCGCGACCGTCACAAAGCCGTCGCGCGCGCCGAGCGGGCGATCCTTGCTGCGGATAAGGCCGCAGGGCAGGCCGACGATCAGAACCGCCGCGATCGCAGCGGCAAAGCCGCGCACCGCCCCCGCGTCGCCGTCAGCCAGCGCGAGCACGAACGGCGGCAGCATGAACGCCGCTTCGATGCACAGTATGACACCTATCGTTTTTCTTATAGTTCCAATATTCATTACGCAAATATGTCGTTGAGGTCAAGGATCTCGCGTCCCGCGGTCGTGACGATGACGACCGTGTCGCCGGCCGAGAGCGTGTCGCGGCCGCCGGGGATGATGATCTTGCCCATGTGGTTTATGCAGACGATCAGTATGCCGGGCTTGAGCTTTATGTCCATGAGCGTCTCGTGCAGATGCTCGGTCGCGTCGGTCACGGCAAACTCCAGCGCCTCCGCGCCGCCGTCGGCTATGCGGTGGATCGTGAGCACCGCGCTGCCGCCGGTGTTCTCCATTGCGCGGACGTAGCGGATGATGGCGTAGGTCGACAGGCTCTTGGGGCTTATCAGGCTGTCCGCGCCGCGGTCGCCGAGGATCTCGCCGTACTCGAGGCGGTTTATCTTCGTAAGCAGCTGCGGAACGCCGACCTTGCGCGCGAACATGCCGATGATGATGTTCTCCTCATCCATGTTTGTCAGCGGCAGCACTGCATCCATCTGGCGGATATTGTGCGTTTTAAGCACCGCCTGACTCGAGCCGTCGGAACAGATAACGCTCATCTCCGGGTACTTTTCGGCGAGGTACTCGCAGCGCGAACGCTTCATTTCAATAAGCTTTATGCTCGTGCCGGTCTTTATGAGCATCGGCGCGAGGTATTCGGCAATCCTGCCGCCGCCGACGATGAGCACGTTTTTGCTCTTTTTGCTGCGGAGCTTGAGCTCATGAGTGAGCTCGACGAGCGAGGACGCAGGCGCTGTGACGTAGATCTTATCGCCCTTGCGCAGGACAAAGTTGCCGTCGGGGATAAACACCTTCTCATCGCGCAGCACCGTGCAGATAAGGACGTGAACCTTTATCTTTTTGCGCAGATCGGCAAGGCGCAGTCCGTCGAGGGGGCTGCCCTCGGCTATAAACAGCTCGACGATCTCGGCCTTTCCCTCGGCGAAGGTATCGCGCTTTATAAACGCCGGGATCTGGAGCAGACGGTATATCTCCTTTGCAGCCAGAAGCTCGGGGTTTATGGTCATGGACAGGCCGAGTTCGGACTTGAGGACGTAGAGCTGCTCGGTGTACTCAAGATTGCGCACGCGCGCTATCGTGTTCTTGCAGCCGAGCTTACGCGCGACGATGCACGCGAGCATGTTCAGCTCATCCTGTGCCGTGACTGCGATGAGCAGGTCGCTCTCGTCGACATTCGCCTCGCGCTGTATAGCTATCGCTGCGCCGTTTCCGCACAGGGTCATGACATCCAGCGTATCCGACAGAAGCTTCACTTTATCCTTGTCGATATCCACGACCGTTATATCGTGATTTTCGTTTGCCAGCTCCTCGGCAAGCGAGTAGCCTATCTTGCCCGCGCCGACTATTACGATCTTCATTTCTTATCCTCTCTAAACAGAAAATTCGTAAATTTTATATTAACACGGAATCTATACTTTATCAATAGCTGACGGGAGTCGAGCCCATGCCGCCTGTAAGTTTTTTGAATGCGCATTGAAGCACCTGCGTATACGCATATTGCGTCAGCCCGGTATCGGAGATGCCTTAAAATTGCCTGCTGACAGGTGCTTTGCAGTTTTGGCAGAGCTGATTTTTGCTCAGGCAAGGCAAAGCCCGCAGGGAATACCGTCGTATTGGCAAGGGATTTAACGAAGCATGAGTGAAAATCAGCCTGTCAATACCGGCTGGGGGTTCAACTCTCGTCAGCTATAGCTCCGCGTCGCACCCAGTCGACGGTGTAGTCGGCAAATTTGCGTGTAGCGGGGCTGTTGCGGCTGGTTTCGGTTATGGCAAGGCCGATTACGCGCTTTGAGGGCGGAACGAGCTCCTTTATGACGATATCGTCGTGCCTCCCGCTCAATAGCAGCTCCGGCATGATGGATATGCCGAGTCCCTTTTCGACCATTGCGATGATGGCATAGTCGTCCTTCGTGGAAAATCGGATATTCGGCTTTACTCCGGCGGCAGCGAGCGCACGGTTTGCGTCGTGGTTGGATTCCTCCAAAAGCGTTATGAAGGCCTCCGTCTCGCACTCTACAAGGGGGAACTTGGGGTACGACTCGAACTTGTGCCCGTGCGGGAGTATGGCAAGCAGTCTATCCTCCATCAGCGGTATGCACTCACACCTCATCTGCGTCGGAACGTTTACAAAGCCGAGGTCGATGCTCCCCTCCTCTATCCAGCGCTCGACATCGTAATAGTCGCCGTTGAGAAGCTTCAGATCGACATTGGGATAGTCGTGCTGAAATTCCTTTATGACTCCGGGCAGCCAGTGGACCGCGACGGAGGTGAACGCGCCGATGCGCACGGTACCGGAATCGAGGCCGCGGATAGCCGAGGCGGTCTGCCGCAGCTGCTCTTCATAGTTGAGCATGCCGCGTATCGAGGGCATTATGCGTTCGCCATTGTCGGTAAGCTTAACGCCTGCTCGTGAGCGGGTTATGACCGCAAAGCCGAGCTCTGTCTCCAAATTATTAATAGTATGGCTGACCGCCGACTGCGTGCAGCCGAGAGCGTCCGCCGCCCGCGTAAGGCTGCCGAGCTCCACGACCTTGGCCAGCGTCTCATATTTTGAAATGCTCATTTCCGTCCTCCGAGAGCTTTGTATGAATTCTGTTCATGTTGGCATGAAAATTATTAGGTACGGTAATAATATACCCCGATTTTTCAAAAAATCAAGTTATTTTCGCAAACTTTCGCCTTGCAATGCATTTTTTGCGTGTCTATAATGCAAACATCGTTTAAAAATGATTGGAGAGAGAAACATGTCAGGCAATATCATCTGTATTCTGATCGCCATAGTCGTCTACCTCGTCGGTATGGTAGCTATCGGCGTTTACTATTCCAAAGGTCAGTCCGACGCGCACGAGTTCTATCTCGGCGGCCGCAAACTCGGTCCTATCGTTACGGCGCTTTCCACCGAGGCATCGGACATGAGCGCGTATCTGCTCATGGGTGTCCCCGGTCTTGCGTTCTTCTGCGGCATCGCGGAAGCAAGCTGGACGGCCATCGGTCTTGCGATAGGCACTTACCTCAACTGGCTGTTCGTCGCAAAGCGCCTTCGCCGCTACTCGGTGCGTCTCGGCGCTCTGACTCTTCCCGAGTACATATCCAAGCGCTTCTATGATGACACCAAGCTCATCGAGCTTCTCGGCGCTATCACGATCATTGTGTTCTATGTTCCCTACACCGCATCCGGCTTCTCGGCCTGCGGCAAGCTTTTCGGAACTCTGTTCGGCTTTGACTACGTTCCCACCATGATCATCAGCGCCGCGGTCATCGTTGCCTACACAGCAGGCGGCGGCTTTAAGGCAGCATCGGTAACGAGCCTTGTTCAGAGCCTCATAATGGTCTTTGCACTGGCTGTCGTCCTCGTCTTCGGCATAAACTCCGTCGGCGGCTGGGATCAGGTCATCGCAAACGCAAAAGCTATCCCCGGCTACCTGAGCTTCACCGCATCCACCAACATCATGGCCACCGAGGCCGGTGAGTTCGGAACTCTCAAGATCATATCCACCCTCGCATGGGCGCTCGGCTACTTCGGCATGCCCCACGTTATCCTGCACTTCATGGCTATCGAGGATGAGAATAAGCTCAAGCTCAGCCGCCGTGTTGCTACCATTTGGGTCGTTGTATCCCTTACCATCGCTGTTATCATCGGCATCGTCGGCTACTCCATGGCCAAGGCAAACCTCGTGACGATGTTCGGAGACGCATCCTCTGCCGAGTCTCTGATAGTCTCCGTTGCGGCAGTCCTGTCCGAATACGGCGCATTCTTTGCAATTCTCTCGGGTCTTGTCCTTGCGGGCATCCTCGCTGCTACCATGTCCACCGCCGACGTTCAGCTTCTGGCAGCGGCAAGCGCCATTGCTCAGAACATCATCCGCGGCGTGTTCGGCATTGAGCTCAGCGACAAGAAGAGCATGATCGTCGCCCGAGTGACCGTTATCTGCGTTGCTATCTGCGGCGTACTGTTCGCACTCGATCCCACGAGCTCCATCTTCCGCGTTGTATCGTTTGCCTGGGCAGGCTTCGGCGCGACCTTCGGCCCCATCGTCCTGTTCTCGCTGTACTGGAAGCGCTGCAACAAGTGGGGTGCTATCGCCGGCATGTTCTCCGGTGCCGCAATGGTCTTCATCTGGAAGTACGCCATCGCCCCCATCGGCGGAGCGTTCGCAATCTACGAGCTGCTTCCCGCGTTCGTGACCTCCTGCATTTTCATCGTCGTCGTATCCCTTCTGACCAAGGCTCCCGACGCAAAGATCTGCGAGGACTTCGACGCAGTCGTTGCAATGAAGTAATTATGTATATGAAAAGCTCCCGTCTTTGGACGGGAGCTTTTTGCTGCTCAATTACTCGATATCGACATGCTTTCTTATAACACGGTCTGCCAGAAACGCAAGCGCCATTTTCGCGGCATCCGGAATAATAAACGGAAACACGCACAGGCCGAGCGCCGAGGCGTAGCTTACAGGCTTTGTCGCCGAATAGACTTTTACAAACCACAGCGTTCCGAAGGCGTAGCACATGGATAGACCAATGATGAGCGAAAGTATCTTCACCCACAGCTTTTTCCCGAAAAGCTCTTCGCAAAGCCAATAGCACAAACCGGTGAGCACAAAGCCGAAGATGTATCCCCCGCTCGGGCCCATGAGCTTTCCGACGCCGCCGGCAAAGCCCGAAAAAACCGGAAGTCCAACAGCGCCGAGCGCTATGTACACCGCGACAGCTATGCTGCCGCGTCTGCCGCCGAGAAGCAGCAGCGCGGTAAAAACCGCGAAGGTCTGCATGGTAAAAGGAATGGCTGCCGGAACCGACAGCCATGAGCAGACTGATATGAGCACCGCCATCAGGGCAATATAGGTCATATCCTTAGTCTTCAATATTTGCACCTCAGAACGTCAGTATGCTGCGGTGCTTACTTAAAAGCCGGCCTGCATGATAGGCTTGCGCTTATGTTCGCTTCTTGCATGCATTCGCATGATCTTTTCAAGCACCGCATCGTCTATTTTACCACCGCTGAGATAAGTGTCAAGCTCTTTGTAGCTGAAGCCCATTTCGCTCTCATCGGTCTGTCCGTCGAACAGACCGGCCGAGGGCGCTTTTTCTATAACGCACCGGGGTGCCTTCAGCCAGCGCAGAAATTCGTATATCTCCGTGACCGTCAGATCGCATATGGGGTTAAAGTCGCACGCGCCGTCGCCCCACTTGGTGAAGTAGCCGACATAGCTCTCGCTGCGGTTGCCTGTGCCCGCCACAAGGCGGTTTTCGGAGGCTGCCACGGCGTACAGCGTCGCCATTCTCAGGCGCGGCGCGATATTTGCCTCGGCAGCGCCGGTGAGCTCAGTCACTCCGCTTGCCAGCACTGCCTTTTCGGCCTCCTTGACAGGGCTGAGGTCTGCGTAGCGCGTCTCGATGCCGTACTGCGCGGCAACGGTCTCGCCGTCGCGTTTATCCATGTCGTAATTGCGCGCCGAGGTACAGGGCATGATGATGCCGACGGTATTCTCGCACGCGGCCTTGCACAGGATGCCGACGAGCGCGGAATCCTTGCCGCCGGAGTTGCCGTAAACAATGCCGTCTGCCCCGCTCTCGCGCACGGCGCAGCGGATAAACTGGATTCTCTGAGCGTATTCCTTTTCATAGTTTCTCATTAAAATCACCTTTTAAAATCATCATTCAAGCGCCGCTTTTACAAAGCCGTTAAACAGCGGATGCGGCTTGTTGGGTCTGCTTTTAAATTCAGGATGGAACTGCGCCGCCACAAACCAGCGGCAGGCAGGGTTCTCGACCATTTCTACGAGTCTCCCATCCGGACTCAGGCCGACGGGCAGAAGTCCGCGCGCGACGATGTCCTCGCGGAAATCGTTGCTCACCTCGTATCTGTGGCGATGGCGCTCATTTATAAGCCCTTCGCCGTAGTATTCGTAGGCTCTGCTCTCCGGCGAGAGCACGCAGGGATACTTGCCCAGGCGCATTGTGCCGCCCTTTGCGGTTATGCCCTGCTGCTCGGGCATAAGGTCTATGACAAGATGCTGCGAATCTGCCGTGAACTCGGCGGAGTTTGCGTCCTTCCATCCGAGGACATGGCGGGCAAATTCGATAACGGCTATTTGAAGGCCGAGGCATATGCCGAGATACGGCACGTCGTTCTCGCGCGCATATTCGGCTGCCAGGATCATGCCCTCGATGCCGCGGTCTCCGAAGCCGCCGGGCACGAGTATGCCGTCGCAGTCACCGAGGACGGAGGCGATGTTATCCTCCGTGAGTTCCTCGGAATCGACCCATTTTATCTCCATCACGGCATCGTTTGCAGAAGCCGCGTGATTGAGAGACTCCGCAACAGACAGGTACGCGTCGTGCAGCTGAACATATTTACCGACAAGGGCGATCTTCACCGCGCGGTGCGCGCCCTTTATCTTTCCGACCATGGCCTTCCACTCGGTGAGATCGGGCTCTGGGCAGTCGATACCGAGCTTGCGGCATACGACTGCGGAAAGTCCCTCGTGTTCCAAAAGCAGCGGCGCTTCGTACAGCGTCGACGCCGTTGCGTTCTGAATGACGCACTCGGGCTCGACATTACAGAAAAGTGCGATCTTTCTGCGTATATCGTCGCTTATCGGAGCATCAGTACGGCACACGAGGATATCCGGCTGGATGCCGACGGACAAAAGCTCCTTTACCGAGTGCTGCGTGGGCTTACTCTTAAGCTCGCCCGTACCGGGGATCTGAACTATCAGCGGAACGTGGATAAACAGCACATTCTGTCTGCCCTTTTCGACGGCGACCTGACGGATAGCCTCCAAAAACGGCTGGCTTTCGATATCGCCGACCGTACCGCCGATCTCGCAGATGAGAACGTCGATGTTCTCATCCTCCATGGCGTAGACGCTCTGCTTTATCTCGTCGGTCACATGAGGTATTATCTGCACCGTGCCGCCGAGGTATCCGCCCTGGCGCTCGCGGTTTAGAACGTTCCAGTATATGCGTCCTGCGGAAACGGAGGAGTTTCCGCTCAGGCTCTCGTCGACGAATCTTTCATAGTGGCCGAGGTCGAGATCGGTCTCCGCGCCGTCATCGGTGACGAAGACCTCGCCGTGCTGATACGGGCTCATCGTACCGGGATCGACGTTGAGATATGGGTCGAATTTCTGGTTTTTCACGCGCAGTCCGCGCTGCTTCAAAAGTCTGCCGAGCGAGGCCGCGCATATTCCCTTGCCCAGCCCCGACACGACTCCGCCTGTTACGAATACATACTTCATTTTCATTTACTCTCTCATTCTGAAATTTGTTTTTTAGTTTTTATCTATAACAACTGCCGAGGAATTTTGAGTCGGAAAAAGGCTTTCTTTCGATGGAATATGTTCTATATTTCAAGAAAGAGTAACGCATTTCCGGCTCAAAATAACCGGCAGGCGATCAAACCGAGAACAGCATATCGTAGTAACTCGGATACGGCCAGTATTCGACCGCCGTGAGCGTTTCGAGCTTGTCGATAACTGTACGCATATCCTCCATTCTGAGAAACACCTCGTCGTGGTAATACTTCATAAGCTCTGCATTGCCGACATCGGGCGCAGTCTCGAGTGCAGATTTCAGGGACACCATCTTGTCGAGCAGGCTCTCGTTTAAGCTGCTGAGCGTACCGATGAGCGCGCTTTCGACGCGGCAGGGTACCTCAGGCAGAGCCTTGCGCTTTTTGATTAGCGTTTCGCTCAGCGCGGCGGTGTACTCGGAAACGGCATTGAGTATGCCGTGCTGCACCATATCAACGAGCGTCTCGCCCTCGATGGCGATGACCTTGCAGTAGTGCTCCATGTGTATCTCGTTGCGCGCCGTGATCTCCGATTCGGTGTAAACGCCGTATTTGGTAAGAAGCTCGATGTTTTTCGGCAGCATATACTCGGGAAGTGCCGTCGAGGAGTTCTTGAGGTTTTTAAGTCCGCGCTTTTCAGCCTCCTCGACCCAGCGTTCATCATAGCCGTTGCCGCCGAAGAGGATGCGGCCGTGTTCTTTAAACGTGCTCTTAATGAGCTCGTGCAGAGCTGCGGTGAAGTCGGGCGCTTTTTCAAGCTCGTCGGCAAAATCGCTCAGTGAATCGGCCATGATGGTGTTCAGGACCGTGGTCGGCCCCGCTATCGACTGGCTTGAGCCGGGCATGCGGAACTCGAACTTGTTGCCGGTGAAGGCGACGGGCGAGGTGCGGTTGCGGTCTGTCGTATCCTTCGGTATCGGCGGCAGAACGTCGACGCCGATGCGCAGCGTGCTCTTGCTCTTTTCGGTGTAGCCCGTTTCGTTGACGATAGAATCGACTATGCCCTCAAGCTCCTCGCCGAGGAACACGGAGATTATCGCAGGGGGAGCCTCCTGCGCGCCGAGACGGTGGTCATTGCCGGCAAAGGCGACAGAGCATCTCAAAAGCTCCTGATATTTATCCACGCCTCTGACGAAGGCCGCCAAAAACAGCAGAAACTGCGCGTTCTGACTCGGTGTCTTGCCCGGGGAGAAAAGGTTCTTGCCCGTGTCGGTGCCGAGCGACCAGTTATTGTGCTTGCCGGAGCCGTTCACGCCGGCAAAGGGCTTTTCGTGCAGCAGGCACACAAGGCCATGACGGTCGGCGACCTTCTGCATGATCTCCATGCTGATCTGGTTCTGATCGTTTGCGGTGTTGGCGTCAGAGTAGATCGGCGCCATCTCGTGCTGAGCCGGGGCGACCTCGTTATGGCGCGTTTTGGACAAAACGCCGAGCTTCCACAGCTCCTCGTCGAGATCCTGCATATACTCCGCGACGCGCGGACGAATGGTTCCGAAATAGTGATCCTCAAGCTCCTGACCCTTGGGCGGCTTCGAGCCGAACAGCGTTCTGCCGCACAGTCTCAGATCCTCGCGCTCAAGAAAAAGCTCTTTATCTATAAGGAAGTACTCCTGCTCGGGGCCGACCTGCGCGATGACCTTCTGCGTTTCGGTATCGCCGAACAGCCGCAGTATCCTCAGCGCCTGGCGGCTTACGGCGTCGCAGGAGCGCAGAAGCGGCGTTTTCTTATCCAGCGCCTCGCCGGAATACGAGCAAAACACTGTCGGTATGCACAGCGTTCCGTCCTTTATGAACGCAAACGCGGTGGGATCCCATGCACTGTAGCCGCGGGCTTCAAATGTCGCGCGCAGGCCGCCGGAGGGGAAGCTGGACGCATCGGGCTCGCCGCGCACGAGCTCCTTGCCGGAAAACTCCATTGTTATCGTGCCGCCGCCTGCGGGCGATATGAAGCTGTCGTGCTTTTCGGCGGTGATGCCGGTCAGAGGCTGGAACCAGTGAGTGAAGTGGGTCGCGCCGTTTTCCAGCGCCCACTGCTTCATGCCCTCGGCAATGCCGTCGGCAACTTCAAGCGTCAGTGGTTCTCCGTCGGAAAGGCACTTTTTCCACTCCCGGAAGTACTTCTCCTTAACGTATTTGCGCATGGTGCGTTCGTTGAATACGCAGCTGCCGAACAGCTCAGGGATCTTTTTTACTTCTCTGCTCATGGTTTTATCCTCCTTTTATTTTCCGCTCGCGCCGTAGTTTTTGAGAACTCGTGCGGAGGGGTCGTCAACATCACAGCCCGGCCATGTTTTGTTCGGCATCCAAAAGTCCTTGACCATCTTCGCCTGACCGGGATAGTACTTTTCGAAGATATCTCTATATAGAAGGCTCTCTTTAGTAAAGGGAGTTGCAAAATCGTATTTTTTGCAAGCCTCGGCAAACTCCTCGTCGCTGTAGCGGCTCTCGGCATAGGCTTTGAGATCATCAACCATCGAGTGGCCGACAGCATCGGAAAATGCGGCCTTCTGACGCCAGAGTATCTCGTCGGGCAGAATACCGTCTTTCTCAAACGCGCGGCGCAGCAGATATTTGCCCATGTCGTAGGTGTTCATCTTCATCTTGGGATCAATGCTCATGACATAGCGGACAAAATCGAGATCGCCGAATGGTACGCGTGCCTCCAGTGAGTTTACGGATATGCAGCGGTCGGCGCGCAGAACGTCGTACATGTGCAGCTCGTCCACCCTCTTCTTCGCCTCGCGCTGGAACTCCTCCGGCGTGGGGGCAAAATCGGTATATTTATAGCCGAACAGCTCATCGGATATCTCGCCCGTGAGCAGCACGCGCACATCCGTCTTCTCATGTATCGCCTTGCAGCACAGATACATGCCCATGCTCGCACGGATAGTGGTTATATCGTAAGTGCCGAGCATCGCGATAACCTCCTCGAGCGAGGAGATGACCTCGTCGCGCGTCATGCTGACCTCCATGTGCTCCGAGCCTATGAAATCGGCTGCCTTGCGCGCATATTTAAGGTCTATGGGATCCTGATCCATGCCTATTGCAAAGGTGCGGATCTTTTTGCCGAGGATCTTTGCCGATATCGCACAGACAAGGCTGGAGTCCAGACCGCCGGAGAGCAGGAAGCCGAGCGGTGCATCCGCGTCAAGGCGCTTTTCAACGCCCGCAATGAGCTTTTCGCGGATCTTGCGGCAGACAGTGTCGATATCGTCTGAGGAATACTCGGAAACGCTCGTAAGATCGGCGTAGCGCGTAAATTTCCCGTCGGCGTAATAGTGGCCGGGAGGGAAAGGCATGATATCGCCGCACAGGCCGACGAGGTTTTTCGCCTCGCTTGCGAATATTATGCTGCCGTCGGAATAGTGTCCGTAGTACAGCGGGCGGATGCCGATAGGATCGCGCGCGGCGATGAGCTCCCGCTTTTCGCTGTCGTAGATTATCATCGCAAACTCCGCGTCGAGCTTTTTGAACATCTCAAGCCCGTACTCATGATACAGCGGCAGTATGATCTCACAGTCAGACTCGCTTTTAAAGCTGTATTTGGCGCTCAGCTCATCACGCAGCTTGCGGAAGCCGTACAGCTCGCCGTTGCAGACGACGGCATCATCGCCGAGATAAAACGGCTGCATGCCGCGCTCGTCGAGACCCATGATCGACAATCTGTGAAAGCCCAGAACCGCGCCGGGCAGCGTTGCCATTCTCGTTGCGTCCGGTCCGCGCGTGACCGTGCGGTCAAAATACGCTCTGACTGACTGAGCCGAAAGCTCCTTGCTTGTGAAACCGATGATTGAACACATAAAAAATGCACCTCCGAATTTTTTGGGCAGCTATCCCCAAACTTTAGGACGAATAGCTGCAAATCCGCGGTGCCACCTAACTTACTGCCGAAGCAATCACTTTTGCGGGCTCAAACAAGCCCTCGTGCCCTAACGCCGCACTCCGCGTCTCACCTACTTGGTCACCCGTTCAGCTTGCTGCTGATAAAGTGTTATTCACTCATCCTCCGGTATCGGGTTCGCACTGTCTCCGACTCTCTGCGACCGAGCATATGAGCTACTTGTCTTCGTCATAGCATTTACAGTATTAAATTCACGCCGTTTTCACTGCCCTATAAAAAACTAAATTCTGCCGCACAGAGGAATGCGGCAGACTTCAGTTTTACAGATG
The DNA here is from genome assembly GCA_963629425.1 of Oscillospiraceae bacterium. Lineage (GTDB taxonomy): Bacteria > Bacillota > Clostridia > Oscillospirales > Oscillospiraceae > F23-B02. Next base: position 13,535 of record CAVGIU010000026.1, read on the forward strand.
AGAGAGCAAATGATTACAACAAATAAGGTTCAAGGTTTTCCTTGCTTCGACCTTATGGCGGTATATTAGCACAGAAAGTTTGATAAATAAAATACATATACCATTGCGGTTGCCATATCTAAAAAGTATGATATAATGCTTTTTATACAGCCATGAGAGGTATAGTTATGGACCTGAGAACACTTAGATATTTCACTGTCGTGGCCGAGGAGCTGAACATAACCCACGCAGCCGAGAGGCTGTGCATGAGTCAGCCGCCGCTGAGCAATCAGATGAAGGCTCTTGAGGAGGAGCTCGGCGTCAAGCTTTTTATCCGAGGCAAGCGGCAGCTGCAGCTGACCGACGCAGGCAGACTTCTGCTCCGGCGCGCAACGCAGATACTGGATATGACAGAAAAGGCGCAGCACGAGGTCATGAGCCTTGTGGGCGGCATGAGCGGAACGATAAACCTCGGCATCGTCGAGGGTCGCGCGCCGTTTCTCACCGCGCGCTGGATATCCGGTTTCAAGGAGGAGTTCCCGAATGTCAGGTACAGCATGTGGAACGGCAGCAGCGACGATGTCCTTGACAGGCTGCGTCAGGGACTTGTCGACCTCGCTGTCATTGCCGCGCCCTACGACACCGAGCACCTTGAGGGCATCACCGTCGGGCGCGGACCGTGGGTCGCGATAATGTCGCGCACAAACGAGCTGGCCCGGCTGCCGGGCGATGAGATACCTCTGAAAAGCCTCGCGGGAAAGCCTCTGATCGTTCCGAGCCGCCCTTCGCGCATCGACGCGATACGAAAATGGTTCGCCGAAGCGGACGCCGAGCCGAACATCATCTGCACACTGTCGAACTATCTCGACGCGATTGCGATGTCGGAGCTCGATATCGGCATAACGATATTCCCCCGCACGACGTACACGCCGAACGATCTGCTGGTCACGAAGATAATAACCGAACCCGCGCGGCAGATAGAATATGTGCTCGTGCGCATGAAAAACCGCGAACCCAGCGAGCTCATGACGGAGTTTATAAACTTCGTGCGAGACACGGAGGACACCACCGCCGACGATCCCGGCTTCAGCGAGATCCTTAAAAACGAGTACGTTCCCCCCGTCGATACTCCTTACCTTTAGTGGCGCATGAACGCACCTACGGATACGTTTAGTGCGGTGTCCCGGTATCGAAGCTGCGGAACAAACCTTTTTTGCATCGCGCTGCGGCTCTGCGCCGCACCGTGTAGGGAATGGGCTTGCCCATTCCGATTCTAAAAATTTAGTTGGAACTAAAATCTATATCGTAGGGGCGACCATTGGTCGCCCTTTTTTGAGGTTTCTTCCGTTCTCTCCGGTCGGAACACCGCACGAAATGCATCGGCACAATGCGGGTACACTATTAAAAATCCGTGCGCAAAGCGCGCACATTGGGCTATCAGCTTTCAGCTGTCCGCTATCTGCCTGCCGCGGTTTCCGCGGCACTTTCGGCACCGGGCACCTGTAATAAATGTATAGGTGCAGCCCTAATTCGCCTCTGAACTTTCGTGCAAATGTGTTAAAAGTGCAAAAAGGGTATTGACAAGTAAAAAAGCCGGCTTTATAATTCGGCTCAAATAAGACAGCACCTGATAGAGGTTGCGGAAGCGATGAGTACTCCACGGTATACGCCGGCAAGCGGCTGCGGAGGAAAGGCAATTCCGCCGAAGCGCAGACATGGTTGCCGCCGTGCTGACGCTGGGACTTCGCTGAACAAGCGTTGGACTGTCACATTTATGTGGAGAGCTATCGAAGGCAATTTAATTTTGGAATTTCTTTTTCAAAGCCTGCGATACCACTTCGGGTCGCAGGCTTATTAATTTATCCGAAAAAGGAGTTCAAGAAAATGAGAAGAACAAGAAATCTGATCGCTCTGCTTATGGCAGCAGCAATGTGCCTGTGCCTGTTTTCCGGCTGCGGCAGTGACAATGAAGAATCAACCGCAACCGACCTGACGAGTGCAACGAGCATAGCAGACCTCGCAGGCTGCAAGATAGCAGCCCAGGCCGGCACCTTCCATGCCGATGCGCTTGAGCAGATTGAAAACGTTCAGTCCTCGACCTACCCTGAGTTTGCAGACCTTCTGACAGCTCTCAAGAGCGGCGCTATCGACGGCTACGTCGCCGAGGAGCCGACGGCATTCTCCGTCTGCCAGTCCGACGACAGCCTGACCTACATTCCCCTGAAGAATAACGACACCGGCTTTACCGCAACAGCCGCCGACGTCGGCATCGCAGTCGGTCTCAAGAAGGGCTCGGAGCTGACCGCTCAGATCAACGAGGTGCTCGCAACCATCACCGATGAGCAGCGCGCAGAGCTTATGGAGCAGATAGTCACCCTCGCCTCCGGCGGCGAAGTCAGCGAGTTTGCCATTAGCTGCCCCGCACCCGAAACCACCGGCGGCGTTCTGAGAGTCGGCATGGAATGTGCCTACGAGCCTTACAACTGGACCGACATGGACGGTACGAGCCTCGGCGCAGTTCCCATCTCCGGCGAGGGCAAGGACGGTCTGTACGCAAACGGCTATGACGTCCAGATCGCACAGTATGTTGCAAACAAGCTCGGCATGAAGCTCGAGATCTACTCCATCGAGTGGGATTCCCTCATCCCCGCGCTTGAATCCGGCGCCATCGACGCTATCGCGGCCGGCATGAGCCCCACCGCCGAGCGCGCTCAGCAGATCGATTTTACCGACACCTATTACGAGTCCAACCTCGTTGTCATCATCCGCAAGTAAGCATAAGAGAAGTATCTGAACCCGTTTTTTAAGTAAACCGAAAGGCCGGTAAACTGCCATGAGCTTTTTTAACGATGTCATAAATATAGTTATAAAATACTACCCCCAGCTGCTTGACGGCGTGGGCAACACCATGCTGATCGCGCTCATCGGCACCGTTGCCGGTCTCGTGATCGGTCTTCTGACCGGCGTTGTGCGCACAGCTCCGCTGTCGAAAAACGCGGTGCTGCGCGTGCTGCACAAGATACTAAACGCCATTATCGCCGTTTATGTCGAGATATTCCGCGGCACGCCTATGATGGTTCAGGCAATGGTCATCTACTGGGGCTATGCCTTCGCAACGGGCGGCAGCACATTGCCGCTTATCCCCTCGGGCATCCTGATCGTCTCGATAAACACCGGCGCGTACATGGCCGAAATTGTCCGCGGCGGCATAATTTCCATCGACAAGGGTCAGTTCGAGGGCGCGATGAGCATCGGCATGACCCATTCGCAGACAATGCTCAAGGTCATAATCCCCCAGGTCATGCGCAACATTCTCCCCTCGGTCAGCAACGAGTTTGTCATAAACATCAAGGACACCTCGGTGCTGAACGTCATCGGCGTAACGGAGCTTTACTATTTCGCGGGCATCATAAAGCGTCAGAGCTTTGAGACGTTCCAGACCTATCTCGTCATCTGCGTCATCTACTTCATTCTGACCTTTACGATCACGCGTCTGCTGCGTTGGGTCGAGCGCAAGCTCGACGGCGGCGACAGCTACGTCATATTCGGCTCGCAGTCGGACAGCGCGGCCGAGATACATATAAGCAGGGAGGCGTAAGACATGGCCGAAAAGGTAATTGAACTTGTTCATCTTCAAAAGCAGTTCGGCGAGAACACCGTCCTGCGCGATATAAATCTGAGCGTATCCAAGGGCGAGGTACTCAGCATAATCGGCGCGTCCGGCTCGGGCAAGTCAACAATGCTCAGATGTATAAATCTGCTCGAGACCCCGAGCGCGGGACAGATACTCTATCACGGCAAGGACATCACCTCGCCCGATATGAACCTTTCGCAGTACCGCGCGAAGGTCGGCATGGTGTTTCAGAGCTTTAATCTGTTTAACAACATGACCGCGCTGAATAACTGCATCACCGGCCAGGTGTCGGTTTTGAAGCGCAGCCGCGATGAGGCCGAGGCCATTGCCATGAAGTACCTCGAGCGCGTCGGCATGGCGCCGTACATAAACGCGCGTCCTTCGCAGCTCTCGGGCGGTCAAAAGCAGCGCGTCGCAATAGCACGCGCGCTCGCTATGGAGCCGGAGGCATTGCTGTTCGACGAGCCGACGAGTGCGCTCGATCCGCAGATGGTCGGCGAGGTTCTCGACGTTATGCGCTCACTTGCCGACGATGGACTGACGATGATAGTCGTAACTCACGAGATGGCCTTCGCGCGCGATGTGTCGACAAGCGTC
>CAVGIU010000027.1:0-8528 GCA_963629425.1 Oscillospiraceae bacterium
GCGGGATTTTTCGTTATCCGAACAAGCTTATTCTTACGGTGTAGGTCACTGTTTTTCCGTCATAGGTGACGGTCGCGTCGCGGTTGCCAAGGCCGGTCATGTCGCACTCGACAGTATATTCGCTTGAGTCGGTTATGCGCTTTGCCGAGCCGTTATTGTAATAGGCTCTGAGCACCAGCCCCGTCGTATCGAGCTCTTCGCCGACGGTGTACACTGTCTTAACGGGCATCTCCTCTATCGTGAGCTCCGTTACCTTTGGCCGCTCGACGATGACGGTACACTGATCGTAGACCTCCATCTTGTCCTTGACATAGACCATAATCGTGGCCGAGCCCTCGCTCACGGCCGTGAGCTTTCCATCCTGCGATACGGTGACTATGGATGTATCACTGCTTTTCCAGACATACTCGGGCTCATCTTGGTCTATGTCCGGCTCGGGCATGCAGCTGACTTTTAGCTGCGCCTCATCCTCGACAGTGAGCGTGAGGCTGGGTGAGCTGAGCATGACTGATTTTACGTCGAGCTTCTCGGGCTCGGGCGTTGCTGTCGGCGTCGGACGAACAGATTCCTCGGGCTGATTGTCCTTGCCTCCGTCGTTACCGGACAGCGCAAACACGATTATCGCCGTCGCCATAGCCGCAATGATCAGAAACAGCGCCAATATGTAGCCGAACATCGACTTTTTAGGCTTCTTTTCCGGCTCCGTCTGCCTGGGCGGGGCTTTTTTGGTCTGAGCCGCCTCCGGCCGCGGCTTTTGCTTCGGCTGAGGCTGAGGACGCGGCTCTGAGGGCGATTCGGGTATGTACTCCGGGCGCGGATCAGCCTTGAAATTCTCGCGCACGGTCGCCTCATCGCTGCCGAATGACGGCTGCAAAGGCTCTGGTTCAGCCTTTCCCTGCGCTGCGAGTTTAAGCGCGCGCTTAAACTCCGCCGGGCCGGAATAACGGTCGGCTATCTTATAGCTGCACGCGGTCATAACGACCTTTTTGAGCGCCGCTCCGCCGTTTTTCGGCTGCGGCAGAGTCTCACCTCGAAAGCGCCTTATCTGCGCGTCGGTGGTCTGCTCCGCTGTCGGCGTTTGGGGCGGCAGCGGAAGAAACGGGCCGCGCCGCTCATTCAAAAGCCAATAGAGCACCATGCCGAGAGAGTAGATATCCACCCTGTCATCATAGCCCTTACCCTTGTACACCTCGGGTGCCATGTAGGAATATGTTCCGACCTTATCGGCCGATGTGCGAATGGTAGAGGCCTTGGCGACGCCGAAGTCGCCAAGCTTGAACACGCCGTAACGGCTGACAAATATGTTCTGAGGCTTGATGTCGCGGTGGATTATATTGTTCTCTCTGCACAGTTCGAGCGCCGAGCACATGTCACTGCCGAGCTTTATGACATTTTCGACCGTCATGCCGTTTTCGCGGACATAGTCCGGCAGAGACTGCAAAAGCTCCATTCGGATATAAATATCCCAGCCCATGTCGTTTTCATGGGGGATTATCATCTGATCCTCACAATTGACGATATTGGGATGGCCGCGCAGAGCGCCGAGCAGACGGTATTCGTTGCTGATTTCCTCCACCTTTTCGCGAAGCTTCGCGCGCATGGCAAACTCGCTCATTGTGCTGAGCATCTCGTCATACTCCTTCTGAGAGCCGGGAACGCTTATCACCTTGAGTGCGCAGTGGAAATCGCCGCCGTATTCATCTTTTTTCTTTAGCTCATATACCTTGCCGGAGCTGCCGCTGCCTATGCAGCGCACTATCTCCCAGCCGGGCAGCGAAGATTGCAAATTCTCCATATCATGCATCCCTGATAGTTTTTTAATAAGTCACCTTTTAATATAATATATTCTATCCGTCTTGTCAAATTACTCAATGGATTTGAGTGCGCCCGCCATGTCGATGTTATCTATCCTGCGGCGCATGATGGCATTTACTATAAGTGCGAACACAAAGGTTATGACAATCGACACCGCGAAGCTCAAAAAGCTTATATGCGGCTTAAAATACATCATATCAACTTTTATTGCATTCATGACAAAGGCATGCAGCGCAACGCCGAGGCCGAGACCGAACACTGCCCCCACGCCGGTGAGAATGAGGTTTTCGCGGAAAACATAGTGCGCCGCTTCCTTCGGATAAAAGCCCAAAACCTTTATCGTCGCTATCTCGCGTATGCGCTCGGATATATTGATATTCGTGAGGTTATACAAAACAATGAAGGCCAAAAGTCCGGCGCAAAGGATTATCGCCGCTACGACGACCAAAAGTCCGTCCATCATGCTGCTCATACGGTCTTTCGTGTCGACGCTGAGCGTCACACCTCTTACGCCGTCGACATCGTTTGCGATAGCCGCAGCGCAGGCGCTGACGTCTTCCCCTGTTGGTGCGTTTGCAAGTGCAGACTTATACTCCGGCACCTCACCGAGCTGCTCTTGGCAGGTATCGGGCGAAATGAACACATAGCTGTCTACATAGTTATCAAAAAGCGCGCTGACCGTTACGGTAAGCTCTTTTTTCTCCGAAGTCGTTATCCTTATCTCGTCTCCGACCTCGACTCCGCCAAGTTGGCGGGCAAGGTTATAGTTTATGGCGGCTTCGTTCTTTCCGGGATAGTCGATGGGCGTTCCGTCATAGCTGAGGTCTATGAATTTATAAAGCTGCTTACCGTCCGTCACCGTGAGCGTTGCGCTCTTTATCGCGTTTCCTCCGTCTATCTCGGCAAGGCCGCGATAGATGAATATCGCGTCTTTGACGTTATCCCCCGCGTCGCGGAAAAATATCTCCTGCTCCTCATCGTTCATGTCATAGGCCATGGTGAGCTCGTAATCGTAGAGGATTATATCATCATACTGCCGCGTCACGACATTCTGTATCGTGTCGTTGAGGCCGAGCGCCGTGAGCACAAGTGCGGTACAGCCGCCGATGCCGAGAAGCATCATAAATATGCGCTTTTTATAGCGCATGATATTTCGCGCGGAGACCTTCTGCATAAAGCTCATGTCGTTCCACACGGTCGGTATGCGCTCGAGCAATATTCGCTTTCCGGCCTCGGGAGCCTTTGGGCGGATAAGCTCCGCCGGAGCGCATTTGAGCTCCTTTGCGCAACAATACCGGGTCACGAGCACCGTGACGGCAAGGTTTGCCGCCGTTATGCCCAGTGCCAGCGGCCAGTCCATTGTAAACGTAAGGCCGGAGATGTTATATATAAGCCCATAGCCGAACCACACTATCGCCGGGAACGCAAAGCTCCCGGCTGCTATTCCGAAAATGCAGCCGAGAACCGTAGCGCTGCCGGAATAGAATATATATTTTCCCGTGATAGCACCGGAGGAATAGCCCAGCGCCTTCATGATGCCGATCTGCGTGCGCTGATCGTCGATCATTCTTGTCATCGTCGTAAGGCAGACAAGCGCCGCGACGAGGAAGAAAAACACCGGGAACACGGAAGCCACGCTCTGAACGACGTTCGTGTCGCTTTCAAAGCAGACATAGCCTGCATTCGTATCGCGATCGAGGACATATGTATCGGCGTGGTTTATGTTTTTTATCTGTTTTTCCGCGGCATCGAGCTCATCTGCGCCCTTGTCGAGCTCTGCCTTGGCATCGTCAAGCTGAGCCTTGCCTGCGCTGAGCTCCTTTTCGGCCTCGGCAAAGCCGCGCTCGGCCTCCGCCTTGCCCTGCTCGTACTGCTTTTTTGCCGTCTCAATCTGATCGGTGCCGCTGTTTACCATCTCGCGCGCAGCGTCAAGCTCTGCCTGACCTGCGGCTATCTGAGCGTAGCCCGAATCAAGCTGCGCTTTTGCGTCCTCAAGCTGCTGACGGTACGGCTCGAGCTGCGCGTCGACCTCAGCGCGCTTTTGGCGATGTACCTCAAGCCGCTCGTTATAGCGGGCAATGTCTGAGTTATAAACGCTTATAAGGTCGTTTGCTGTCTTTATCCGGCGCTCTATGAGCCGCGCCTTGATATTCTCACCGTTTGCCTGAGCCGCGGCGAGCTCTGCATTAAGGCTTTCTATCTCCGTTGTCTGCGCAGCGATATCGCTCTTCTTTTCGCTGATGCGGTTTTCATAGTAGGCTATCTGCTCGTCGACAGTGCCGTAGGCAAGTGCCGCTCGCGTATTGAACTGGCGCAGGCCGTCCTCATACTCGGCCTGTCCCTTATCAAGCTCCGCCTTTGCGTCGTTGAGTTCCTCCTGCTTCCTGTCTATGACAGATGAGTCACCCATCATGCTCTCGGCATCCTCTATCTGCTTGCGCGCGTTTTCGAGCTCTGCCTCGGTCTCGCTTTTCTTCCGAGTATAGGCAGCATATCCGCTGTCATACTCCGCCTTTGCCGCGTCGTACTGTGCCTTGCCCTCCTCATACTGAGTCTTTGCATCGTCAAGCTGCGACATGGCATCGTCAATGATGCTGTCGCGCCGAACGACCGCCCGCTCTGCCATGAGATTTTCAAGCGCCTCGACGTACTTTTCGGTACTCTCATCGTACTCGTCCGAGTAGACATAGCCCTCGGCATCGACGCAGACATAGATATCCGTGTAGTAATCGGTCGAGAAGCCGTCCATTGGGATATATATATATCCCTTGACGCTGCCGTTGCCGAGCGTGCTTGAGCCGCGCTCCATATTGATGTACAGAACACTGTCAGTCAGACCGACGATCGTATATTCATCGTAGGCAAAAGCCTCAAAGGTTTGGTCGCTGTTATCCTTTGACAGCTTTATGGTTCTGCCGATATCCGATTTTGAATACATATTGGGGTCGGCAAGACACTCGTTCGCCTTTTCCGGCATGCGTCCGGCCTTGAGCTCAATAAGGTTTATCTTTTCGGGTATGCTCTGCGCCATCATGATGAGGTTATCCTCATCATCGGTGTTAAACAGAAAATCCGCACCGACAGCACCCTCGGCAAGCGTAACGCCCGATAGCCTTCTGACCTCGGCAAGATCGTCATCGGTAAGCCCCAGCGTGGAGACGAGTCGGAAATCGTAAAAATTTGTATTGTGCGTATAGTTATTATACGTTTCAAGAAAATCCGGTCGCGAGAGGCGCAGACCGACAAACAGACCGGCTCCCAACGCAATTATCGCAAATATCGCAAGATAGCGTCCAAGGCTGCTTTTAATTTCTCTTTTTGTCAGCTTAATTATCGATCTGTTCATCCGTTTACCACTCGATATCCTCAATAGGTATGGGGTGCTCATTGCGCATTACGTCCGTCACGACACCGCTTTTTACGGAAACAACTCTGTCTGCCATTGCGGTGAGCGCCTGGTTGTGGGTTATTATAACGACGGTCATGCCGTTTTTTCGGCTGCAATCCTGCAAAAGCTGAAGCACCGCCTTGCCTGTGTTATAGTCAAGTGCGCCCGTAGGCTCGTCGCAGAGCATGAGCTTCGGGTTCTTGGCCAAGGCACGCGCTATTGCAACGCGCTGCTGCTCGCCTCCGGACAGCTGCGCCGGGAAGTTCTGCGCCCTGTCGTGCAGGCCGACAAGGTCGATTACCTCGGCCGCATCCATGGGGTTTTTGCATATCTGCGCGGCGAGCTCGACATTTTCGATGGCCGTCAGATTCTGCACGAGGTTATAAAACTGAAACACAAAGCCCACATCGTAGCGGCGATAGGTCGTAAGTTCCATGGCGTTATACGAGGATATCTCCTCCCCGTCGAGGATGACCCTGCCCGAGGTCAGACTGTCCATGCCGCCGAGAATGTTGAGAAGCGTGGTCTTACCAGCGCCGGAAGCGCCGACGATAACGCATATCTCGCCCTTTTCAATTGCAAACGTAGCATCCTTCAGAGCTTCAATGCTCACTTCGCCCATTTGATAGGTCTTTTTCACTTTCTCAAATTCAACGTACGGCATAGTCTGCCCACCTTACTATATTTAATAGATATATTATACTAAATGTCTATACCTATTGCAATAAAAAACCGTGGCAAGCCACGGTTTTTTAACGATTTATTCAAGTGTTTTAAATAAGACTGAGTACCTTGCAGGCCTGCTCGCGGGTTGCGAATGCTGCCGGATAGTAGCTGTAGCTTCCGTCGGGATTCTGTGCTCCGCAGATTATGCCCGCGCGCTGGAGCGCGGCAACGCTCGGCGCGGCATAGGCCGATATCTGAGCGCTGTCGGTAAACGTTACGGCAGGTGTCTCCTCGGAGAGCTTTATGCCTGCGTAATCGGCATAGCGGCAGAGTATCGCCGCCATCTGCTCACGGGTGATGTTCTCGTCCGGCAGGAACGTCGTTGCGTTTACACCCTTGACGATGCCGTTATTGGCAGCCCACTCGATATAGGGCGCTGCATAGCTCTTATCGCTGACATCGGTGAAGCGGCACTTTGCATACGCGCTCGTATCAATGCCGTCGAGGCAGGCTATCATCTTCACAAACTGTGCACGAGTAATGTTTCCTTCGGGCTTGAAGGTGCCGTCGGGGTTGCCGTTTACGATGCCGAGCTGGTACATCTTAAGGATGTAGTCATACGACCAGCGGTCGCTGCTGACGTCGGTAAACGGCAGGGTGTTATCGTTTATGGGATCGTCGGCTGTACTGCTGTTCTTGCCGTAGGTGCTCGTCACGCGGTTTATCATCTCAAGGTACAGATGGTGGGTGTTTGAAACGGTGTTTGACAGGATACCGCCGACTATGCTCAGGTGGTCATACGGCTGGGTGGGCATAACGTTCCAAATGCCCTTGGCATAATCCTGATTATTATATCCGTCGCAGACGACGAATGCCTGAGTTCCGTCGGATTTGACGCATTTGAGTTGGCTGTTTAAGGGATACAAGCCGGACACGACATTTACCATGCCGTCGTTGGGCAGCCAGGTCTTGTCAATATAAACGCCTCCGTCAGTGGACTTATCGTAATATTTACCCATCATGGTCGCGAAGGGCTTCAGGAGCGCAAACATGTTCGTATTGGGTATCTCATTTTCGCTGACGGCGCTCTGATGAGTCGCGTCGCCGCAGACAGAGAAGTAATAGACATTATTCTGCATCTCAATGCCGTCGTTTATCTTCAGTGCGTTATCGATCGTCAGGTCATAGATTGCGTTGTCGTTATGACTCATGAAATCGTTGCTGTTGAGAACGCGGATAAGATACTGAATATCCGTCTCGTTATCCTGACGGGAGATGCCGAAATGCTCGAGCTGAAGATCATAAATGCCCTTGAGATTGCTCAGACCGAGAGTTGCGCCAAAATTGTAGATAAAGTCGGTGACGACCTTGGTGGAGATATCGCAGGTCTCGATAAAGGTTGTTCCGTTGTGCGGAGCCGCAACGGCCGTAAGTGAATAGACCCAGTCGCCCTTTCCGCCTTCAAACAGCGGGGAAACCTTGGTTCCCGCAGCCTTTGCCGCCGCGACTTCATCCGCGCTGCCGTTTGCAAGAAGCTCAAGGAACAGGCGCGTCGTTGCGCCGCCGAAGCTGTGTCCTATAAGATTTACCTTTTTCTGAGCGCTCCAGCCCTCGAACAGGGGCTTATCATAAGTTATGCCGTAGCGATCGTGTCCTTTGGCGGCGGAGTGCGCGGCGCCGTAGTCGACCGTCGTACCGGTGAGCTGAGCGTAGAGCTCGCAGGCTCTGTCCCATGCGCCGGAAAGCGGTCCGACCTGAGCTGCATAGCTCTCGTAGCCCTTAGTCGTCAGATAGTTCATGAGATTGCCCGTCGTCATGCCCCAGTACGGCAGGATCGGGTCGAGCATTGATCTGTCGCCCCATCCCATAAGACCGTGGACGAACACGAAGGGATAGTCATCCTCAGGATTTGCTTCATCGGCAGATGCCGCAACAGGCATCAGACTGCAAAGCAGCAGTACAACGAGCAGCAGACTGAGAAGTCTTCTTGATTTTTTCATTTCTCTCCTCCTAATTAAATATACTCCGTATAGTGTATAAACACTGTATGTTAATATTACCATATCTCGAAGTTTTGGTCAACTGCTTATTGGCTCTTGCATATTTCAAAGCTTTGGTGTAAAATATACCTCACAGGAAAATGCGGATGTCGTCTAATGGCAGGGCCCCAGCTTCCCAAGCTGGCGACGCGGGTTCGATTCCCGTCATCCGCTCCACAAGGAAACCGGCTGCTTCATTGGAAGCAGCCGGTTTCCTTCTCATTTATTATTATTTTCCCGGAACGGTGAAGATGCCGGACTCGACGAGCTCCTGAAGTCCCTTGTGCGACTCGTACATGACGAGAAGTCGGCTCTCTATGACCGCCCACTTTTCCTCGATCTCTGCATCCGCGGCGGCAAGGCGCTTGCTTGCTACCTCCTCAGCCTCGGCGAGTATCTGATCTGCCTGCTTCTGAACGTCGGCAAAGGCAGCCTCGGCCTCCTCGTCGCGTCTTTTCATATTCTCAAGATATGTATCGACCGTGTGCTGGGCGGCTTCAAACAATCCGCTGACCTTTGCCGCGGCCTCGGCAAGGCTTCCGCTCTCGCTTATCTTTATCTCATATCCGTTGAGCTTCGCCTGAAGCTCGTCAACCTGAGCCTTGAGCTTTTCTATCTCC
>CAVGIU010000027.1:8562-16440 GCA_963629425.1 Oscillospiraceae bacterium
CTCCTTAGTCACCAAAATGTAATTTATATAATAACATTCCTCGGGGTATATTTCAACATAATTTTCATATAGTTTCATACGGAAAAGGCGCGGCTTGGCCGCGCCTTTGGCTTTAATCTGCGTTTTTCAGTTCACGACGCCCTTGCTGAACGCGCGGAACAGGAACGTTACGACCTCGGCGCGGCTGCAGGTAGCGCCGGGCGCAAACCGGTTTGCGCTGTAGCCCGTGGTGACACCGTTCTCGGCCGCCCAGAGGACCGCCTTATAGTAGAACTGGTTTGCGTCAATGTCGCTGAAGCTTGCGCTCAGGTTCGTAGGAGTCGGCTCACCGGCATAGCGCCAGAGGAAGGTCACGAACTCGCCGCGAGTTACGGTCGCATTCGGCGAGAAGGTGCTGCCGTTGCCGGTTCCCTTGGTTATTCCCTGTTCGACCGCCCACTGTATCGCCTTGTAGTAAGGCGCATACTGATTGGTATTGGGAACATCGCTGAATATCTTTCCGCCGCCTGTGGGCTCGGGTCTGCCTGCCGCGCGCCACAGGAAGGTGACGACCTGCGCACGGGTGCAAGGAGCCATGGGCGAGAAATGCGTCTCGTCCGTGCCGGTGGTGACTATGGGATTATTATAGACTGCCCACATGACGGAGCTATAGAACCAATCGCTGCCGTTTACGTCATAGAAGGGATTGGAGAATCTGTTCTTACAGGTCGTGCACACGCCGTATTCAATGATATGGCCGGTCTTGCTGGTCTCGTTATCCTTATAGCTGTCCTTGCAGGAAGAGCAGGTATGCGTCGTATAGCCGTCCTTGGTGCAGGTCGGCGCGGTGACAACGCTGTCGTACCTGTGCTCACCGAACTCGCCGTATTCGTCGCCGCATTCGTCGCAGACGGCTTTCTGCCGGCAGGTAGCCTTGCCGCCGGAGTGAGGAGTCTTGCGGCTGAGCTCATACAACTTCTCATTTATTTCAAAGCCCGCAGAGCTGAGTTGGTCTCGGAGGTCCTCAAGAGTCTTGCCGCAGCGCTGGCAGCCGAGCCAGTGGTCGGTATCATCACTGCAGTGGTCGATATCCTTGATCTTTATCGTGCCGATGATGTTGTCGAAGCTGAAGTTGCCGTCCTTCTTCATCTGCGCTATATCCCCAATGTTCATACCGAGATTGAGCGCAAATTGACTGAGGTTATCCTTGTTGATATTGCCGATAAGGTTGGCGCCGGGGTGCAGATCGTGTCCGGTGCACTTGTCGACGAGGTCAGCCTCTGTAATGAGGATAGTTCCCTTCTCGTCCTTGTAGATATTGTGGCACTTGGGGCACTCGTAGTAATCTATCGTGCCGTCCTCGGTGCAGGTCTTGGGCGTGCCCTTGACGAGCTTGAGATCCTTGCAGCCGCCGGTGCACTGGGCGGAGTACTCCGTGCCCTTTTCGATGAAGGTGCCGCAGTCTGCGCAGTACTTATCGCCGGTGTAGCCCTTCGTGGTCTCGGTGGCCTTGACGGCGTTTTTGTATTCAAAGTTTACATGATTTGCCGCGTCGAGCTCGCCATAGCTTGCGCCGCACTTTTCGCACTTTGCCTGAGCCTTGCAGCTTGCAGTGCCGCCGGAGTGATTGCTCGTGCCGCCGGTCTTGCCGCAAACTCTGCATTTCTGATAGTGGACGTTTGCTGTCTCGTCGGCGACATAGGAGTAATCATGGTCTGCCTTGTCGGTCGTGACCTTTGCATGCGTAGTTTTCACCGATCCCAAAGAATCGGTATAGTAATTATCGCAGCCGGAGCAGTACCAATGCTCAATATTACCCTCTTCGGTGCAGGTCGCCGCCTTTGAGGGGACCTTCTTGAGATCGGTGTGCTTGGTCTTATCCTTGGTCATGCCGTTATCAAGCTTGGCATGCGAGACGGAGTTTTTGCATGCCGCATCGGTGAAATACTTGCCGCAGTCGGGGCAATACCAGTATTCAATGTGCGGATCGCAGGTATTATTAGACTCTGCATGGTGCTCAGGCTTTGCATGGGTGCAGCTTGCCGGATCGACGCTCGGACTCGGGCTGGGCGTGGTCGTCTCTGACGGAGCGGGGCTTGTGCTCGGGTCGGGCGACGGAGTCACGCCGCCGGTCACGGTGAGAGTGGCTGTGTTGCTGACTTTCCATGACGTAAGCTGCAGTATATAAGCTATGCACTTAAGCTGCATACCGTTATCCTCTGCCGTAGCATTTTTAATGGTGCATGTCTCAGAGGTCGACTTTGCTTTTTTAACCAGAGACAATATTTTGCTTGCGCTCAAATCCGAGTCGCTGCCAAGCTCAGTAGTGTCAACCCAAAGGTAGCTAATAACTGTACCTGTTGGTATCTCTACATCAATGTTGAGATCAAGATCAATTTTTGCTTTTGCTGAGAACTCAGCATCTTCACCTGCATTAACTTCTACACTTTCAGGCTGTGTTTCAAATGTAATTGCAACCTGATTAAACTTGCCGCTCCAATCAAATGCCGCCATTGCGCCGAATGGGGCGATCGAGACGAGCATCAGAGCTACCAGCAGCAGGCTGATAATGCGTTTTTTCATTATGTTCCTCCTTGGTCGTGTTTTCTCCACTCGGCCGCTCAAGCGGCCGAAATCAAAATAATTATACTATTTTGTCAGTTTGTTGGCAAGTGGCTGTTTTTCGTTATTTTGAACAGTTATGGACAGTCGTATTGGTATAGTTTGCCCTCGGCATATCCCCCGCCCCCTTTTCATATATATGGACTATGTGAGTTTGGGGAGTGGTGCATTTTGTACACGAATATTGAAGAGCGCGCCTGCGATCTTGCCGAATACATCATTGAGAACAAAGCTACGGTAAGAGCCGCCGCAAAGCAGTTTAACATTTCCAAAAGCACCGTACACAAGGATCTCACCGAGAGGCTGAAAACAGTCAGCCCGGCACTGTATCATCAGGTGCGTGAGCTGCTTGATATCAACAAGGCCGAGCGGCACATCCGCGGCGGCATGGCCACACGCAGAAAATACAAGGGCGAAAGCTCATGAAAAAAGCTCCCCTCTCGGGGAGCTTTTTCAGCTGTTATCAGATGATTATGCCGCGCTTTTTCGCTTCAAATGTGAGCTCGTCGCGGAAATCGGGGTGTGCGATGGCGATGAGCTGGCGGGTACGCTCGCCGAGGCTGCGGCCGCGCAGATGCGCGATACCGTACTCAGTGACGATGTAGTCAACATCGTTCTTCGAGGTCGTGCAAACTGCGCCGGGGGTGAGGATGGGCTTTATTTTGCTTATCGTGCCGCCCTTGGCAGTCGAGGTGAAGGCGATGAAGCTCTTGCCGCCCTTGGACTGGCATGCACCGCGGACAAAGTCGATCTGGCCGCCGGAGCCGGACATGTGCTTTGTGCCGACAGATTCCGCGCAGACCTGGCCGAAGAAGTCGACCTCGATAGCCGCGTTTATGGAGATCATATTGTCGTTCTTGCAGATGACATTGGGGTCGTTTACGTAGTCGACGGGCAGTATCTCCATTGTGGGGTTATCGTCGACAAAATCATAAATTCTCTTCGAGCCGTAAGCAAAGGTGGTGACGGTCTTGCCGCGGTGGATCTGCTTTTTGGAGTTGTTGACAGCGCCGCATTCGAGGAGCTCGACCATGGAGTCGGTGAACATTTCGGTATGTATGCCGAGGTCATGCTTACTCTTGAGCGCCATGCCGGTCGCGTCGGGGATAGCGCCGATGCCGAGCTGGATGCATGCGCCGTCGGGTATCTGCTCAGCTATAAGGTTGCCGATAGTCTGGCTGACCTCGTCTATAACGACGGGAGGCAGAACAGGCAGCTCGTGGTTATATTCGACGATAGCGTCGACCCGGGAAACGTGGAGCTGAGTTCCGCACAGGCATCTCGGCTGATTTTCGTTTACCTCGACGAAAATTCTCTTTGCCTTGTCGATCATCGCCTCGGCGTAGGAGCCGTTGAGGGCGAGGCTGAAGTAGCCGTGGCTGTCCATGGGCGATACCTCGATGCAGAACGCGTCGTACTCGTACTCTGCGCGGATGTGGCGCGGGATATCGCGGTAATAGGTCGGGAGAAGGTCGGCCCAGCCGCCGTTTATCGCCTTGCGTGCATAGCCGGAGCTGAACCATGAATAACCTGTCATCTTGCCGAACAGCTCGGGATCTGTGTAAAACTCAAAGGGGTAAGCGTCAAGAAGAGTCTGAACCTGCAGACCCTTGAGGTCACTGCTCTTGACTCTTGCGCTTATCGCGTTCATAATAGCAGGCGTCTGCGAGGGCGCAGTGTCCATGCCAAATACCCAGCCGGACTCGACCTGCTTTGCAAGCTCCTCTGCACTTATGAGTTTTTCAGCGTATAATGCTTTATAATCGGTCATTTTTAACACTCCTGAAACAATTTTGTGTCTAAGCTAGTGATATTATATAATAGTACGCCGTTAAATTCAAGTATGTGAAACCCCATTTTGGGCGCAATCACTAATTTAATAAATAACGAACACGGAGGTCAATATGAGATTCACAAAAATGCACGGAGCCGGAAATGACTTTGTTATCATAAATACGCTGGAGGAAAGTGTCGCCCTTGACACTGTTCCCCTGCTCGCTCAAACGCTGTGCGGCCGCAGAACAGGCATCGGCGCGGACGGGCTTATGCTCGTTGCCCCGGCGCAGGGAGACGCAGACTACAGGCTGCTCTTTTATAATGCCGACGGCAGTCTCGGCGAAATGTGCGGCAACGGGGCGCGGTGCATCGCGCGCTACGGCTTTGAGCACGGTCTTGCCGGAAAAACTCAGCGCATCGAGACGACCGCCGGACTCGTCATCGGCGAGAGGATGAGCGAGACGCTCTACCGCATAAGGCTCAACGACCCCACGGTCATCGACCTGCATCGCACCGCCGAGGAGCTCGACTGCGCTTACATAGAGTTAGGCTGCCCCGGCATACCGCACGCAGTGCTCATAAAAAACGATTGGGATGAGACAGACGAGGACGAGCTGCGCGTGCTCGGCAAAGCACTCAGGTACTCCCCCGCTTTCCCGAAGGGCGCAAATGTAAGCTTTGTTAAGCTCACCGGAAATGACGAGGTAAAGGCCGTCACCTACGAGCGCGGCGTCGAGGACTTCACCCTCGCCTGCGGCACCGGCTGCGGCAGCATAGTGACGGCGCTGACTCTCATGGGACCGGTCTCCGGTGAAAACGTCAAGGTCTCCATGCCCGGCGGTGAGCTGTTCGTTTCGCTCACGCGCGACGGCGATACGACGCACGACGTGTACCTCACCGGGCCGACCTGTGTGGTATTTGAGGGCGAAACAATGGAAATATAAAAATTTTTCTCCTCTGTGCAATAAAACAGGCTGCTTAAGCATTAGCCCTTAGATTGGCAAAGACGTGCGCTTGACAAAATTCTCTGCAGAATCAATGTGTAAAATACCCCCTCCGGTCAGCTGACCGGAGGGGGTGCTGCTTTATACATACTGCTTGCGGGGAATCCTGTCGTAGTTCCACTCGAGGATGGGCTCTACGCAGTAGGCGAGGAACTTCATATCGAGGTTAAAGAAGTATATTGCAAATGTCACGGCGAAAAGGCCCGCTCCGCCGCCGAGCACTTTAATGGGCAGCATTTTAAGTTTTGACATATCGTTTCTCCTCCTTACCATGCGTGCTCATCCGGCAGGAACTCAATACTGGGATCGAGCGGCTCTTCACGCATAACGGTGCGCATGTACTGGTTGAACTGGTCGCGGATCGCCTGACGGGTGTAAACTCGCGGATCGCACAGATCGTGGCAGACCCAGACGAGGTGGATGCCGCGCTCTCTCGCCTGCTCCTCGAACTGGCCGTGCATGCCGGTCAGCGCCTTGCAGGACATGTGCTCCCACATCATGACCATGTCGGCATTCATCTTTTCGCAGTACTCCCAAAGCTCGTCGACGAGGACCTTGTAGCCGCCGTGGGTGTGGTTGCGCATGATCATGTTCATGGTCAGCCATGCCATGTCGTGGTATGCCCTCTCGCGGTTTTCCGGAGTATCCTCTTCAGCTATCTCGTCGCTTATGACCATCGAGAGCATATCTGTCAGAGGAACTACGCCCCAGCACTGGATCATCCAGTAGAGCATGTCGATAACATACTGAGGCTGAACGCCCCAAACGATGCATCTGTGGCGATATTCGGATGCCATCATGGTCTTGTTCTTATAGCCCTGCTGAACAAGCTTATTGATCTTCTTCTCTATCGGCGGGAACTCCGCGCTGCGGCCGCAGTTGCCCATATAGTCGGTATCGTTAAAAAGCGAGAACACTGCGCCGGCAAACTGCGGGTACGGCGTGCTGTTGACCTCCAGCCAGCTCATGCGGTTGCGGGTGGTCTGATTAACGCGCTTTGCGCATTCAAAATAGTGCTCCCAGTTCCACTTCGCGCCGGTGGTTTTTTCGACAAATTCGATCGCCTGCTTTATATC
The DNA here is from genome assembly GCA_963629425.1 of Oscillospiraceae bacterium. Lineage (GTDB taxonomy): Bacteria > Bacillota > Clostridia > Oscillospirales > Oscillospiraceae > F23-B02. Next base: position 15,020 of record CAVGIU010000027.1, read on the forward strand.
ATTGGCTGCATACTGCTGAACGTCCTCCTGTGTGTGGCGCATAGGCGCGACGAGCTGGAAGGTCGGTATGCCGTACTCGCGCTCAAGGCGCTTTGCGATAAGGCCGTTGCCCATGAGTGAGCCGTCGCAGGTCGTGTTTACCTGAACGGCACATTTGCCGAGCACGGGGAAATCGTCATCTATCGAAACGCCAAGCTCCGCTTCCGGCATGGGGCAGACGTCGCCGGGAATGCCGAACTGCTGAGCAACGTCGAGGTAATGCATTGCCGATTTCTGATTGAGGAGGTTTGCCGAGAACATCGTCGGCACTTCGCGCAGGATACAGTTGAGATCGGGGAATCCCATCATAAGCGCCGTCATCGCGTTTTCGTCCCAAAGAACGCACTTTTCCGAGTACTTCACGTCATTGCCGGTGCGGCGGTCGCCGCGCATGGCGTTGCTTATAGCGGTCGCTATATCCTTAATGACGAAGTTCATCGCTATGTGCGTTATGCGAAGGGGCTCGTCACGCAGGCCAATGGTGAACTTATCCATCATATGCGGCACGGCGAGATAGTTTGCAAACCATCTGTAGCGTAACATGCCCTTTATATTGCGGGGGTGTATTATAACGCCGGCAAGAATGGACAATATATAAAGCCATCTTCCGTAATCATACAGCGTGTCCTTTAATCCGCGCCACTCACGGCGGCGGCGGACCTTGCCCTGGTCAAAAAGAACGCCTAACTGCTTTTCGCCCTTGCGCTCTTTATCGTTTACTACTATCGCCATTACTTTGCACCTCCCTGAAGCTTTTTGATCTCAATGCTTTCTACGAACGCCTGAACGCGGGTGCGCATCTGTCCGACGGACGAGCTTATGTTGTACGGCCGGTCGACGGACAAAACCGGATAATGATAATCCTCGCGCAGCATAGTCGAACCGAGAAGTCTCTCGTATGCCCAGGGATCGCAGAATTTTATCTGCTCATAGATTATTCCGTCCGCGCCGTACTCCTTGGCAATGTCGTTGACATATGCCTTGCGGCCATAGACCTTTTCCATGTTGAACATGCGCGGGCAGTGGCCGTTATAGACGTAGTGGCGGCAGACCTGAGTGAGCGCGTCCTCCTCGTCGTTGAGCTCTATCTCCATTCTGCCCGGCAGAGAGCCGAAGCAGAAGCGGTCGGCACAGACATACGCGCCTGTCTCCTCGATGAGCTTTATAAGTCCACTGTCATCGACCTCGGAGCCGACTACCGCTATTCTCGCGCGATACTCCTTATCCTCGGGTTCTCGTGTCTTGATCTCCTCAAGAGTCTCCTCAAGCTTATCAATTATGAGGTATTGCGGCATAACGTATGTAGCCAGGGTCAAAACGTGGAACTCATATCCCGTTATCCGCGGCTTTGCCTCCTTACGGAAGTTGCCGATCTCGGTTAT
>CAVGIU010000027.1:16482-17170 GCA_963629425.1 Oscillospiraceae bacterium
CGCGGCAGACGCGGTTGTGCTCCTCAACGGCTTTTCTTATCGCCGCGTCGGAAACGTCGATGCCGTAGTTTTCGCTGAGGGGCTTGAGTATGTGATTTTTGCACTGCAAAATTAGCAGCTCAACGCCGTTATCGTCAGCCTTGAGGGGTATCTCCATATACTCGTGGAAGAACTTATCGTTGCCCTCGCCCATGGTCTTGAGAAGCTCCATATTCTCCACACAGCGGTTTATCATCGTGCAGCCGTCCGGCGCAATAACGCAGTCGGCAAAATTGAAGCCGCCCTCGATGGCGCGCTCGAGAAGCGCCCTCGACGTTTCGCACAGAAAGCTCGTCATGTAATACGTTGCGATGTCCATCGAGCCCGTGTTCGGCGCGTGCAGGCGTATGCCGAAGGCATTGCCGAGATTCATAAGCGGCTCCGGCGTGTTCTCGCACACAAAGGCGACGCATATCTTCCCGTCCTGCTTCGCCTGAGTGATGAGCTTGTTGTTCGCCTCCTGCAGGAGGTTCTCAAACCAGTTCAGATGCTTCAGGTCTCTCATTGTTAAACTCCCCCATTTCATGTATTATTCCGATTGCGATCCCTTAGGATACTGCATGTTAACATTTTAGCATTTCAGGCATTTTATTTCAATATATTTATGCACTTTCTCTGTTTTGTATATTTGCTGCTCGGATTTTTGTTT
>CAVGIU010000028.1:0-17081 GCA_963629425.1 Oscillospiraceae bacterium
CTATATTAGCACTCGAAGGCCAAGAGTGCCAACGAACGAGGAGCTTGAGTGCAAAGTGAGTATAAGCGAAAGAAAAAAGAAAATACTCGGCGCACTGGTCGATGAATACATTAAAACGGCCGAGCCCGTCGGAAGTAAGGCCATCGCAAGCAATGCCGATATCGGATGCAGCAGCGCGACGATAAGAAATGAGCTCGCCGAGCTCACGGCGCTGGGCTATCTCGAACAGCCGCACACCTCGGCCGGACGCATCCCGACCCCTGCGGGTTACAGGATGTACGTCAACGAGCTCATGGAAAAGCAGAAGCTCTCCCTTGAGGAAACAGAGGCTATAAACCGGAGCCTCAACGAACGCCTGACGCAGCTTGACGAGCAGATGCGCGACGTCGGAAAGCTCGCTTCGCAGCTGACCGATTATCCTGCGCTTGCACTTGCGGCATACGCCCCGGCGACGATAAAGCGCTTCGACCTTATTTATATTGATGCCAACACGTTCATAATTGTCGTGATGCTCAGCAATAATACGGTCAAGAACAAGCTCGTAAATCTCCCGGTGTCGGTCGATCAGCAGATGATCCAAAAGCTCGCAACGCTGTTTAACGCAAACTTCACCGGCATCTCAGGCGATAAGGTCACGCCGCTGCTGATATCCTCGACAGAGCGCGCGGCGGGCGATACCATGGGGCTTGCGGCAGTCATAGCGTCATTCACGTTGGAAACGCTCGAGAGCCAGCGCGGAGTCGAGGCTTATGTGACGGGCGAGAACAGGCTGCTCAGCCAGCCGGAGTTCCGTGACCCGGACAAGGCGCATAAGCTGATGAATTACCTTGCCGACGGCAGCCACGTTATAGCGGACGCTGAAAGCGGATTGTTCGATGGTGATTCCGAGGTGCGAGTCCTGATAGGACCGGAGAACATTGCCGAGGAGCTCAAGGACTCCAGCGTTGTTATAGCAAGCTACGACATGGGCGATAATACTAAGGGACTCATAGGTGTCGTAGGGCCGACGCGAATGGATTATTCCACGGTCGCCGCGAAGCTGAGCTTTTTGGCGGCGGGACTTTCAAGGCGGCTCGGTGCGGGAGGAGCTCCGCCATCGGGCATGCATAATAAGCTTATAATCAAGGGAGATGACATAATAGATGAGCAGTAAGAAAGATAAAGACGAGCAGGTGCCTCAGACCGAGGAAATAAAGGAAGAAACGGTCGAGACCGCTGCCGAAGAAATAAAGGACGAGATTAAAGAAGAGTCCAAGGAAGCGAAAAAAGAAAAAAAGCAGAAGAAAGAGAGCAAAAAAGAGGCCGAGATAAAGGAAACGGCCGAAAAGCTCATCCGGGAGGAAAAGGAAAAGTACCTCAGGCTATGCGCCGAGTATGATAATTTCCGCAAGCGCAGCCAAAAGGAGCGCGAGGGTCTGTATGCCGACATAAAGGCGGACACGCTGCTCAAGTTCCTGCCGGTGTATGACAATCTTGAAAGAGCGCTGGCAACGCCGACCGCCGACGAAGCGTACCGCAAGGGCGTGGAGATGACGATGGTGCAGTTTAACCAGACTCTCGAAAAGCTCGGTATAAGCGAGATCGAAGCTCTCGGGCAGAAATTTGATCCCAATGTGCATAACGCTGTGATGCATGTCGAGGATGAGTCCTTCGGCGAAAACGAAGTCGTCGAGGTGTTCCAGAAGGGCTTCAAGCTCAATGACAAAGTGATCCGTTTTGCTATGGTTAAAGTAGCAAACTGATTATAAATTTTAATTAAGTATATTATTGACTTTCAAATAGGAGGATTTAAATTATGGGTAAGATTATAGGTATTGACCTCGGTACAACCAACAGCTGTGTTTCCGTTATGGAAGGCGGCGAGGCTGTCGTTATCGCAAACGCAGAGGGTGCTCGCACCACTCCGTCTGTTGTTGCGTTCACCAAGACCGGCGAGAGAATGGTAGGCCAGGTCGCAAAGCGTCAGGCTATCACGAACCCCGACAGAACCATTTCGTCCATCAAGCGTGAAATGGGCTCTGCGTACAAAGTTACCATTGATAATAAATCATACACTCCGCAGGAGATCTCCGCAATGATCCTTCAGAAGCTGAAGGCCGACGCAGAGAGCTATCTCGGTCAGACAGTGACCGAGGCGGTCATTACCGTTCCCGCGTACTTCACCGACGCACAGCGTCAGGCAACCAAGGATGCCGGCCGCATCGCGGGTCTTGACGTAAAGCGTATCATCAACGAGCCTACCGCGGCCGCACTTGCATACGGCCTGGATAAGGAAAGCGATCAGAAGATCATGGTCTACGACCTCGGCGGCGGCACCTTCGACGTTTCCGTCCTCGAGATCGGCGACGGCGTCATCGAGGTTCTCGCTACCGCCGGCAACAACCGCCTGGGCGGCGACGACTTCGACGCATGCATCACCAAGTACCTCGTTGACGAGTTCAAGAAGGCCGAAGGCATCGACCTGTCCGGCGATAAGGTCGCAATGCAGCGTCTGCGTGAGGCTGCCGAGAAAGCGAAGATCGAGCTGTCCGGCGTTACCACCTCGAACATCAATCTGCCTTACATCACCGCAGATGCAACAGGCCCGAAGCACCTCGACGTGACTCTCAGCCGCGCAAAGTTCAATGAGCTGACTCATCACCTCGTCGAGAAGACCATGGGTCCTGTAAAGCAGGCACTGTCCGACTCCGGCTTGTCCGCTTCCGATATCTCCAAGGTTCTGATGGTCGGCGGCTCGAGCCGTATCCCCGCAGTTCAGGAGCTGGTAAAGCAGCTGACCGGCAAGGAAGGCTTCAAGGGCATCAACCCCGATGAGTGCGTTGCTATCGGCGCAGCCATCCAGGGCGGCGTTCTCGCGGGCGACGTAAAGGGCGTTCTGCTTCTGGACGTAACCCCGCTGTCCCTCGGTATCGAGACTCTCGGCGGCGTATGCACCCGCCTTATCGAGCGCAACACCACCATCCCGACCAAGAAGAGCCAGATATTCTCCACCGCGGCCGATAATCAGACCGCAGTTGAAATAAACGTCCTGCAGGGCGAGCGCGAGATGGCTCAGTACAATAAGAGCCTCGGCCGCTTCAACCTTGACGGTATCGCACCGGCACGCCGCGGCACTCCTCAGATTGAGGTCACCTTCGATATCGACGCAAACGGCATCGTAAACGTCTCTGCAAAGGATCTCGGCACCGGCAAGGAGCAGCACATCACCATCACCTCCTCGACCAACATGTCCAAGGAGGACATCGACAAGGCCGTTAAGGACGCAGAGATGTATGCTGCCGAGGACGCAAAGCGCAAGGAAGAGGTCGACGCCCGCAACGAAGGCGATCAGATCGTATATCAGACCGAGAAGACCCTCGAAGAGATGGGCGATAAGGTCGATCCGGGCATCAAGAGCGAGATCGAGGCAAAGCTTCAGGCGCTCAAGACCGCACTGACCGGTACCGACACCGCAGCCATCAAGAATGCAACCAAGGAACTGACCGACGTGTTCGGCAAGATGTATGAGGCAGCTCAGGCGGCTCAGGCAGCCCAGGGCGGCGCGGGCTTTGACCCCAACGCTCAGGCAGGCGGCGCAAACAACGGCCAGGATTACTACGACGCAGACTACACCGTAGTCGATGACGACGACAAGAAGTAATCGAAAAGTTTGCTTATATCATATGGGCGCACTCTGTGCGCCCATATTGAGCGTTAAAAAATGAGGTGGCTTTATGGCAGAAAAAAGAGATTATTATGAGGTTCTCGGCGTATCCAAGGACGCGACTGAGGATCAGCTGAAAAAAGCATACAGAAAGCTTGCCAAAGAAAATCACCCCGATCTTCATCCCGGCGACAAAGAGTGCGAAGCGCGGTTTAAAGAGATAAACGAGGCTTACGAGGTCCTCTCCGATGCTGATAAGCGCGCAAAGTACGATCGTTTCGGCCATGCCGCCTTTGACCCGAGCCAGGGCTACGGCGGAGGCGGTTTCGGCGGCTTCGGCGATTTCGGAGGTTTCGGTGATTTCGGCGGCTTCGGCGATATATTCGGCGACATTTTCGGCTTCGGCGGCGGTGGCGGCGGCAAAAACCCCAACGCTCCGCGCAAGGGCGATAATCTGCGCGCGAATGTCAACATAAAGTTCGAGGAAGCGGCATTCGGCGTGAAAAAAGAAGTGTTCGTCACGCGCGTAGAGCAGTGCCCCGACTGTAAGGGCACGGGCTGCGCCGAGGGCACGACCGCGGAGGTCTGCCCCGACTGCAAGGGCTCGGGTCAGGTCAAGACCACGCAGCGCACGCCGTTCGGCATGATGCAGCAGAACACGAGGTGCAATAAGTGCAAGGGTCGCGGCAAGATCATTCACAGCCCCTGCGGCACCTGCCACGGACTCGGCAGCATCCGCCGCCAGCACAAGGTCAGTATCAGCATCCCCGCCGGCATCGACGACGGGCAGACAATATCCCTGCGCGGCCAGGGCAATTCAGGCGTTAACGGCGGCCCGGCCGGCGATCTTCTGGTCACGGTGCTCGTTCAGCCCCACGCAAGATTCGAGCGCGAGGGTGCGTCGGTACTCCTGAATCAGGACATATCCTTTGCCACGGCGGCGCTCGGCGCGGAGATCGAGGTGCCGACGCTCGACGGCAAGGTAAAGCTCAACATACCCGAAGGCACGCAGACAGGTACGACCTTCCGACTCAAGGGTAAGGGAATACCCTTCCTTCGCTCCGGCGGCAGAGGCGACCAGTTCGTCACTGTCAAGGTAGCGGTTCCGAAGAGCCTAACGTCGGCTCAGAAGGAGGCGCTGCGCGGCTTTGCGTCCGCAATGGGTGAGACTATCGAAGCGAAAAGCGGCATGTTCGGCAAGCGCAAAAAGTAATATGATCAATTAAAAGACAGCAATCTGCTGTCTTTTTTTAATTTTCTCTGACGGAAAATTGACAAATTGACGAAAATATATTAAAATGGTTCAAAAATCCGCAACAATTGCCGTCCGTCTATGAAGAAAGGGGAGGTCAGAGTGCTGCAAGATAACTTTTTGGAAGTATACGATAAGTTTAAGCTGGAGTTTTTCCGAAGAATATTCGAGCTCGTGCGGGAGCGCGAGGGCTCACTGACGGCCATGGAGGCGTTTTCGATCGAGATTATCCATGCGCTCAACGAGCCGACCATCGGCCGCTTTGCCGAATTTTTGAACATTTCGCAGTCGAACGCGACATATAAGGTCAACAGCCTCATCAAAAAAGGCTACCTCAAAAAGCAGAACTCCGACACCGACAGGAGAGAATACCATCTCGTTTTGTCGGAAAAATATTATAACTACACGGACATCATGCGCAGCTATGTCAAAACCGTCCTCGGCCGCATAGAAGAGCGCTTCACGCCCGAGGAAACGGAGCTGTTTTCAAACATGCTCATGCGCATCTCGGCGGAAATGATGCCTGAAGCGGACAATTTTGAATAGAAAAGAATGTTAAGGAAGCGACTCGCCGAGCCGCTTCCTGTTGTGCATTTTGGCGCAAATTCGTACCGCGAAACGGCGGCTTATTGTTGACATTATCATACATTGGGTATACAATGTATGTGTTAATTCAATAACAAAAACGAAGAGGAAGTGAACGCATATGAAGCTTACACCCGAACAGCAGGCCATGCTAAACGGTGAAAAGGGGGAAACTATGGCGAAGGTCGTGAAGACCCTTGTCATGTACGGCGATACGTTTGGTGCAGAGCGCATGGTGCCGATAACGTCCAAATACGGTCACACCGTTATCAGCTTCGGCCTGAAGGTCATGAAGCCGGTGTATGATCTGTATCAGGAGATCATCGATGCCGGCCTTGCGTCCGACCAGAAGTTTACAGCCGACCCCAAGCCGCTGGATAAGCATGTTCCCAGCAGCCTGATAGAAGACCTCGTGTTCAAAAAATTCATGTACACCTATCAGGACAGCTATGAGCAGCAGCTGCGCGAGCTCGGCATAACAAACGACGATGACTACACCTGCACCTGCTACCTCGATCAGGTCGGCAACAAGCCCCGAAAGGGCGAGGTGCTCTCCTGGGCGGAGTCGTCTGCCGTCGTTTACGCAAACTCAGTGCTCGGCGCGAGATGCAACCGCAACTCCGGCATGATAGAGCTCATGGGCTCGATAGCGGGCTTTGTTCCCGAGTTCGGCCTTCTGCTTGACGAAAACCGCAAGGCGACATGGATCGTCGAGGTGAAATGCTCGAAAAAGCCCGAGGCGCAGCTTCTCGGCTCGGCTATCGGCATGAAGGTCATGGAGGAGGTCCCCTACGTCAAGGGGCTGGATAAGTGGTTGGGCACGACGCTCGACGAGGAGGCCTGCACCTATCTTAAGGACTTCGGTGCGGCAACCGCGTCAAACGGCGCTGTCGGCCTGTATCACATCGAAAACCTCACGCCCGAGGCCGTCGAGCAGGGCGAGAGCATAATAGCCGAAGGCGCGCAGGTCTACGTTATCGACGATGCAGAGCTTGAGCGCGTCAAGGCAAATTACCCCGTCATCTGGAAAAATCCCGACGCGGAGCCGCAGCTGTGCTTTGTCGGCTGCCCGCATATGACGCTCAGACAGCTTATCGACTGGACGACCGCCGTCGGCAGGGAGCTGGGCAAAAACGGCCTTAAAAAGGTCACCGTGCCCACGGTATTCACCGCATCCACGCCCGTTATAAAGGAATTTGAGAAAACGCCGTATTATAAGCAGCTCAAGCGTCAGGGCATCATTCTCAGCTATATCTGCCCGCTGATGTACATGAATAACCCCCTGTGCAAGAAAAAAGCGGTCATAACCTCGTCTAATAAGCTGCGCACCTACACCAGTGCGCGCTACTACACAGAGGAAGAGATCCTGCACACCATCACAACGAAGAGGGAGGGCAAAAAATGAAGACTTTCAAAGGAAGAGTAGTCGTTCCCGGCACCTGCACGGCCGAGGCGCTCGTGTCCCACGGCGGCTTCAATACGCTCGCCTCGTATCAGATGGGAATGATGTTCGGCGATAAGCAGATGAAGTGCGGCGACCAGAATAACGCGGAGATATACAAAAAGCCCATGATCGGGAAGGCCATGTGCCTGCCCATGACCATAGGTTCGACGACCGGCGGCATGGTGCTGTTTACGGTCTGTGCCCTCGGCAAGCAGGCCGCATGTATGCTGTTTTCAAAGCCCATTGACCCGCTGGCGGCCTCGGGAGCCATACTCGGCGATGTGTGGACGGACGCAAAGATGCCCGTTGTCGACAGCCTGGGCGATGAGTTCCTCGAATACGTAAAGACCGGCGCGAAGGTCACCGTAAAAGATGACGGCGTTGTCGAGGTCGAGTAAGATTATAAAGAAAAAAGCTCCCCGAGAGGGGAGCTTTTTACGGGTTTAGTTACTCTTTTTCTGCGTCGGAGGCGAGCAGCTTCCATACGAGCGCCGCGAGTGCACCGCCGACGAGGGGAGCAACGATAAACACCCAAACACAGCTGAGCGCGTCGCCGCCCATGAACAAAGCGGGGCCTATGCTGCGCGCGGGATTTACCGAGGTCCCTGTGAAGGGAATACCTAAAAGGTGGATGAGAACGAGCGCGAGGCCGATGACCAAACCCGCGAGCTTCGAGTTTCCGATCTTCGAGGTAACGCCGAGGATGACCAGCACGAATACGAAGGTTAGAATAACCTCAACGATAAGGCTCAGGCTGATGCTGCCTTCGTATAGACCGTTGCAGCCGAGCCCCTTTTCGGTGCCGATGAGAACCATCAGCACGGCGGCTCCCGCGATTGCGCCGAGAACCTGGGCGATGACGTAGCCGACGAAGTCCCTGCCGCTCATCCTGCCTGCAAGAAGGCAGCCGAGCGATACCGCAGGGTTGACGTGACAGCCGGAGATGTTGCCGATGGAGTAGGCCATTGCAACGATGCACAGGCCGAAGGCGAGCGCCGTTGCGACATAGCCTGCCTCCGGTACTGCACAGCCGGTCACGGCGGCGACACCGCAGCCGAACAGCACCAGTACGAAGGTGCCTATGAATTCCGCAAGATACTTTTTCATTGTTTTCCTCCCTATATTTTTATTTTTTCTGCGCCTTTATTTTGCTGACCCAGCATTTGTGGCACATCGCGACATAGCTGTCGTTTCCTCCGAGGAAGACCTGATCGCCGTGGGTGATGATGTGCCCCGATGCGTCGATGCGGGCGTTGACGGTCGCCTTGCGGCCGCAGGCGCAGACGGTCTTTATCTCGGTGATGGAGTCGGCAAGTTCCATGAGTCTGCGCGCACCGGGGAAGAAGTGCGTCAAAAAGTCCGTGCGCAGACCGAAGCACAGAACGGGCAGGTCCTCCTCATCGACGAGCTCGCGCAGCTGATCGATCTGCTCGGGCGTGAAAAACTGCGCCTCGTCGGCGATGATAACATCGTGCTGTCCGGCCTTTGCGTAGGCCTCGATGATGTTCTGCTCGGGGGTTATGACCTCTGCCGAGCGCTTAAGACCTATGCGGCTGCGCACGATATCCGCGCCGTCGCGCGTGTCGATGCTCGGCTTTATGAGCCAGACGCTCATGCCGAGCTCCTCGTAGTTAAACTGCGTTATAAGCGCCTGAGCCGATTTTGACGAGCCCATCGCGCCGTATTTGAAATAAAGCTTTGCCATGTTATATCCTCAATTCTTCGCAAGATGCGCGCGCACGCGCTCGAGCACCATGTCCAGCGCGACCTGATTGTGTCCGCCCTCGGGGATGATGATATCCGCCTTGCGCTTACTTGGTTCAACGAACTGCTCGTGCATGGGTTTTACGGTGCTCAGGTACTGATTCACGACACTCTCAAGGCTTCTGCCGCGGTCACGCACATCGCGCACAATCCTGCGCAGGATGCGCACGTCCGCGTCCGTGTCGACGTAGATTTTGATATCCATCAGGTCGCAAAGCTCCTGACTCTGGAATATCAGCAGCCCCTCGACAATGATGACGCGCGAGGGCTTGACGGTTACGGTCTTTTCCGCGCGGTCGTGGATCGTGTAGTCATAGGTGGGGCAATGGATCGTCTCGCCGCGGCGCAGCTTTTTGAGGTCTTCGACGAGAAGCTCGGTGTCGAACGCGTCGGGGTGGTCGTAGTTGAGCTTTGCGCGCTCCTCATAGCTCATACCGTGGTGCGCCTTGTAGTAGTTATCATGATATATGACGCTGACGTTGCCGCCGAAGTGCTGCATGATCTTTCGCGTGATCGTGGTTTTACCGCTGCCCGTGCCGCCGGCGATGCCGATAACGATGATGCTGCTGTCGTTCATATCTTTCTCCCGTACATTATTCGTTTTTTATTATTTTCTTACATGATACCACACTGTGTCTCGATTTGCCACTGAAAACTTGACTAAGGTTTGGGATGCGGATATAATTTGGTCAAAACACTTAAAACCACATTAAGGAGGAAATACTATGCCTATTCCCACTCCGCATATAGCGGCAAAGAAGGAGGACATCGCAAAGACCGTACTCATGCCCGGCGATCCGCTGAGAGCAAAATTCATCGCAGAGACCTTTCTTGAAAACCCCGTGCTAGTCAATAACGTCCGCGGCGTTCAGGGACACACCGGCACCTGGAAGGGCGTCCCCGTGACCGTTATGGCAAGCGGCATGGGCATCCCCGCCATCGGCATCTACAGTTGGGAGCTTTATAATTTCTACGATGTTGACAACATCATTCGCATCGGCTCGGCCGGAGCTCTGCGCGACGATCTTAAGCTCATGGATATCGTTGCGGCTCAGGGTGCGTGCACGGACTCGAATTTTGTTCACCAGTTTGAATTGAACGGTACCTTTGCACCCATTGCCGACTATACGCTTCTGAGTACCGCCGTCGAGACGGCAAAGGAGCACGGCGTCGACATGAAGGTCGGAAACATTCTCTCCGGCGATAACTTCTATTCGCCTGCGGGCTGCGACAGCAACGACAAATGGCGCGATATGGGCGTCATGGCCGTTGAGATGGAGGCAGCGGGCCTTTACATGAATGCCGCAAAGGCCGGAAAGCGCGCTCTGTGCATCTGCACGATCTCCGATCATATCTACCGCAGCGAGGCGCTGTCATCCGAGGAAAGACAGTTGTCCTTCACTCAGATGATGGAGATAGCGCTCGACACTGCCGCAAAGATGGACAAAGTATGAATTTTGTGCGATCCGGCGTAAAAAGCGGTCGCTTTTGGACAAGTTGCTAAATTATACTTGCCTTTAGTACTGCGATAGTGGTATACTGTGCATAGTACGCGATAAGTGTACATATCACTTTCGTTCGCAAAAACTAAATTTATACGGAGGAAAAAACATGAAAAGAATTCTCGCACTGGTTCTCGCTCTGTGCATGGTCTTTGCTCTTTGCGCCTGCTCCAATGGCGACAATGATGCCAAGGAAACCACCACTCCTGACGAGACCGCAATGAAGGTCGCAATGATTACCGACTACGGCGATATCACCGACCAGTCTTTTAACCAGACCACCTATGAAGCATGCAAGGCCTACTGCTCCGAGAACAGCATCGACTTCAACTACTTCAAGCCCGCTTCCGATGCTGACGCAGACCGCGTTGCAATGATCGAGAAGGCAGTTGCCGACGGCTACAACGTCGTTGTAATGCCCGGCTACGCTTTCGCAAATGCTATCAAGCAGACCGTTAACACCTACCCCGATGTTAAGTTCGTTGCACTGGACGTCGGCTCCGGCGACCTCGGCGATGATTTCGAGGTTCCCTCCAACCTCTACTGCGCAGTTTACCAGGAAGAGCTGTGCGGCTACATGGCAGGCTACGCAGCTGTTAAGCTCGGCTACAAGCAGCTCGGCTTCCTCGGCGGCATGGCAGTTCCCGCAGTTATCCGTTACGGCTACGGCTTCGTCCAGGGCGTCAACGCAGCAGCTGTCGAGATGAACATCGCAGATCAGGTTTCCGTTAAGTACGTTTACGGCAATGCATTCAAGGCAGACCCCGCTATCACCGCTGTTATGGATACCTGGTATGCAAACGGCACCGAGGTCGTCTTCGCTTGCGGCGGCGGCATCTATGCATCTGCAGCTGAAGCAGCAGCAAAGGTCGAGGGCGCAAAGATCATCGGCGTTGACGTTGACCAGGCCGGCATCATCGACGGTGCATACGGCGAAGGCATGACCGTTACTTCTGCAATGAAGGGTCTTGCTCCCACCGTTAAGACCGTTCTGGCTGCTATCTCTGCCGACAAGTGGGCAGACTTCGGCGGCAAGATCGAGACTCTGGGCCTCGTTTCCGAGAACCCCGAGGACAACTACGTACAGATCCCCATGGACAGCACCCAGTGGGCTGACAGCTTCACTCAGGACAACTACAAGGAGCTCGTAGCAGCAATGTACAATGGCGATGTTAAGGTTGACAACTCCACCGAGAAGATGCCCGAGACCAACATCACCGTCACTGTTCTCGACGACATTCTGTAATTCAGACGTTAATCTTAATACCACAAGGACAGGCAATTTACTTGCCTGTCCTTTTTTATTCACATTTCCGACATTTTAATTGCAATGCTCCTCTCACTATTGTATAATTAATTATTAACATATCAGACTGAAAGGAACTTTACATACGAAAGGGGAGATTCGGGTTTTGGAACAGACATATGCGATAGAAATGCTGCATATAACAAAGCGCTTTCCGGGCATAGTCGCCAATGATGATATCACCATCCAGCTCAAAAAGGGCGAGATACACGCTCTGCTCGGCGAAAACGGAGCGGGCAAGAGTACCCTGATGAGCGTACTGTTCGGCCTGTATCAGGCGGAAGAGGGCGTTATCAAAAAGGACGGCAAAGAGGTCAGGATAAAAGACCCCAACGACGCAAACCGTCTCGGAATCGGCATGGTGCATCAGCACTTCAAGCTTGTCGAGTGCTTCTCGGTCCTCGATAACATTATCCTCGGCAACGAGCCGACGAAAAAACTGGGCTTTCTCAATAAGGATGCCGCCCGGAAGAAAATAATCGAGCTGAGCGACAGGTACGGCCTGAGCGTCGAGCCCGACGCGCTTATCGAGGATATCACCGTCGGCATGCAGCAGCGTACCGAAATCCTCAAAATGCTCTACCGCGAAAATGAGATACTCATTTTCGACGAGCCCACGGCGGTGCTCACCCCACAGGAGATAGAGGAGCTCATGCAGATAATGAAAAATCTCGCAAGAGAGGGCAAAAGCATCCTGTTTATCTCGCATAAGCTCAATGAGATAATGGAAGTTGCCGACCGCTGCTCGGTTCTGCGCAAGGGCAAGTATATCGGCACGGTCGAGATCAAAAACACCAGCAAGGAAGAGCTTTCGCGCATGATGGTCGGCCGCGATGTCGACTTTACCGTGCACAAGAAGGAGTCTGAGCCCGGCGACGTTATACTCGACGTTGAAAACGTGACGGTCGCGTCGAGAGTGCATCACAACGATGCGGTCAAAAACGTGTCGTTCAAGGTGCACGCGGGCGAGATCGTCTGCATAGCCGGTATCGACGGTAACGGTCAGACCGAGCTCGTATACGGACTTACCGGACTTGAGCCGATTAAAAACGGCAAGGTCACGCTCTGCGGCAGGGACATAAGCCGCGCCCCGATACGCGACCGCAATACCCACGGCATGAGCCACATCCCCGAGGACCGGCACAAGCACGGTTTGGTGCTGGACTATCCGCTTGAGTATAATATGGTACTCCAGCGCTATTTCGAGCCGCAGTTCGTCTCCCCGGCCGGTTTTCTGAAGCGCAAGAACATCCGCGATTATTCCGACAGGCTCATCGAACAGTACGATGTGCGCTCGGGTCAGGGCTCGATAACTACAGCCCGCAGCATGTCCGGCGGCAACCAGCAGAAGGCCATCGTCGCGCGCGAGATCGACAAGAAGCCGGAGCTCCTCGTCGCCGTGCAGCCGACCCGCGGCCTTGATGTCGGCGCTATAGAGAATATCCACAGGGAGCTTGTAAAGGTCCGCGACTCGGGTCGCGCGGTGCTTTTGGTATCGCTTGAGCTCGACGAGGTTATGAGCGTGCCCGACCGCATTCTTGTCATGTATGAGGGAGAGATAGTCGGTGAGCTCGACCCGAAGAAGACCAGCGTTGAGGAGCTCGGCCTGTACATGGCCGGCGCAAAGAAAGGAGCAGGCAATGAATAAGGAAAAAAGCTCGCTTCTTAAAAATAACGGCGTGCAGTCGTTTATCGCGTCGATAATCTGCATCCTGCTCGGCCTGCTGATAGGCTATATAGTCCTGCTGTTCATAAATCCGGCGGGCGCGGGCGCGGCGATAACGGCGCTTGTGAAAAACTTCTTCAACTACCCCAACGGCGTGATCGCGCTCAAATATTTCGGCAGCACGCTCGTAAAGACGGCACCGCTGATCATGTGCTCGCTGTCTATCCTGTTTGCGTATAAGGTCGGCCTGTTTAACATAGGCGCTGCCGGTCAGTATGCCTTCGGCGCGGGTATGGCGATATACGCGGCTCTCGCATGGCAGCTTCCCTGGTGGGTCTGCCTTCTTATCGCAACGGCTGCGGGCGCTGCCCTCGGCACGGTGTCCGGCATCCTCAAGAGCTACTGCAACGTAAACGAGGTTATCTCGGGTATCATGCTCAACTGGATAACCCTTTACGCGATGAACGACCTGCTGTCAAACGTCAAGGAGACTGCAAGCCCATACACCGAGCATATCGAAACGATAAGTCCCCGGTCGGTACTGCCGACTCTCGGGCTGGACACCCTGTTTTCAAATAACCAGTACGTCACGATCGCGATCCCGATTGCGGTGGTCATCGCGGTTATCGTTTATATCGTGATGGAAAAGACCAAATTCGGCTATGAACTCAAGGCAACGGGCTTCAACAAAAACGCTGCAAAATACTGCGGCATGGCCGAAAAGCGCAATACCATCCTCACGCTGCTCATAGGCGGCGGCCTTGCCGGTCTCGGTGCGGGACTGTTCTATCTGACGGGCTTTGAGCAGTGGTCCTGCGGCCAGTCCTCCGTCCCCTCAATGGGCTTCAACGGTATCGCGGCGGCCTTCCTCGGCGGTCTGAACCCCATCGGCGCGATATTCTCGTCCTACTTCATCCAGCACATAACGGTCGGCGGCGCGTACCTCGACAAGAGCATATACTGCACCCAAATATCCGACCTCATCTCCTCGATCATCATTTATCTCTGCGGTTTCGTTCTGTTCATGAAATTCATCATGAACAGCATCGCCGCAAAGCGTGAGGAGAAGGCAAAGGCTGCGGCTCAGGCCGCTGCACAGAAGGGAGGCAAGGAGTAATGTCATTACTTATCCAGTACACCATTCTTTATGCTTCCGTCTTGATCCTCGTCGCCCTCGGCGGCTGTTTCTCGGAGCATTCGGGCGTAATAAACCTCGGCCTTGAGGGCATCATGGTAGTGGGCGCTCTCGGCGGCGCACTGACGATGAAGTACCTCGCCGGCTCGTCTCCGGCGGCCATTGTCATACTCACCATCCTCGCCGCGGCGGCCGCGGGCCTTGTGTTCTCGGCTCTGCTCGCGATCGCGTGCATTAACTTCAAGGCGGATCAGACGATCGTTGGCACGGCGCTTAACCTGCTCGGCCTCGCGGTGGCAACGGTCATCGTAAAGGCCATAAATACGGCCGAGAGCCCCGACAATGTCTCCTCCACAGTGCAGTATATCTCTCAGAAGGAGGCCTTCCTTGTCCGCTTCGGAGACTTCACCTTCAACTGGATGATGCTCGTCGCACTCGCTCTGCTCATTGCGGCATATATCGTCCTGTACAAGACCCGTTTCGGCCTGCGCCTTATGGCCTGCGGCGAACACCCCCAGGCGGCTGACTCGGTCGGCATAAACGTGTACAAAATGCGCTGGTCGGGCGTCCTTATCTCGGGCGTTCTCGGCGGACTTGGCGGTATAATGTACATCATTGCCGGCGCAAGTGAATGGCAGTTCGAGGCCGGCGTTTCGGGCTTTGGCTTCCTCGCTCTGGCGGTCATGATCTTCGGTCAGTGGAAGCCGCACCGCATAGCGCTCGCGGCGCTGCTGTTCGGTTTGTTCCGCGCCCTGGCGAGCGTGTATTCGGGCTTTGACTTCCTGCTGAGCCTTCAGCTGTCGGGATCAATATATAAGATGATGCCGTACATAATCTCGCTGATCGTCCTCGCACTGACCTCGAAGCGCTCCCGCGCGCCGAAGGCGGAGGGCATACCCTACGAAAAGGGACAGAGATAAAATTCAAAATAGAATGCGGAGTCCAAACGGACTCCGCATTTTGTTATTCTTCGATGTTTTCCTTCGGAGGGTATTTTTGAACGCCCCATATGCCGATGAGGACGACGACCATAGCACCGAGCGAGACAGCGGTGAGCCTTTCTCCGAGGACAAATATTCCGGCGGCTACCGAAACAACGGTCGCAAGGTTTTGAAATATGATGACGTTTGCCATCGGTGCGTGCGACACGGCATAGTTGAACAACGAGTATCCTGCGACCGACGCGCCCAGTGCGAGGAATAGAGCGGCCAGAAGGAAGCGCATGTCTGCCGCCGGGGCGAGCACGGCAGCGACGCTACCGCCTTTTTCGATGAGCGCGAGCGTAGTGAAGAATACGGCGCCCATGATCTGCATGAAATATGTCCTCTCAAACACCGAAAAGCGCCCGGACACGCCGCAGGATATGACGCTGTACGCCGAGCCCGTAACGACAGCGATGCACAAAAGCGCAAAGCCCTTGAAGGTTATCGAGCCGCCGCTGTTTTCCGCAAGGGTTATCACGACGATGCCGAGGATCGACAGTGCGCTGAACATCCACTGCTTTTTGCTCGGGCGCTCCTTTAGGAATATAGCTGCCAGTATTATCGTGACGATGGGAATGACTGCTATCATGATGCCGGAGAAGGCGGAGTTTGAATATTTCAGACCGTACTGCTCGCCGATGAAATATATGCAAGGCTCCATTGAGCCGAGAAGCAGCAGGGGCTTTATGTTTTTGCCGCGCAGACTGAGCTTCTGCTTACCCAGAAGCACGGGGATCGTGAGCGCGATGAGCGCGATGTCAAAGCGATAACTCATCAGAACAAAGGGCGAGGTCGTCTCCTGTCCGATGCTCGATGCGAGAAAGCTCAGCCCCCAAAATATTTGTGTAACGATTGCCGCGGTGATCGCCTTCGAATAGCTTTTATCCTTCACGCGGTCTTCCTTTCCGCGGTCATGCCGTTGCTGAATATGATGACACTGCCGAGCTCGTCTGTTCTGTACACTGTGACTCCGGCGTCCTTGAGGCGGCTTAGTGCCTCATCGTGCGGGTGGCCGTAATCATTATCCTTTCCGCAGGAGATGACGGCTATCTTCGGCTCTGCCTCGTATAAAAACTGATAGCAGCTCGAGCCGGATGAGCCGTGGTGGCCGACCTTGAGAACGTCGCATTTTATGTTTTCGCCGTCCTCAATGAGCTCCTTTTCGGCCTTTTCGGTCATATCGCCGGTGAAGAGAAAGCTCGTATCGCCGTAGGTAAGTCTCATGACGAGACTGTCATCGTTTACGTTTTTGTGATCCGCAAGCGGCCCTATGAACTCAAACTGCGCATCACCCAGGCGGTATTTTGCACCCAGATCGGGCGTCTCGAGCGTGAGCTGCGCGCTCTCGACCGTTTCGACAAAGCGCAGATAGGACGCTGCGTCACCGGCGTATGGAGAAGTGAATATAGTGTCAACGCCGAAGCTCTCGACAACGGCATCGAGGCCGCCGCAGTGGTCGTCGTGACCGTGCGTGCATACGACGTAATCGAGCGTTTTAATGCCGAGATCCTGTATGTACTCAACGACAGTGTCGCCGGCCGAGGGAGTGCCTGCGTCGATGAGCATATACTGCCCGCCGCAGCATATGAGCTCCGAGTCGCCCTGGCCGACATCGATATAGTGGACATACAGCCCGTCCATAGGTACGGTGACCGTGGGCGTGTTCTCCGATACGTGCTGGAAGATAAGCACTGCCGCCGCGATGACGACGATCAGAAGCGCGGCGAGGGGATGTTTTTTCGCAAACCCGGCAAACTTATTAACATCACTTTTTTTAATTTTCCTGCTCATGTTTTTCTCC
>CAVGIU010000029.1:0-16871 GCA_963629425.1 Oscillospiraceae bacterium
AGGAAAGGAACAAATAAAATGTCAGAAAAGCGTTTTGAAAAGGTCTATGCCCAGGGCGCGCTCGACATCATGGAGATTTGGGTCGATACGCAGACCGGCGTAAACTATCTCTTCCACTATTCGGGCAACGGGGGCGGCCTGACTCCCCTGCTCGACCGCGAGGGCAAACCCATTATAAGCACGATAATTAAGTAGAAAAAAAGAGAGGCGATGCCTCTCTTTTTTATTTCAGCTTTTTTTCAAGCAGAACCAAATTAACATTCGGAATGCCGTTAAAAACGCAGGGGGCTATATCCGCCTCGCGGTAGCCGAGCTTTGCGTACATTGCGCGCGCCGCCGCATTTATCGCGTTCGTGTCGATCCTCAGGACTGCACAGCGGCGCGACAGGGCATATTTTTCGTAAAACGCGACGAATCTTTTGCCTATACCCTGACCGGCAAATTCGGGGTCGACCACCAGCGTGTGCAGAACGCACACCTCGTTATCGTCGGCCGTAAAGCTCCAGCTTGCGTCCTCGTAAACGTCGACCTGGGTCTTGTTGATAATGGCCGCGGCTTTGATGCGTCCGTCCTCCTCAAGAACGAACATATCGCGGCGTCGGATGGCCTCCTCGGCGGTCTCGCGCGTGGGATAAACGCCGCTTATCCAGCCGATCGTCATTTTGCCGCTCTCCTCCGCGGCGTGGATGTTTTCGTAGATCTTTGCTATTTCGCTAAGGTCAATGGGTCTTGCTTCTCTGATCACTGCTTTTCTTTGTCTCCTATTATTTTATATAGCATTTGCGCAACGCCGTGCTCATCGTTCGAGCCGCACACCGTGTCGGCCGACGCGATGCACGCGGCGGTAGCGTTTTTCATTGCAACGCCGAGCCCCGCAAAAGCGAGCATGTCGGCGTCGTTATCGCCGTTGCCGAAGGCGGCGACGGCGCTTGCCGGGATCTTGAGGATATCGCACAGCCGCCGAAGCGACGCGCCCTTTCCCGCCTCGGCATCGGATATCTCGATAAGCCGGGGTGAGGAGCTTGTTATATACGCCTTCGGAAGCGCAAGCGCCTTTTCCCAAAGCCCGGCGCGGTGTTCTGCGTTTTGACACAGAACGTCCACACTGTCGAGCCTGTCGGCGTTATCGAGGATGAAGCTCCTCATATCATCCACCGGCAGGCGCGTTGTTTTGACATAGCCGACATACGCCTCGGAGCAGCCGAAGCGCACGGGGTCCGCTATGTATTTTGCGTCGCAGTAGGCCTGTCCGTCTATGAAGCATTCGAGAAGCTCATTTCCGAAAAGAGCGATGAGCTCGTGCACGGTATCCCGGTGCAGGCTGAGGCTCACAAGACGCTCGCCGCCCGCGATGCGGGAAACGGCGGCTCCGTTTGAGGTTATGGCATAGCGTATGCCGGGTATCGCAGCAACGTCCTTCGGCAGCGAATGCAGCGACCTTCCCGAGGCCACGACCACCTCAAGTCCCGCGTCTATTGCCGCGTCTATGGCCGCGCGCGTTTGGCTCGAAAGGCTTCCGTCCGAGCGCAGCGTCGTATCGTCAAGATCGAGCGCTATGAGCCTTATATCCTTAAAACGTATCATCAGTAAACTATCCTCACACGGCGCTGCAGCATCTCGAGCGCGTGGCGGCTTCCGCCGACGCACTTTTCACCGTCGAGCGCCCAGGCGAGCTTTTTCATGCACTCGATCTCTATCTTATCCGTACGGCAGAAGGAGATGAGCTCGTTGTTGAGATTCTGATCGCGCAGAGCGGCGATGGTCGACTGGAGCTCTGCCGGTGAGTTGGGGCGGCGGATGAGCAGCACCTCGAACAGGCCGTCATCGGCGACGACCTTCTGACCGAAGAAGTCAAGTGCACCGGCCAGCGCGCTTGATGAGGCAACAACGCCGAAGATGAAATCACCCTCCTGCGTCTGCCCGTTTATCGTAACGCGCAGATGCTCACTCTGAAGCTTGGCGAGATCCTTTATGCCGTCGAGGACATAGGCGTAAAATCCCATTTTATTTTTCAGCCTCTGCGGCGTGGTGTACGGCAGCCAGGTGAACGCGCCGAAGTCGGCGGCGTTGATGAAATACTTGCCGCCCAAACGTCCGACATCGATGCGGTGCTCCTTGCCGGAGATGATCCTTTTTGCTGTTTTGGTGACATCGCAGCTTATGCCGTGGAACTCCGCGAAATCATTCGTGCTTCCGGCGGGCATATAGCCGATGGGGATATCGAGTCCGGCGTCTATCATACCGGATATGGTCTCGTTGAGCGTTCCGTCGCCGCCGGAGCAGCATATCATATCAAAGCCATTCCCGTATGCCTTGACGTACTCGGCCGCGTCGCCGCGTCCGCGCGTCGGGTAAAAGCTCACTCGATAGCCTGCGTCCATAAATATGCCGGTGACCTCGGCAATATTGCGCAGCATCTCACCCTTACCGGCGACCGGATTTATAATGAGCATCATGCTCTTCCCCTCGGCGGGCATGCTGCGCACGGGCTCGGCTTCGGGCTCGGCCTTACTGTCCGAGCGAGACGCATCAAAGCGGCGATATTCGGCGCAGACCGTGTCATATATGGTCTTCGTCGCCTCAAAGGGGAAGTCATTTTCCCTGTGGCGCACCATCTCCATGGGGTCTACGGCACCGCTCATGCAGGTCTCGACAAGATGCACCATGCCCGAGGCCGTGTCGGCTTCAAGCGCATAGGCATTGCCGGTCATGAACTCTATGTTGCGGCTCTCGCAGCCGGGTACGGCGTCTATAAACAGTATCGGCAGGCGCTTCATGACCGCCTCCGTCGTGCTCAGGCCGCCGGCTTTTGTGATGATAAGATCGGCCGCGTCCATGTAAAGGCTCATCTTATCGGTAAAGCCGCAGATCTTTATGCGTATATCATCTCCCGCGAGAAATTGCAGGTCCTTTTCAAGCTGGTGGTTGCTGCCGCAGACTATCACGAGACTGTCGTTTTCGTCCATTATCTCGCCGATGCGCAGGGCTATGCTGCGTATCGGGCCGCAGCCCATGCTTCCGCAGCACAGAAGCAGCATTCTGCCCTCCTCGCTCATGCCGAGGGCGCGGCGTGCGGCCTTTTTATCGTTTTTCCGGCAGAACTCCTCGCGCACGGGAATGCCCGAGGCGACTATCCTGCTTGCGGGGATGCCTTGGCTTACAAACTCCTCGCGCAGCTTTTCGTGCGGGATGAAATACTTATCCGCAACGATCTCCGACACGCCGGGGCTGCATGTGTAATCGGTCGCGACGAAGAAGCTCGGGATATTTATCTCGCGGCTTACTCTCAGCTCGGTCATCATCATCGCAGCGAAAATGTGCACGCTTATGACGACGTCGTAGCTGCCGGAAAACAGCACCTTGCACAGCTCGTCGGCGCCCTTCGCATTCTGCTCGTAGAGCCTGTTTTGCGGCGTCTTTTCGCTTATGCGGTAGCCCACGCCGTAAAGCCGGGGGGTGTATTTATACGCAAGCTCGTGGCCGCGGCTTATGAATTCCGCGCGGGCCTTGGGCAGAAAATCGAGGGCGTTTACGATATCGCACTCGCAGTTCATTTTTTCAAAATACGCGCATATCGCGGAAGCGGCGCTGTTATGTCCGCCGCCGGTGTTGCAGCTTAATATAAGTACCTTCACTGTTTTGAGGTCCTCCTTCTTCTGCGCTGCTCAAGCAGCACCAGCCTCGGTCTGTTGTATCTCTGTATCAGCATAAACGGGACGTTGCCCAAAATATTATACACAAGCCAAAAAACGAGCGCCCAACCGCTGTGCCAGAACAGGAATATGCACAGCGACAGAACGATCAGCCAAAAATGGACACATTCGGCGACACAGGTCTCGGCAATCAGAACATCCATGCCCTGCTCGCGGTTCTGCTTGGTCATTTTCTTCTTGACCATGTCCGGCATGATGCGGCTCATATCGGGAAGCACGTCCTTCCAGTGCTTTATGCCGAGCTTTTCATAGACCTTGCCGCCGTTTTCCCAGTCCGCCGCACGGTACGGGAATTTTTCGGCCGAGAACCACGCTCTCGGCAGCGCCTGGCCGATAAAATGCGAAAGTATGCCGAGAACTGCTATATAAATGACCGCATAGAGTAAGCTCATTTCTTCCCTCCGAGAATATTCACATATCTTGCCGTGTACACTATAAGGCTCAGAACAATAAGTCCCGCGCAGACGACCGTGCAGCCGACGGACACCGACTGCGGCAGGTACGGCATGATAACGTGCAGCATCATAACAGCGTAGATAACGCCCGTGCAGAGCTTGCCGACCCATATTGCGCTGTTGACGGTGTCGGTCTTCTTAAGAACATACCAGCCCATGCCGAGCATGACGATCTCCTTAACGACGTGCAGCCCCAGAAGCCACCACATCGCCGGATAGCGCATAGCAACGCAGAACATCATCGCGCACTGCGTGAGCTTATCGGCCACGGGATCGAGCACCTTGCCGAGGTCAGTCACCATACCGTACTTTCGCGCTATGCGTCCGTCGAGTATATCGCTCAGGCCGCTGACGGCAAGCGTAATGAGCGCCTCCGTGAAATTCTCGTGCACATAAAGCACTATAAAAAGAGGTATCAGCAGCAGCCGGAAATAGCTGAGCATATTCGGGATCGAAAACGCCTCGGCGCGTATCTGCTTGCCTATATCTCTATTTATCGGGTCGTTTGACATGTTCTCACCATCTCAAAATCTTAAGTTTATATTTCCTTTATATTTTATAGGTATTTTAAATTTTCGTCAAGTTATTGGCAATACACACCTTTGCGCAAATGTCCAGTAACTCCGTAAACTTCTCTGAAAGTTTACAATTTATTAATTACTATGCCACGGGAAATCCGTATAATACGCAGGGCTTGTTTTGGCCTATACCATAGTAAAGGGGCAATTATAATGAGTAATTCATACGATGTTGCAATTATCGGCTGCGGCACGGCCGGCATTTTCGCAGGCTATGAGCTAATAGCCCGCCATCCGGAGCTTAAGATCTGCGTGCTCGATCAGGGCGGAGACATATATTCAAGACACTGCCCCATCGTCGCAGGCAAGGTCAAGGAGTGCATCCATTGCAGCGTGTGCGATACGATGTGCGGCTTCGGCGGCGCGGGCGCGTTTTCCGACGGCAAATATAACTTTACGACCCAGTTCGGCGGCTGGCTGACCGATTTCATGGACGACGACGAGGTCATGAGCCTCATCAATTACGTCGACACCGTCAACATGAAATACGGCGCGACGGACAAGACCTTTTCGACCGATACGCCCGAGGCGAGAGCGCTCGAGCGCGAGGCCTTAAAATATGACCTGCACCTGCTTCAGGCAAAGGTCAAGCATCTCGGCACCGAGAACAATCTGCGCATCCTTCAGAACATGTATGAGGATCTGCGCAAGGTCATAGAATACCGCTTCCGCACCGAGGTGTGCAGCATAGACCGCGACGGCGAAGGCTACTCGCTTTCGCTCAAGAAGGGCGAGGACATAAAGTGCCGCTACCTCATCGTGGCGCCCGGCAGAAGCGGCGCTGAGTGGTTCTCCGAGCAGTGCCGTAAATTAGGCATCAAGCTCATAAACAATCAGGTCGACGTCGGCGTCCGCGTCGAGCTTCCGGCCACGGTTTTTGAGCACATCACCGATGTTGTTTACGAATCCAAGCTCATATACCGTACAAAGCAGTACGGCGACAAGGTGCGCACCTTCTGCATGAATCCCTACGGACACGTCGTCGCCGAAAACGTCGAGGGCATCAACACCGTCAACGGTCACTCGTACTCCGATCCCGCTCTGCGCAGCGCAAACACGAACTTCGCGCTTTTGGTATCAAATCGCTTCACCGAGCCCTTCGATCAGCCCTATCGCTACGGCAAGCACATCGCTTCGCTCAGCAACATGCTCTCCGGCGGCGTTCTGGTGCAGCGCTTCGGTGACCTCGTAAAGGGCGTTCGCACGAACGAGCACCGTCTTGCGCAGTCGTACACCCGCCCGACGCTCACAGCGGCGGTTCCCGGCGACCTGAGCCTTGCTCTTCCGAAGAGACAGCTTGACGATATCATCGAGATGATCTACGCCCTGGACAAGATTGCTCCGGGCACCGCGAACTACGATACGCTCCTGTACGGCGCTGAGGTTAAGTTCTACTCCTCGCGTCTCGAGCTCTCCGGCGGGCTTGAAACGAAGTTTTCAAACTTCTTCGCGATCGGCGACGGTGCGGGCATCACCCGCGGCCTCGCTCAGGCGGCAGCCTCCGGCGTAAAGGTCGCCCAGGTCATCTCCGAGCGCCTCGGATAACTGCATATAACAAAACCTCCGGTCTATCCGGAGGTTTTGTTCAGCTTGTCAAAAAAGTTCAAAATGAACTTTTTTGACTGCGCCAATGCCGCCAGCCATTTTGAATGCTTCAAAATGGCGCTTCGCAAAAAGCCTTGAAAGACAAGGCTTTTTATGTGGCGGCAGATCAAATTCGAGGCGGGTCTTACCCCCTCGAGCTCCCCCGCTGCTCTGTTGTTTTGCTCATCAGCTTAGATTTTTTTGCTTTTTACACTTTACACTATCTTTTCCGTCGAAAATTCGCTTTCGAGAACAGCGAAGCCCGCTCGATTGCGCATATTCACGGTCCATATGCTTATCCCCGCAAGGCCGTATTCGCGCACGAGTGCAAGCCTTGCTTTCACGCTGCGCGCATCCTCGAACCACACCTCGTGCCGAACTCCGGCGGGGTCTGTGTAGTTGAAAAACGGTGCCTGCGCTGTTTCGTCAAATTTTATCTGCGCATAAACAGACGCTGCCAGATTTGCGGCAGCTGCGTTGGATATGACCCGCGCCGCCTGACCCTGCTTCCACGGAAGAGACCAGTCGTAGCCGTAGTTTGAAAAACCCAGCAGTATCTTCGACGGCGGCATTTTCGTCACGGCGTAGGCTATGACCTTTCGCATTTCGCTGACCGGCGATATCGCGCGCGGCGCGGAGTATGTATAGCCCCACTCGTAGGTCATGATGACGACCCTGTCGCAATACTGCCCGTGGGCGGCATAGTCGTGCGCGGTGTATAAAACGCCGTACTGATCGTCCGAGGTTTTGGGCGCAATGGCGCTCGAGAGCATATAACCGTTTGCGTGCAGTGTTTCCGACATGCGCTTTAAAAAGGCGTTGTAGACCTCACGGTCATAGGGCTGAACGTACTCGATGTTGAGATTAACGCCGTAATATCCGCGGCTCCTCAGCACGGAGAGAGTGTTCTGCACAAGTGTGTCCTGCGCGGCAGCATCCGTGAATATGCTGTGCGCGATATCGCTTGAAAAGCCGCCGTTTGCGCCGAGATTTGTGAGCGTTAAGAGCGGCGCGCAGCTTTGCTCCCACGCAGAGCTTATCATTTTTTCATCGCCTATGGGCGTTATGCCGCCCGTTTCGTCGATCTGCCACGAAAACGGGCACAGATACGTCAGCTGCGGCAGGACAGCGCCGAGCTGCTGTGCGCTTATGTTGGGGTAAGCGTAAGCGTTTACCTCCGTTTCGGATGAAGGGCGCGCACCGTCGGGGATGACTATCGCCCGGCCGACGCTCAGCCGCTTGGGGTCTGTCAGTTCGTTTAGCTCGGCCAAAGTCTGCACATCAGTGCCGTTTGCCCGCGCTATCGAATACAGGCTGTCGCCGCGCTTAACAATATAAATTCTCATACCATCACCTCTGTAAATGGTATGAGAAATATTATAATATATTATTGACAATTTGGCCGTATCGGTGCTACGCTCAAGCTGAAGGGAGAGAGCGCAATGAGGATAATTAAAAAATGGATAGGGCGGCAGCCGGAGACAGCCGGAGAGGTAAAGCTTCTCGAGGTCACGCAGGCCGAGATGTTTGAACAAATGTATCCGCTGCTCGGGCAGCTTGCCCTGCACGCGACGAGCGGCCACGACGTGGACTTCCGCCTGTACTTCATCTGCGAGGACGGGCGCAGAATACTGCCGGTGGATAAGCCGAGTGTCATGAGCGGCGCATTTAACGGCGGGATTAACCCTCTCGTCGACTGCGAGCCGGTCATAGCGTCGAACATCGCCGAGCTCGTCGACACGGCCTCTCTGCTCCCCGCCGTCGAAGCAAGCGAGTATCTGTTTAAATGAAAAACTCAGGTCGATCGACCTGAGTTTCTTACTATTCATCAGCCTATGCCGCCGAGGGCTGCTCCTGCGACGAGAGCCAGGAGCGCGCAGGCGCAGTAGACGTATTTGCCGAGGGGATAGAACCATTTACCGATTGGCTTGCGCGCACCGAGGTTGACCGCCTCGAGCGCAAATTTTTTGCCGCCGACCCAGAAGAACATGATCGCCGCCAAAAGCGCGCCGAAGGGGCAGATGTATATCGACACGACATCCATCCACTGCGAGACGATGGCCTGGATGCACAGGGCTACAGCGCAGCCGATGACGTGGATGACCGCCGTCGCGGGTACGCGCTTTAGCTTAAACTTCTCCTGCAAGAACGCGACCGGTGCTTCGTAGAGGTTTATTATCGAGCTTACGCCGGCAAAGGTAACACAGACAAAGAACACGATGCCCACGATGCGTCCGCCGACCATGCCGTTTATGACGTTTACGAGGAAGATAAACATAAGTCCGGGACCGCCGGAGTCGAGCTGTGCGCCGCCCGTGGCCATGGCAGGGATGATGACAAACGCAGCAAGCAGCGCCGCGAGCGTATCAAAAACGGCGACATTGCGCGCAGACGACGGGATGCACTCGCCGCGACTCAGATACGAGCCGTAGATAACGCTGCCGTTTCCGGCGACGGACAGCGAGAAGAATGCCTGACCGAAGGCATATATCCACAGCTTGGGATCGACAAGACCCTTGGGATTTATGGTGAGGATGTACTTATATCCGTCCGACGAGCCGTCGAGCGTGAAGACATATACGCCCAGCGCCAAAAACAGCACAAACAGCACCGGCATCATGACCTTGTTCGCCTTCTCGATGCCTCCGGCAATGCCGAAGGACATTATTGCAAAGCTCACGATGACAGCGATGATTATCCAAAGGTTCGCCCCCCATGCGCTCGCCGTCGAGTTGAAGGTTCCGACGATCTTGTCCATATCCTGCCCCATGGCGAGCATATCGCCCGAAAAGGCCATGAAGGTATATTTAAAGATCCAACCCATAACACAGGTATAGCCTATAGCCAGCGCCAGCGAACCGAGGATCGGGATGTAGCCGATGCGCTCGCCGATCTTACGCTTGCCGTATCTGAGCTCGGTGCACTTGCCGAACGAGCCCATGGGACCCGCGCCGCCCGCACGGCCGAGGGCAAACTCCTCGATGACACCCGTGGACGCGATGAGGATGACGAATATAAAGTACGGCAGAAGGAAGGTCAGTCCTCCCCAGGTTGAGACCAGCATCGGGAAGCGCCATATGTTTCCCATGCCGACGGCCGAGCCTATGCAGGCGATTATAAATCCGCTGCGGCTTCTGAAGCCGTCACGCTTGTGTTCATTTTTCTCCATTATTCTAACCTTTCGCTCTCTATTTTGACATGCTTCTCTAACTATACCTTGTTAATACAGCAAAGTCAAGAAAAGCCCACCGTGCTGCTGCACGGTGGGCAAATTGCGCTTATTTTTACTTCAGAAGACCCTTTACGAGACCCTTATCGGTCTTTTTGACGTGCTTGAAGACCTCCTCGAAGCGGTTGAGGGCTTCGTCGATGATCTCGGGTGTGTCTGCCAGCGAGGTGTACAGGCGGCTGCCTGCGAGCGTTACGATGCCGTTTGCCATGTAAGCTGCGCCCATGCGCTCCATGGAGTCCTTGCGGACATACATCATGTCCTTATTGCGCAGCAGGCCGACGGCGGACTTTGCAAAGGACATCGACGAGAAGTCGAAGCTCATTGCGCCGGTGCACTCGAGGTGGACGATAGAGCCCTGGTTATATGCCACGAAGGGCAGGCCGTAGCGGTCGATGAGCTCCTTGAGTCCGTCGCAGAGTCTGTCACCCATTTTGCCCGCGATCTCGCAGGCGTTGGTGCGCTCGATCTCCTGAATGGCGGTGTAGCCTGCCAGGCAGGACAGGGGGTTAGCCGCCAAGGTTCCGCCGACGTATGCTCTGTGCTTACCGGTTGCAAGACCTGCGGCCATGAGCTGCGCGTACTCTCTCTTGCCGCCGACGCCGCCAGCGGAGGGATAGCCGCCCGCAACGATCTTGCCGAAGATAGTCAGATCGGGAACGACGTCGAAGTAGCCCTGCGCGCCGGAGAGGGCGACGCGGAAGCCGGTGACGACCTCGTCGAATATCATCAGTGCGCCGTACTGATCGCACAGTGCGCGCACGCCCTTATTGTAGTCATGTGCGACGGGGCGGGTGCCGCTCTCGGGACCGACGGGTTCGAGGATAACGGCAGCTGTGCCGCCGAGGAGCTTGTTGCGCTTGAGCATACGCTCGAGCATGTCGAGGTCGTTCGGGCGGACCTCGTCGGTCGTGCTGTACGCGCCGTGAGGGATACCGTGCGACTCGAGCAGGGCGCGGCTGCCGGGGATCTTCAGACCGTAGACCATCTGATCGGACCAGCCGTGGTAAGCGCCGCCGATCTTTATAATGCGCTTGTTGCCGGTGGCGATGCGCGCTATGCGCAGGGAGGCCATGACAGCCTCGGTGCCCGAGCCGAGCATACGGAACATCTCGACATTGGGCATGTGCTTATTGATCTCGCGCGCGATGAGCATCTCGGACTCGTGCAGAAGACCGGTTACGGGGCCGCACTCGTTAAGAAGCTCTATGACCTTCTCGCGTATAACGGGATAGTTGCTGCCGAGGATGGTCGGACCGCCGGCCTGAAGGAAGTCGATATATTTATTGCCGTCCTTATCGTAAAGGTACGCGCCCTCGGCCTTTGCCATGCACATGGGGAAGGGCTTGTTGAAGGCAAGGTTGTGCTGAACGCCGCCGGGGATGTATTTCTGCGACTCCTCGTATACCGCGCGGGAGGCGGTGCACTTTTCGTCGTAGTATTTCATGATGACGTCCTTATAATACTCGTCGGTGACCTCCCAAATGGGCTGGCTGGTCAGCGCCTTGAGCTTTGCATTGATCTCATTGGGATCGTCCCATCTGCTTATTGCACAGTTATTCATGAGTTTGTTTCTCCTTTTCCTGTTTTTTCTTAGCTATATCATTGGTGTCCTTACTGTTGCGGTAGACAACGAAGTTATCCCACAGATATTCGAGCGAGAGGTTCAGCGCCATGTTGATGGCGAGCACGGCATACTCGTTCCAGCCGTGCGTATCGGCGAGGAAATGCTCGTTCCAGATCGTAAACGGTGCAAACGGCACATAGAACAGGAACACCAGCAGCATCGCCTTGGGCACGTTTTCCGCGCTCTGGAACGTGAACTTTCTGTTGAAGGTGAAGTTCCACAGAACGCTCAGCACCAGAGCTATCGTGTAGCACACCCAGTGGCCGGGGATCTTGATGACTTCCTCGCACAGGGTCATCGCCAGGACTTCGATTATACCGGCCGAAGCTGAAAAAAGAATGAATTTCAAAGCTCGCGCGGTTTCTTTCTTTTTCTCCGTTTTCATGTGTCATCCCTTCCTCTTTGAATATTTTTTCTTATACACAAAGCGCATAAGCGCTGTATCGACTGTGCTGAGCTTTACCATTGCGCCCATTCCCGCGGTATGAAGAGCGCACAGCGCAGATTTTTCGGTCAGAAGCCTCAGCGCCTCGCGGTCATCGGGATCGTCGGCCTTCACAACAGCTCCGATACCCTGCACAAACACTGCGTCGCGCGCACTCAGCGCCTTTACGACCTTCTTCGGTCTTGCCTTGACGCAGGGAACATGCGAGCCGAGCATCTGCGCCATATCATCAAGCTGAGCGTGAAGCGTCTTTTTCGTGTTTGCCCACATGACGGCATAGTCTCCGCCGGAAACCTCGGCCGAGGGTATCTCCGCGCGCACGGCATCCATGAGCGCCGAGGCCTTTTTCTCCGCAAGACGCTTGGGAGCCGATGTGCTCACACACAGATTGCGGCGGCAGACCTCCTCGAGGAGCTGCACGCGCTCCATCGCCTGCTTCTTGTCCTTTCCGCAGACGACTACACCGTGATTTACCATGAACACGGTGTGCGCCCCCGTCTGCATCGCGGCGCGGACGGCGTTTTTGAGCTTTTTCATGCCGGGCAGACCGTACTCAGCCTTTGCCACGCCGCCGAGGGCTTCGCGCTCGGCATCTGTTATATCCATGCTCTCAAAGCCCGCAAGGCCGAGGGCCGAGGCGCAGTTCTGATGCGTATGGATAACAAAGCCGACGTCCGAAAACAGCTCATAAGCTGCGGCGTGAACGCCCTTTTCGCTCGAGGGCTTGCGCTTGCCCTCCCATTCCATCGTTCCGAGCTCGACTCGGGCGATGTCCTCCGGCGTTGTCTTGAGATAGTCAAGGCCGCTCGGGGTTATGAGGAAATGCTTTTCGTCAAGGCGGCAGCTGACGTTGCCCCATGTTCTTGCGACAAGGCCGGTTTTCAGAAGCTCCCTGCCGGTGTCGCATATAAGCGCTCTTGCCATGTTTTCTTCCACGCTCATGCCCTCCTTAATTAAGTGCGGCAAAGTTCTTCTTGTTCGCCGCGTAAAGATTTTTGAATACCTCGTAATTTCTGTCGTAAAGCGCCTTGTTATCGGCGTTCGGCTCGTATCTGCCCTCGGCCTTTATGAGCGAGCCGGCCTCGGAGAGATCCTTTATAAGGCCGCTTCCGACCGCAACGAGCATCGCAGCGCCGACGGCACCCACGTCCTTTGTCGAGGCCACGGTCTCGACCGTGCGTCCCGTCACGTCGGCGAGGATCTGACAGGTCACCCTTGACAGTGCTCCGCCGCCCACAAAGCGCAGCGTACCGGCTGTTTTTATCTTCTTATCCTCGCACTCGAGCATCCATCTTAAATGATAGCATATACCCTCGAGCACCGCGCGCAGCATCTCGGTCTTGCCGGTGTCGAGCTTTATGTTGAAGAACATGCCGGCCGCCTTGGGATCCTCGAAGGGGCAGCGGTTTCCGTGCAGCCATGGCGTGAATATAACGCCGCCCGCTCCGGGCGGGATGGCCGCTATCGTGTCGGTCATGTAGTCGTAGAGGCTTTCGTATATGGTCTCCTCGCTCTCGGCGACGTTTATTTTTTTGAGGTAAATGCCGATCTCGTCGAGCACGAGGTGCTCCTTGACCCACTCGAAGCATTTGCCGGCGGTCTCCATCTCGGCGAAATAATTATATTTCCCCTCCTGCGCGCCGACGATGCCGGCGATCATGGCGACAATATCGACCTCCTGTTTGTCGATGACCGTGCCGACCCAGCCGGAGGTGCCGGAATAAATGTGCGTCTGGCCGACCTCGGTGCAGCCGGCTCCGACGCCTATAAGCGTTGCGTCGCCTCCGCCGCCGTAAACGGGTGTTCCGGGCGCAAGTCCGAGGTCAGAGGCTGCTTTTTCACTCAGAGGGCCTGCCACGTCGGTGCACTCGATAAGCTCGGGCAGGTGAGAAAACTCAACGCCGTACATGTCGCACAGAGCCTTGCTCCAGCAGCCCTTACCGGGGCGGCTGTCGTACAGAAACGTCGAATACGCCGAGTCGCGCGTCATGACGAATCTGCCGGTGCAGCGGCAGATGAGATATTCCTTAACGTCGAGCCATTTGTGTATCTTTTTAAAGATCTCCGGCTCGTTTTTCTGCACCCATTTATACTTCCACAGGGGGTCTTTCACGCTCGTGGATGCGGCGCGGGTTCTGATGAGGCTTTTTAGCAGCATGAAGACGTTCACGCCCGAGACGGTGATGCCGTGGGTCTGGCACTCGGCAAATTCCTTTCCCGCGCGCTGATCCATATAGCTCATCGGGCGGCGCAGAGCATTGCCCTTATCGTCGACCGGCACGAGCCCCTGCATCTGCGAGCAGAAGGATATGCCCTCTATCTTTTTCGGGTCTACGCCCGTTTTTTCGATGAGACGCCGCGTGCTTTTTTTCATGGCCTCCCACCATTCGTCGGCATCCTGCTCCGCGCCGCCGTCGGGCAGAATGTACAGACCGTAGCCCTCGTACTCGCCCGACAGCAGCCTGAGCGTTTCGCCCAGCTCGAAAAGGCAGGTCTTAACGCCCGTCGTTCCGATGTCATACGCGATAACAAACATTTTTTCTCCCTACTTTCCCTCTATATTGAGTTTTTATCTCCCTATTCTCAGCGCGTTTTTCGCAAAACGCATAAAATACTCCGTCATTTTTCCGGTATCGTCCGCAATATCCTCGCCGCAGAAAATTTTCATTCGCTCTGCGTAGTAATCGCAGCTGTAGGAAAACTGGAGCATCATGAAAAGATTATCGAGGAAAAACGCGAACAGCCTCGGATCGAGCTCGGGATCGACAGCGCCTGCTGCGCGCGCGTTCTCCAAAAGGCGCGAATACACCCTCGCCGTGCGGCCCTCGATCTCGCCTGCCAGCTCCTTTGCGTACTTTTTGCAGCCGCCGGAGGTGATCTCGTTATACATCGCGTTGTGATTTTTATGCTCCCTTGCATGGACAATAAGGGCACAAACGATGGTTCTTATGCCGTTTTCGACGTCCGTTTCGTGCGAAACGGCCTCCGTAAGCACCGCGTCGAGAAGATCGAGCGAATGGCGCACGCAGGCGAGAAAGAAGCCGTCCTTATCCCCGAAATACTTATATATAACTCCGACCGAAACGCCGGCCTTCTTTGCTATCACATTTATATTTGCTCTGTCCAAACCGCGCTCGGCAAATTCGTCGATGCCGGTCTCGAGGATCATGAGCTTCGCATTATCGTCAAGCTTTTTATACATTTTCCGTTCTCCGTCGGATCGTGTCGTGAGCGGTCGCTCACAAGTTGATTCCATTATACTCTCTAAACTCACGCTGCGTCAATGCTTTTTTGGAGGCGCTTTCAGGCAGCTGCGGATACGTTTATTGTGTAAGCCCGATATAAAAAAACAAGGGATGCCCGAGAGAACATCCCTTGTTTTTGCTTTTTTCAATAATCAGCCGCCGAAGCCGAAGATATCGGGCATGGTCTGCTGCTGTTGCTGCCGGGACTGCGAGCTGTTCTGCTCCTCCGCGATGGCGGATGTGGTCTGCTCGCCGACAGTCACGGTCACGGTGAGGGTCTGACCCTGACGGTAAACGCTGAGGGTGAGCTTATCTCCGGCTGCGTGGTCGGATATGACGGAGCTGAGGTCGCTCTTGCCGCTTATCTCCTTGCCGTCAACAGCGGTGATGATGTCGTTTGCCTGAAGGCCGGCCTGCTCGGCCGGGCCTCCCTCGGTGACGGAGGCAACGGCCGCACCCGCGGGAGTGCCGTAGCTTATCGCCTCGTCGCTGACGTCGGAGACCATGACGCCGATGTAGGGCTTTGCGACATAGCCCTTTTCGATGATGCTGTCAACGATGCTGCGCACTGAGTTAATGGGGATTGCAAAGCCGATGTTATCTATCGACGCGCCGGAGTTCGAGGAGCCGGAGTATTTGGCGTTGGTTATGCCGATGACCTCACCGTAGAGGTTAAACAGTGCGCCGCCGGAGTTACCGGAGTTGATGGCGCAGTCGGTCTGGATAAGCTCCATCGTGACGTTATTGGACATCGTGACCTCACGGTCAAGGGCGCTGACAGCGCCGGAGGTCAGGGAAAAGGTCAGCTCGCCCAGGGGGTTGCCGATGGCAATGACCGAGTCGCCGACATTGAGGTTATCCGAGTCGCCTATCGTCACGGGGGTGAGATTCTTCGCGTCTATCTTCAAAACGGCGACGTCGTTGCTCTCATCGTAGCCTACAAGCTGCGCATCGTAGCTCGTGCCGTCGTAAAGCGTTACCTTTATGGAGCTTGCCGATTCAATGACGTGGTAGTTTGTGATTATATATCCGTCGGCAGAGTAGATAAAGCCCGAGCCGGATGCCGCCGACTGCGTGGTGTAGCCCCAGAAGTTTGTTGTGACCTGGGTGGTTATGCCGACGGTGGAGTTAACGTTTGCGGCATACACCTCGGCGGCGGTCATCTGCTTACTCGTGTCGATATTCGCAGTGTTTATAACCGAAGTCGGGCGCTTGCCCTGATATACGGTCGTGCCGCCGGAGCTGCCGAAAACGGCGTTTCCTATGGCCGAGCCGCCGAATCCGGCGAGCATCGCCGCAACGAGCACACCCGCGACCATAACGCCGGGCTTTTTCCAAAACGGCTTTTTCGCCGCCTTGGGCATCTCGGGCTCCGCTTTCGGCTCCTCGCCGTGAGGCGCGGCCTGCTCATCCTCGGGCCTGTGACCGTAGAAGAAGCTATACTCTCCGTCAACGGGAGCGTTCTGCCGATCCTGAGTATTCTCGTTTTTGTTTTCCATGTTATCCATGTTTCTGCCTCCTTTATATCTATCGCCGGAGCGTTGAGGCTCGGCGTCGTTTGTTGGTCTGCCGCTTTGGTGAAGACCTCTTCACGCGGTGGGCAGTGACCCGTGTTTTGTGTATTCCGTGTATTTTATGGAACTGTGCTGATAATAAACCGCGAACCTGAAATGAGCTGAAAAAGATTTGTTAGCAAAATATGAATTTGCATTGATTTTTCTTCCGCAGCTGATAAAATGATTTCAGGTTCGTTTCAGCTGCGCGAATTAATATATGTATCGGAGATGATGGTATGCGTATTCTTATGATATCATGCTTCTCTGCCAAAAGCCTATGCTGCCGAGGAAAGACTTCCGCGCAGCAGGGGAGCGCGAGGGGGCAAAGGCCCCGCTCGTGATTGGATAAATAGCCATCAAAAATGTCCCTGGGACTTTTTGACGAGCGTAGCGAGATTTTTCGTGAAAATTTATTTTCACAAAAAATGTGGCGTTTTTT
>CAVGIU010000030.1:0-1551 GCA_963629425.1 Oscillospiraceae bacterium
GTATGATCGAGCGCGGCATGGGAGCGTATGCAAATCCGCAGAGCATTCTCAAGGCAGAGGCTATGCTCCTTCGGCATATCGGGCGCACGGCGGCGGCCGAAAAGCTCGAATCAGCGCTCGATGCCTGTCCGGTCGTCATCTCAGCCGAGCCCGGCGGATCAAGCTGCGCCGATTACGGCGACGGAATACTGAATTTGATTTGACAAGCAGAAGCCTCATTTAACAACGCATTTTGCCGGTCGGGGTCTCCCGACCGGCTTTTTTGGTGGCGCTTTGAGATCGTACCGATACGGTGATTGCCGGTGCCCGGTTCGGGATTGCGGCGGAAACCGCAACAGGCGGAACGGGCAAGCCCGTTCCCTACAAGGCTGCGGCAATTAATGGGGCGCGGCACAAAAACGGTTTTCTGCGCATTTTCGATACCGGGATACCGCAATATGCGTATCCATAGGTGCGCAAATGCGCCTCCAAAAAATGAATATTGAAGCGCGAAAAAACACAAAATACCTCCGTAGAAAATTTTACGGAGGTTTTTGTCATGCGAAAATACATTGCTGCGGCGCTGTGCTGCCTTGCGCTGTGCGCGCTCGTCTTCCCCGCCCTGGCCGATAATTCCGCGCCCGTGGCCGAAAATTTCGAGTTTGAGACCTATCGCGGCGTATCCTTCGGCGGTAAGCTCGCCGCCGTTGACCCCGACGGCGACGCGCTGAGCTTCGAGATAAGCACGCGGCCAAAAAAGGGCACGATTGAGCTGAGTGACGACGGCAGCTTCGTCTACTCCCCCACCGAGGGCAAACGCGGCCGCGACTATTTCGGCTATAAGGCCGTCGACGCGAACGGCGATCGCTCGCAGGAGGCGACCGTTATCATAAGGCTCAAAAAGAACAAGTCCGTCAGCTACGCCGACATGGACGGCAGCGCCAGCTATTGCAGCGCGGTGAAGCTCGCCGAGTGCGGCGCATTCGTCGGCAAGCAGATCGGCGGGAAATACTACTTCGAGCCGCAGAAAACGCTCAGCCGCGGCGAGTTCGTCGCCATGTGCCTGTGCGTCACCGACACGGACGTGCTGCGCGGCGTGGTCAGCACCGGCTTTACCGACGACGGCAGCATCCCCGACTGGCAGCGCGCCTACGTCGCAAGCGCGGTGCGCGACGGCGTGGTGAAGGGCAGAAGCGGCTCAGACGGTGCCGTGTTCGACGCAGAGGCCGAGATAAGCCGCGCCGAGGCCGGAGTTATGCTCGACAGACTGCTGAGTCTGACGAACGTCAGCTGCGAAAACAGCGGCTGGGCCGCACAGTCGGCGGCGAACCTCGATGCCTGCGGGATAATGGACAGCGAAAGCGTCGACAGTGCCGCGCTCACCCACGCCGAGGCCGCCGATATGCTCGCCGCGGCCATGAACGTGCTGAGCAAGAGATGACTTGATTTTTTATACAGACAATTATATAATTGTTCGCATGAGGTGATGAACGCATTGTCTGTAAATTCATTTGAAGATTACCCGATGTCATGGAAGCCGACGCTGACGCGCTCGGGTCGGCCGCTGTACGC
>CAVGIU010000030.1:1561-16676 GCA_963629425.1 Oscillospiraceae bacterium
TCCGGTGCACTGCTGCCTGGCACAAAGCTGCCACCGCAGCGCGAGCTCGCCGACTTTTTGAATATAAACCTGAGCACCGTGTCCCGCGCGTTTAAAATTTGCGCGGACAGCGGGCTGCTCACGGGCAGCGTCGGCGACGGTACATATGTCTCCTACAGCAGCCTGACAAGGCTCACCGATGCGCCGCACGAGGAGCTTATACGCCTCGACGCAATGACGCCCGAAACGCTTGAGCAAAGCGAGCTTGTTTCAGTCCTGCGCAGGATGCTCGCCGAGCCCGGCCATGCGCGGCTGTTTCAGTATGATCTTGCGCACCCCGAATGGCAGCGCGAGGCAGCATGCAGGCTTCTGCGCCGTGCCGGTTGCAGCGTCGGCGCGGACAGCATACTTACGGCGGGCGGCGGTCAAAACGCGATAGCGGCGATCTTCGCGGCTCTGCTGCGGCGCGGCGATAAGCTCGGCGTCGATCCCCTCACCTACCCCGGAGTTAAAAGTGCTGCAAAGCTGTTCGGCATCCAGCTTGTGCCCATCGAGCAGGAGAGCGGCTGCATGAGTGAGGCCGGGATACGCTATGCCGTCAAAAACGACGGCGTGCGCGCGCTGTTTATCATGCCCGACTATCAGAATCCGACAGCACATGTTATGTCAACCGAGCAGCGTCAGATGATCGCGCGTACCGCGATTGAAAACGACCTATTGGTAATCGAGGACGGCATCTGCAAGCTGCTCTCGGACGATCTGAGCAGCGTTCATGATCTCGCGCCGGAGAACACGGTTTTCACGCTCAGCCTGTCAAAAACCGTAAGTCCTGCGCTGAAAACGGCGTACATTGCCGCGCCGGAGCGCTTTCGCGGTCTGCTGGACGATGCGCTTTACAGCATAAATCTCTCACAGTCGGCACTTTTGGGCGAGCTCGGAGCAAGGCTCATAGCGTCGGACAGGCTTGAGCCGCTTTTGGCTCGACGTGCCGAGGGCATCGAAAAGCGCAACGATTTAGTTGACATAATGTTAAAAAACTTCACCGTGCGCGGCGATCGGCACGCGCTGTGCCGCTGGCTCGTGCTGCCAGACGGCATGAAAGGCGAGCAGTTCGAGCGCGAGGCCGCAGCGCGCGGCGTGTGCGTCTACGGAAGCGAGCACTTCGCTGTCGGAAAAAGCATTCCCGAGTCGGGCGCGAGGCTTGCGGTGTGCGCACCCGGAAGCATTGACGAGCTCGAAA
Source organism: Oscillospiraceae bacterium (assembly GCA_963629425.1). Classification (GTDB taxonomy): domain Bacteria; phylum Bacillota; class Clostridia; order Oscillospirales; family Oscillospiraceae; genus F23-B02. Next base: position 2,781 of record CAVGIU010000030.1, read on the forward strand.
AGGCTCTGAAAATAATACGAGATATTATCACATAATTGTCTTGCATACAATTTTGATATTGTATGCTGTACTCAAGAGTATTATAATCTGAGTATAAATCAAAGGAGGTATTTTTATGAAGCAGTATGTTGTTGACGCATTCACCGACAAGGTGTTTGCCGGAAATCCGGCGGCGGTGTGCGTTATGGACAAGTGGCTCGATGATGAGCTGATGATGAAGATAACTATCGAGAACAACCTCTCCGAGACGGCGTTTTGCGTCAAGGAGGGTGAAAATTATCATCTGCGCTGGTTCACGCCCGGCGGCGAGATCGACCTGTGCGGCCATGCGACGCTCGCAACGGCATATACGATCCTGCGCTTTGTCGAGCCGGAGCTCAGCGAGGTGCGCTTTGATACGCTCAGCGGCGAGCTGATCGTCACAAAAAACGGCGAGCTGCTTGAGATGGTCTTCCCCGCTTACGAGCTCAAGCCCGTCGAGGTCACCGAGCAGATGCGTGATGTCATCGGTGCAAAGCCGGTTGCCGCGTTCATGGGGCGCGACCTGCTGTGCGTAATGGACGATGAGACCGCCGTCAGAGCCTGCGCGCCGGACATGGCGAAGGTCATGCAGCTCGACGGTCTGCTGCTGCACGTAACGGCTAAGGGTAAGGATTTCGACTGCGTATCGCGCTCCTTTGCGCCGAAATGCAATGTTCCCGAGGATCCCGTGTGCGGCTCCGGCCACTGCCACATCATCCCCTACTGGGCAAATGCGCTGGGCAAAAACGAGCTTGTCGCGTATCAGGCATCAAAGCGCGGCGGCGTGCTGTACACAAGGCTTGAAGGCGACCGCGTTATCCTCGCAGGCAAGGCCGCGCTGTTCAGCGAAGCGGAAATTCATATCGACTAAGCAAAAACCGGAGGATTGAGCCCTCCGGTTTTAGTTTTCTCTATATTCTGCGATGTCATCCAAGCTGCAATTTAATATTCGGCACAGCTGATCGAGAGTGTAAGTGTTTACATTCTCGTTTTTTCTCAGCCTGTCGAGCTGCCCCGTGCTGATTTTGTATTCTTTTTTACACGCCCACACACGCTCACGCGTCCGCGTCGGGCACATATTCGAGCACATCGCCCGGCTGCATATCCAATAAGCGGCAAATTGTGTCGATATTGTCCCAGCTGATAGGCGCGGCGTGGCGTAGCTTTGTCATAGTAGACTCCGCCAAAATGTGCTCATTGCGCAAGCGTCGTGCGCTATAGCCCTTTTGGGATAATTCAGGCATAACATCAATCTTATATCTCAGCATTTATATAACTCCCTTCTAATACTTTGATTTGTTATATACCAAAACCACCACGGGCGGTCAAATACTATCATATCTCATTTCACCCTCAAATTTTCGGCCAGTGCCTCATCCGCGGAGACGGAGAGGGTGCTGTAATCTGTATATATAACCTTGCCGGGCAGCGAGCCGGAGGGCTTGCGGACATTGCGCACCATGGTATAGTCTACCTGCGTTTTGCCGCCGTCGCGCGCCTGAGAGTAGTAAACGGCAAGCTGCGCCGCCTCCTCTATCGTTTTCTCGGGCGGCGTAAGACCGTCGCAGGAGATGATGACATGGCTGCCGTGGACGGTTTTCGTGTGCAGCCAAATGTCCGTGCGGCGGGCGGTTTTGGTGGTCAGCTCGTCGTTTTGCGCGTTGCTGCGGCCGACGAGTATCTCAAAGCCGTCGGATGAGACAAAGCGCATGGGTCCCTGCTTTTTGCGCTTGCGCTCCTTTGCGCCGCGCTGCTTTTTGATATAGCCCGTGCCGATGAGCTCGGCCTTTATCTCTGCAAGATCGTCCTCGGTCTCTGCGCGCTCGGTCTCATCGAGGACGCTGTTTAAATACTCAAGCTGCCTCTCACCCTCATAGATAAGCGCCGTGAGGTGCTGCTCGGCGGTCTTGAGCTTGTTGTATTCCTTAAACATGGCCGCGGCATTATTCTGCGGCGTTTTGAGCGCATCGAGCTTTATCGTGCGCTGCGGGCAATCGGGCTCATAATAGTCCTCAACGGTCACGGAGCTGTCGCCCTTATGCACACGGTAAAGGTTCGCGGTCAGAAGCTCCGCATTGCGGCGTATCTCGTCGCGCTCGGAACATTTTTGCAGCTCCTGCCGCTGGAGGCCGAGCTTTCGCGCAATGCGGTCGCGCGCGGTTTTGACGTGGTGGCTGAGCTCCTTTGAGCGTCTGCGGCGGCGCTCGAGCGTATCGCGCTTGGAGTAGTACGCATCCAAAAGCTCGGAGAAGCTTTCAAACTCGCGCATATCGTACAGCCCGGCATACTGCCGCAGCTGCATGAAGGAAAATTCCTTCGGCTTGCCGTCCTCTGTAAAAAGCACGGGCGTGAGCTCCCCTGCCCTGACGCTGTCCAAAAATGCGTCCAGCGCCTCGGGCAGAAGCGCGGCATTATCCCCGCTGCGGCAGGCAAGCTCGCGACAGATAAGCGGCGAGAGGCCGGAAAAGCAGTCCATAATGCGCTTATCCGCGCTTTTTCCCGCGTCGGACGCGCTGAGCGCCTGCGCTATCTCCTCCTGTGAAAGGTCAAACACAAGCGGCTTGCGCTGCTTCGGCGGAAAACGGTAGATCATACCGGGCAGCATTCTGCGCTCATCGTCGCCGCCGTAATCCATACGGCGCAGACAGTCGATAATTCGTCCGTCGGAGCCGATGAGCACGAGGTTCGAGCTTCTTCCCATGAGCTCCACCGCAAGGCGCAGATCGACGTTATCGCCAAGTTCGTTGCGAGATGTTATGTTAACTATGACAAGGCGCTCCCAATCCGGCTGCTCGATGGCCTCTATCCTGCCTCCCGTGAGGTATTTGCGAAGCAGCATGCAGAACATCGGGGGCTCTGCGGGGTTTTCAAAGCTGAGGCGCGTCTGCTGAAGTCTTCCGCTGCCCGCGCCCGCATCGATCAGAAGACGCAGGCTCTCGCTGCCGCGAACTGAAAGCACGATCTTATCTCGCTCGGGCTGCTGCACCTTGTCTATCCTCGCGCCGATGATCTTCGGTCTCAGCTCGGCTATTATTCCCGATAAAAGTATTGCATCAAGCGCCATGGTCACCCTCCACACACACGGCGTACAGTTCGTTTATGCGCTGCGTTTTTCCCTGAAGATACAGCCATCCGAACAGCGCCTCAAGCCCCGTGGCGGCGTGGTACTGCGCGATATCTGCCTTGTGCGGCACGGAGTTGACCTTTGCGTTTCGGCCGCGCTTGTAGATATACCTTTCATCGTCCGTGAGCAGTGGCAGAAGCCTCTCGGCGGCCTCGGCCTGAGCCGGAGCATTGACGATGGCAACGGTCTTTTTGTGAAGCTCGGTGACCTTCTTATTGCCGTCTGCGCACAGCATGGTGCGCGTTAAAAGCTCATACACGCCGTCGCCTATGTGCGCAAGACCGAGCATGCTTATGCTGTTTATATCACCCACATCCATCTGAGGGCAGAAATAATCTTTCATTGTATCACCTGTGTAAATCTAAATAAGGCGGTTACATTATGTTAACCGCCTTAGTCTTTTATATATTGTCTGTCTCGTCGGCAAACTCGGTTTGAATTTGCAGTATTTCCGTGGGCGCTGTGCCCTGCGTTGTCTGCATTTCGAGCCACTGGTCGCGCGTTATGAGTATCTGGCGCGGCTTCGAGCCCTCAAAGGGTCCGATGATGCCCATCTCCTCCATTTGATCGACTATGCGCGCAGCGCGTGAGTAGCCGAGCTTCAGGCGGCGCTGGAGCATGGAGACCGAGGCCTGCTTGGTGTCGAAAATAACGTCGACCGCCTGCGGCAGAAGTTCGTCGTATTCGGGTTTTCCCGTAGGCTCGTCATCGTCATTGCGGCCCTTGCCGTTTGCGCCCTTATCCTCGGCAGCCTTTTCGATCTGCGCCATAACATCCTCGCTGTACTGCGCGGTGGACTGGCGCTTAATAAACTGCACTATCTGATCGCGCTCCTCGTCGCTGACGAAAGCACCCTGAACGCGCAAAGGTTTGCCGCAGCCGATGGGGGCGTAGAGCATATCGCCCATGCCGATGAGCTTTTCCGCACCGGCGTTATCGAGGATGATGCGGCTTTCAAGCGCGGAAGAGACGGCAAATGCGATACGGCTGGGGATATTGGCCTTCATAAGACCGGTTATGACATCGGCAGACGGCCTCTGCGTTGCGATGACAAGGTGCATGCCGGCTGCACGACCCATCTGAGCGACGCGGCAGATGCTCTCTTCAACGTCCTTGGACGCGACGAGCATGAGGTCTGCAAGCTCGTCGATAACGACAACTATGCTCGGCATTTTGGGCTGGCCGTTTTCGAGCAGGTGCTCGTTATACGCTTCCAGGCTTCTCACGCCGAGCTCTGAGAAGAGCCTGTATCGCTTGAGCATTTCCGTGACAGCCCACTGGAGCGCACCTGCAGCCTTTTTCGGGTCGGTGACGACGGGGATGTACAGATGCGGAATGCCGTTATATACGCCGAGCTCGACCATTTTTGGGTCTATCATGATGAGCTTGACCTCATCGGGGTCTGCTTTATAAAGAAGACTTATAATAAGCGAGTTCATGCACACCGACTTACCCGAACCCGTTGTGCCCGCTATGAGCAGGTGCGGAAGCTTCGAGATATTGCCTACTACCGCCTGACCGGCAATGTCCTTTCCGATGGCAAAGCTGAGCTTTGACTTGGACGAGGCAAAGCGCGGCGAGTCGATTATATCGCGCAGATAAACGGTGCTTATTATCTTATTTGGCACCTCGATGCCTACGGTGGATATCTTATCCGGTATCGGCGCTATGCGGACGCTGACTACACCGAGCGCGAGCGCTATATCGCCGGCGAGGTTTGTCAGTCTGCTGAGCTTAACACCCTGATCGAGCTCAAGATCGTATCTCGTGACCGTGGGGCCGCGGGTGGTGTCGACTATTCTTGCCGAGACGCCGAAGCTTTTTATCGTGCTTTCAAGGCGCTCGCGGTTCGTGCGCAGCTCGTCTGCCGAATTATCGGCGACGGTGTGACCCTTCTTGAGCAGAAATATCGGGGGCTTTTCATACTCGCCCTCGCTCGTTGCCGACTCTATGGCCGTGCGTATGGCCTCGGTCTCCGCCGCGACCTCGGCGGCAGTGACCTTTTTAGGTGGATCGGACACAGTGCCCGCTTTGACAGCGCCTTCACCTGTGAGCTTCACGGCGGAAACGCCCGTCATCGCCTCTACCTCCTCGATGGTCATGGGCTCGACCTCGATATTATCGGGCGCGAGAGGCTTTGCTTTTTCAGTCTTTTTGCCGAACAGTCCGCCGTCCTTCTTCTGTACGGGTTCGTCCTTGACGGTCGGCTCCTCGGTTATCGCGGATTTTTTCGTAAATGCAGGTTCATCGTCGAGCGGAATATCTATCGCACGGCGGCGAGCCTTCTTGACCTTCTCAACTCTCTCCTCCTCCGGCTCTTCGGGCTCGGGGATGGCGGCAGCCTTTGCGGGCTTTCTTTCGACTTTCTCGGCTTTCTCGTCGCTTCCGCGCAAAAACTCAAAAAGCTTCTTCGGCGTCACGCTGAATGCCGACAGAGCGAAGAATATGAAAGCCAGCAGAAGCAGTATCGCCGCACCGTAAATGCTGAAGGCCTTTTCCAGTGCGAAGGCTATAAGCGTTCCGAGAACACCGGCGCAAAGCATTCCCTTGCCTCCGGCATACAGCGTCGAAAACAGTTTGCCCACGCCGCTGAGATTATCGACAACGACCTGAGACAGCAGAAGGTTCACAAGGGAGCCTGCCAAAAGCGGCAGCAGCAGAGCCGCCGTAAGGCGCCATGTGCAGGGCTCGTCTCTGTGAAAGCCGAGGATAAAGGATGCCAGCAGGAACACCGGGGCGCATATCCAAAAGCCGTAGCCGAAAAGCCCCTTCAAAAGTGCGCAAAGCCAGCCGACGACGACTCCGTCATGCGCGAATATACCTATAACGACGAGCACTGCGGCAAACAGGAAGCACACTGCGGCTATGATACGCTGGGCACTCCTATCCTCAGAAGGCTCGTTTTGGGGTCTTCTCATTTGCGCAGAGCTCTGTTTTTTGCCGGAATTATTGTTTTTTTTCTTTGTAGCGGTTTGAGCCATTATTCAGCTTACCTGCCTTTATCAGAATATGAGAGAGAGAATTATCGTCAGCACACCGACAACCCAGCAGTAGTAGGAAAATCCGCCGAAGCGCGTCTTGCGGGCTATCATGCGCAGAAGTCCGATGGACAAAACACCGGAGATCATGGCGGCGATCATACCGAAGAGATATGCCGGGATGAGCGAGGGGTCGATGCCGGTCTTGACGGCATCGATAAGCTCCAAAAGTGTTGCGCCGAGGACGGCGGGAATGCTCATCAAAAGCGAAAATTTGACGGCATAGCTGCGCTCATGCCCCGTTGCAATACCGGCAGTTATCGTCGTTCCCGAGCGGGAAAGACCCGGCAGCGTCGCCACGCACTGGCACAGACCGATTATGAGAGCGTCGGTAAACAGCATGTTTTTCTCGGTCTTAGTGCCCTTGGTCATCTTGTCGGCGACGAGAAGCATGCAGCCTGTCAGGATGAGTGCGATACCGACATAGACCGTCGAATTCGAAAGCGCTTCAACGTATTTATGCACAGGCAATATCAGCACCAGCGGCAGCGTTGCGACGATTATCAGCATGAAAAGGCGTGCCTCGGGAAATCTCCTGCGGCGGCCGTCAGAGTCAACCGTTCTGCCCGAGAGCATGTCTATCGTCTGCGTGAACATCGCATTTATATCGCTCCAGTACATAAAGCAGATCGCGATAAGCGTTCCGAAGTGCAGCAGAACGTCAAAGAACATATGGCTGCTGCCGAGGTCGGACATATTAAAAAGGTTATGCAGGATCGCAAGATGTCCCGAGCTCGATATGGGCAAAAACTCCGCAACGCCCTGTACGAGGCCGAGGATTATGGCATCCAGTATGCTCATATATTTATCTCCTATGAGTATTCTCAGATATTATGTATACTTAACTTTATTATTTTATCATACAATGTATCAAAAAGCAAGCTCAGGTCAGTGAGCTTGCCTGTTTATCTCGCCGTGCAGATAATCCAGTGCGTCGGAGAGAGTTCCGATGCTGTCTATAAGCCCGCAGGAGACGGCTTCCTGACCGTAGATGACGCTGCCGACATCATTCGCAAGCTCGTCGGTGGCCATCATGAGCTCATTGTATTTCTCGCGGCTTATATTCGAATGTCCGATTACAAAGCCGACGATTCGTTCCTGGATGCGCGCAAAGTAATTATAGGTCTGCGGAACACCTATGACGACGCCGTTAAGGCGCACGGGGTGTATCGTCATGGCGGCCGAGGGCGCGATGAAGCTGCGTGATGCGGCAACCGCAAGCGGCACTCCGATAGAGTGCCCGCCGCCGAGGACGAGAGACACCGTAGGCTTTTTCATACCGGCTATGAGCTCCGCTATGCCGAGCCCGGCCTCAACGTCACCTCCAACAGTGTTTAAAAGAATGATAAGACCCTTTATCTCTTCGGACTCCTCCACTGCCGCCAAAAGCGGCATGACGTGCTCATATTTTGTAGTTTTGTTATCCTCGGGCAATATCTGATGCCCCTCGACCTGGCCGACGATGGTCAGGCAGTGAATCATGCCCTCCCTGCTCTGCGGCTGAGTGCTGCCGAGCTGCGCTATCTCATCCATAAAAATCACCTCACACCTATTTTGCCAGGTATGGGGTGATAATTATTCATTATTCGCTATTCATTTGCAGACGCAGCCGCAAGGTTTTCGCCGCCACCGAAAAACACCTCATCCGTCGGCGGAGGCGACACCTTCCCTTCGAGGGGAAGGCAAGGTAAGCGGCAGCCTTCCGGTTTTGTCGGCAGGTGCGATACCGGGATACCGCAATAAACGTATACGTAGGTGCCTCAATCAGCCGCTAAAAAGCCCTATAGGCCGCCAGTACGCCGAGATAGGTCATGAAGCAGTCGAACTTCGCGACAACCTCGAAGGGGGCGTGCATGCTCATCACGGGAACTCCGGCATCGATGGTGTCGATATTACGGTTTGCCATGTATTTTGCTATTGTTCCGCCGCCGCCCTGATCGACCTTACCGAGCTCGCTCATCTGCCAAACAACACCGTTATCGGCAAAGAGCTTACGGAGGTAGGCAACGACCTCAGCGGAGGCGTCGCTCGTGCCGCTCTTGCCGCGCGCACCGGTAAACTTGCAGATGCCCATGCCGTAGTTGAGCTTTGCGTCGTTGCGCTTTTCGCTGACCTCGGGGAAGTTGGGATCAAAGGCCGCGGTAACGTCCGCAGACAGGCAGAAGCTGTTTGCAAAGCATCGGCGCAGGGGCACACCCTGACTGTCGCACAGCTCCTCCATAAAGCACTCGAAGGCGCTGCTCTGCATGCCGCTCACACCGTCCGAACCTGTCTCCTCTTTGTCGGCAAGTATGCAGACGCAGGTCTTTTCGGGAGCTTCCTCAAGGTCGAGTATCGCCTTGAGCTCGGCATAGGCGCACACGCGGTCATCGTGGCCGTAGCCGCCGATAAGCGAGCGGTCAAGCCCTATCTCGCGCACCTCAAATGCCGGGACTGCGGTGAGCTCTGCTGAGAGGAAATCCTCCTCGATAATGCCGTAGCGGTCGTTGAGTATGCTCATGACGGCAAGCTTTACCCTGTCGTTGCCCTCATCGGCGTAGGGAATGCTGCCTATGAGGATGTTGAGCCCCTCGCCGGTGATACCCTCCTCCATGGTCTTGCGCATCTGCTCCTTGCCGAGATGCGGCAGGAGGTCTGTTATGACAAACTGCGGGTCGGCAGGGTCGTGACCGATGGTGATGTCGATAGTCTCGCCATTTCTCAGCGCAACGACTCCGTGCAGTTCAAGGGGGATGGTCACCCACTGATATTTCTTTATTCCACCGTAGTAATGGGTCTTGAAATACGCGAGCTCATCGCTCTCATACAGGGGGTTCTGCTTTAAGTCGATACGCGGAGAGTCGACATGCGCGCCCGCAATAACCGTGCCCTTTTCAAGGCTCTGCTTACCGATGACGGCCAGCATGAGTGACTTGCCGCGATTGTTGCGGTAGATCTTATCGCCCGCCTTGAGCTCCATACCGTCGACATACTCGACATAGCCCTTATCCTCGGCCATTTCGATGGCTGCCTTCACAGCCTCACGTTCGGTGCGCGCCTCGTTCAAAAAGGCCATATAGCCGCGGCAGTAGTCCTCCATATCGATGCGCTGCTGCGTGGTCATCGTGTCGTAGCCGTTTTTCTGCTTGTAGAATAATTCGTCTCTGATCTCAGCCATTTTTCAATACTTCCTTAAATAAATTTTTGCATTCTTTTCCGAACTTGTCCGCGCTGCCGTCATTATGCAGCACATATTCACATTTTTGCTCAAAATACTCATTGGGATACTGGGCGTTGACGCGCATCATGGCGTATTCATAACTTATGCCGTCACGCTTCATTATACGCTCAATACGCGTCGTTTTTTCGGCGACGATGCCGACGACGGCGCAGCAGCTTTCAGAAAGTCCGCTTTCTATAAGCGCTATTGCATCTATGGCGGCTATCTTCCCGCCACGCATCGCCCAATCGGCGAGCTTTTTTCTCACCTCAAGGCCGATGTAATGGTGCGTTATCGCGTTTAGATCCTCGAGCGCTGCCTCGTTTGAAAACACAGTCGCACCGAGCGCCTTTCGGTCGAGGACACCGTCCGTGACCGTTCCGGGAAATGAACGTTCGATATCCGCGAGCATTTGCGAGTTTTCTTTGAGCATATCGTGATACAGCGCGTCACAGTCTATTATCATGGCGCCCATGGCTTCAAGCTCGCGCAGAGCGGTCGTTTTTCCGCAGCCCGTGCCTCCGGTTATGCCTATGACCTTGAGCTTTTCCGCGAGTGCCGAAGCAATGTCCTCCTTGGGCAGAGCGCCCTGACGCAGTATCTTAAACGGCGCTGCGCTCATATCGATTATTGTCGATTCCCGTCCCAGGCCGCACTGCCCTCCGTCGACCACGGCAGCGATTTTCCCGTCGAAGTAGTCAAGGACATCCTGCGCGTTGACGGGGCTTTTGCTCCCCGAGGGATTTGCCGAGGGCGCAGCAAACGGAAGCTTTGCCTTTTTGAGTATCGCCTGCGTCATGGGGTGATCGGGGCATCTGAGCGCAACGGTATCTCCGCCCGCTCGGACGATATCAGGAACAATGTCCTTTGACTTCAAAACGATGGTCAGAGGCCCCGGCCAAAACCTGTCCATGAGCACTCTCGCCTGTTTGGGAACATTTTCGCAGTATCTCGTCACCGCCGCACCCTTGTGCAGCATCAGCGACAGAGGCTTTACCTCGGGTCTTCCCTTTACCTCGTAGACCTTCGCGACGGCATCGGCATCAAGGCCATTGCAGGCAAGGCCGTACACCGTTTCCGTTGGTACGGCGACAAGCTCTCCGGCTGCTATGAGCCCCGCTGCCTCGCCGATCTCGGCTTTTCCTATTATCTTTGTTTCCATCAGCTCTCCGCCTGCCTTTTGAGCTTTTCCGCCTGATCGGCGGTTATGAGTGCGTCGATTATCGGGTCGAGGTCGCCGTTCAGGACGCTTTGGATATTGAAGTTTCGCACATCACCGACGAGACGGTGGTCTGTCACGCGGTTCTGCGGAAAGTTATATGTGCGCACTCTGTCCGAACGGTCACCCGAGCCGACCTGACTTTTGCGCTCCGCGGCTATTGCCGCTGCCTGCTTCTGCTGCTCGGCCTCGTACAGCTTCGAGCGCAGAATCTTCATCGCCCTGTCTTTATTTTTATACTGGCTTCGCTCGTCCTGACATTCGACGACGACGCCTGTGGGCAAATGCGTTATGCGTATGGCGCTTTCGGTCTTATTGACGTGCTGACCGCCCGCACCGGACGAGCGATAGGTGTCTATCTGCAGATCTGCGGGATTTATCTCAAACTCGACCTCCTCGGCCTCGGGCAGTACGGCAACCGTGGCAGCTGAGGTGTGTATCCTGCCGCCGGACTCCGTCTCCGGAACGCGCTGGACGCGGTGGCCGCCCGCTTCGAACTTGAGGCGCGAATACGCTCCCTGCCCCTCGATGACGAAGCTCATTTCCTTTATGCCGCCGAGCTCGGTCTCGTTTATATTGACGATATCTATCTTCCAGCCCTTACTCTCGGCGTACATGGAATACATTCTGAACAGATCGTGCGCAAACAGCGAGCTCTCCTCGCCTCCGACTCCGGATCGTATCTCCATGATGACATTGCGCTCATCGTTCGGGTCTTTTGGCAGGAGCAGTATCTTGAGTTTCTCGTTAAGCTCCGCCATACGCGCCTTTGCCTCGTTATATTCCTCCTGCGCAAGCTCCTTGAACTCCGGGTCATTCATGAGCTCCTCTGCGTCCTTCATGGCCTTATCGCACTTGGCGTACTCCCTGTAGGCCATGACGATTGGCTCGAGCTCCTTCATCTCGCGCACACATTTGGTGTATACCGCAGGGTCGGCATAAATTTCGCCGTTTTCCATGCGCATCGCGAGCTCGGAATATCTGTTATCCAGCTGTTTTAGTTTATCCAGCATTTCTCTCTCCTGTTTTTAGAGGCGCATTGACGCACCTGCCTATACGTATATTGTGGTTGCCCGGTATCGAAATATTGGCGGAAACCGCAATTGCCTCGCTTCCCGTGTGTACGGTGCATATATTGCGGCCGCCCGTTTTTTATGGTTTCCTCCGCAGCTTCCGGTCGGGACACCGCAATATACGTATCGGCGCAATTTTAATGCGCCACTGAAAATCCGTGCGGCATCGCCGCACACATATAGCTATCAGCTATCGGCTATCCACTATTGGCCATTAAAATATCATAGCACATTTATAGGTATATGTAAATGAAAAAAGCCGTGCTTTCACACGGTTTTAAGTCTTATATCAGTCCCTGAACAAGGATTATGAGAATGAGTATCGGGAGCACCCACCGGAAATAGGGCTTGAACTTGGGCGACATGCGTATGCCCGTGCCCTTGTTGACCTCGGCAATGTACTTATCAAAGTCCCGGCCCCACAGGTAGATAAGCAAACCGATGGGCAGAAGCAGGCTCAAAACGAGGAAGTCCTCGCTGTCGAGCATTTCGCGGCCGAGGAGGACATCTCCAGTCTGCCCGACTACTTCACCGATAAGCTGCACGATGCGGATAATCTTGTCTTCATCCCGCTCGTCGCCGAGGACGAGCACGAGGAGATAATTGCCGTGTGGCAAAGCGCAAACTCCAACCCTGTTCTGACAAAATTTCTGTCGGTGCTGAAAAATAATGTGCCGCTGAGGTGAGAAAAAGCACGGATATACTCGGCGATATTCGCTTAAAAAAGGCTTGAATTTTCAGAGCGAGTTGAATTATCGTCCGATTAAAGCCCTTAAAAAGCATAAAAACAGCCGGTGTCAAAATGCCGCAAAGCATTGATAACACCGGCTTTTTTATGGTACGCCCGACGGGATTCGAACCCACGACCTTCAGAGTCGGAGTCTGACGCTCTATCCGGCTGAGCTACGGGCGCATTTGTGCTTAAGTATTATAGCAAATCGTACCGCCGCTGTAAAGCCGTAATTTTCGAGGGACTTGACGCGCAGTGAAAAAAATGCTACTGTGTTCCGGGTGATAAAAATGGAAGCATGGGACGCATACGACATAGACAGAATACCGACCGGCAGGAGCGTTATCCGCGGGGAACAGCACTCCGAGGGACTTTACCACATGGTCGTTCACGTCGCGATATTCAACTCCGAGGGCAAGCTGCTGATACAGCAGCGCTGCACGCAGAAGCCGACCTTTCCCGAGAAGTGGGACGTAACCGTCGGCGGCAGCGCACTTTGCGGCGAGACGAGCCGTGATGCCATGCAGCGTGAGCTGCGCGAGGAGCTGGGGCTCGACATTGACTTTTCCGACATCCGCCCGCGCCTTACGGTGAATTTCGAGGACGGCTTTGACGACTACTACATCATCACAAATGACGTTTCGCTCGACAGTCTGCACTTTCAGGCCGAGGAGGTCATGGACGCGCGCTGGGCAACACTCGATGAGATATTTGCGATGATAGACTCGGGAGAGTTTATCCCGTTCATGAAGAGCTTCATCGCCTTTCTTTTTGAGATGCGAAACGGCGTGGACAATCTGAATATGTGAAAAAATCTCCGGTCAATGACCGGAGATTTTGCTTTATCTTATTACTGTGCTCTGTAGAGGAAGGTGACGACCTGGGCGCGTGTGCAGGTGTCGTCGGGTGCGAACTTGTTGCCGCCGACGCCGTCGGTAATGCCCTTGCCGACTGCCCAGTTGACTGCGTTATAGTAGAATGCAGTCGCCGGAACGTCGGTGAAGCTGCTTATCGTGCTTGCGCTCGGAGTGTTCGCCGCACGGTGCAGGAAGGTCACCACCTGACCGCGAGTGCAGGTGTCGTTAGGCGCGAAGCGGTTGCCGCCTACGCCGGTGGTGATGCCGTTTGCGACCGCCCACTTGACCGCCTCGTAGTAGAACGCGCCGGGCTGAACGTCGGAAAAGCTCACGTTCGCGCTGACGGTCGGCTTGCCTGCCGCACGCCACAGGAAGGTCACGACCTGTCCACGCGTGCACTGTCCGTTGGGGTCGAAGCGATTATTGCCCACGCCGGTGGTTATCTCATTCTCGACCGCCCACTTGACGGCGTTTGCGTAGAACGCGTTGGAGGGAACATCGGTGAAGCTCACGGCCGGCTTGTAATCGGGGTTTTTCGCGTTGCAGCGGGTGCAGACGCCACCGACATAGCTGTGACCCAGCGCGTCGGTGTAGCTGCCCTTATAGCTGTCATTGCAGACAGAGCAGGTGTAGGT
>CAVGIU010000031.1:0-15980 GCA_963629425.1 Oscillospiraceae bacterium
AAATTTCAGCACAGCATCTTGCAATTTTGTCGATTTTCAGTTATCATGACATTATCAAAACCGCAACTGTCAAAAAGTATACCTTTTGACAGTTGCGGTTTGGGCGTGAAAAAAGGCTGAGGAGCATGTCCTCAGCCTTTTTATTGCTATTAAGATTTTAATTATTTGCGTTGAAGATCTTGAAGATGCTGTCGAAGGGGTCTTCCTCGCCGGCGGGCTTTGCGGCCTCTTCGGGCTTCTTCTCGGCTGCCTTTTCGCTTGCCGCGGTGAACATGCCCTGCTGCTTTTCAAATGCGGGCTCTGCCTTCTTGGGGGCTGCCGCCTGCTGGGCGGGCTGCTTCGCGGTGGGCGCTTCCTCAAAGCCGGTGGCTATGACGGTAACGCGGATCTCGTCCTGCATGGCCTCATCAAAGGTTGCGCCGAAGATGATGTTCGCGTCGGGATGAGCTGCCTCCTGAACGAGGTTTGCAGCCGCCTCGACGTCCTCAAGGCCCATATCCTCGGAGCCGGTGATGTTGATGAGCACGCCGTGCGCGCCGTTTATCGAGGTCTCCATAAGCGGGCTTGCGACTGCCATGCGGGCGGCATCCTCCGCCTTGCCCTTGCCTGCCGCGCGGCCTACGCCCATGTGAGCAAAGCCGGCATTCTTCATGATGCAGGTGACATCGGCGAAGTCGAGGTTAATAAAGCCGGTGTTCTTGATAAGATCGGAAATGCTTGTGACAGCCTGACGGAGAACGTCATCGGCGATCTCAAACGCGTTTGCGAGGGTGACCTTCTGATCGGTCGCGTACTTCAGGCGATCGTTGGGAATGATAAGCAGAGAATCGACCTTGCCGAGCATCTCCTTAATGCCCTCGTTTGCCTGATCCATGCGGCGCTTGCCCTCGAACTTGAAGGGCTTCGTTACGACGCCGACCGTCAGTATTCCGGCCTCGCGCGCGATATCGGCAACCGTGGGAGCTGCGCCCGTGCCCGTGCCGCCGCCCATACCGGCTGTGATAAACACCATGTCGGCATCCTCAACGGCCTTGGCGATATTATTGCGGCTCTCCTCCGCGCTCTTCTTGCCGACCTCGGGATCGGAGCCTGCACCCTGACCGTGGGTCAGCTTTTCGCCGATCTGGATCTTCTGATCCGCGCTGGACACCGCGAGCGCCTGCTTATCAGTGTTCACGGCGATGAACTCAACGCCCTGCGTTCCGGACTTGACCATTCTATTTACGACGTTGTTGCCGGCACCGCCGATACCAACGACCTTTATAGTTACAACATTTTCAGGGCCTACTTCGGCTTTGAAATCCATTTTGTTTCCTCCAGTACTGTTATTTGAAGATGCGGCATGCGCCACAGTCGTTTTTCGCGATATGTAACATTTTATAACTTTTTGGCCGCAAGGTCAATAGATTTTTACCCCGCGATGTAAACAAAGTATTAATTCGGGTTGAAAATGACCTTATCTCCCGTGGACACGTCGAGCGTTCCAGCATCGTCGGCGGTAAGCTGCGAGGCTGCCGAGAGCATCTTGCCGAACTTATATTCTGTGTTATCCATGGCTCCGAGCTTGACCAAAAAGCGGCTGTCATACTCAAGCGTCGGATTTGAAATGTCACTCATGTCGATAGCCGTGACCTGTCCGACAAGGCCGCGAGCCTGCACCTGATAGAGTATATCCGTTAAATAGGCGAGCTTATTCTCCTCGCCGGAGGCGGCTTTGATATACTCGCCCGTTGCTGCATCCGATACGCTTATGCCGCTTATCACGGCGATATGTTCACTGTCATCCCGGCTTATGCTGCTTAAAAACTTGCCGCTACTGCTCAGCGACCACAGCTCGTCCCCCACCTTCACGCAGCCGACGGCCTTGCTCTCGCTTATCTCGATGATGACGAGATTCGGCAGGCCGCGGTTAATTTGGACCGAGTCGACATACGGCAACTTTACCGCGACGCGGCTTCCGGCGGCAATACCGTTAATGAAAAACAGGTTATCGCCCTTTTCGATGCCGGAAGCTTTTATCACCTCGTCGGCGGTGTAGATAGAGTTTCCCTCTACCTCGATGCGCGAGACCTTGAAGAATACGCTCATTATGAATATGAGCGCAACGATGACAAGGAAAAACGTAAGCGGCCGATTCACATTGCGCTTAAACTTCGGCTTATACGGATCTTCGCGCTTGCGGTAATAATCATTAGTATTCGCCATTTTTACAACTCCAAAAATATATCGGCTCCGAGATAGCGGAGCTTATGGTCAAGATGTTCATAGCCGCGGGCAATGTGCCCTGAATCGACTATAAGGCTTTCGCCCTCGGAGGCCAGCGCCGCGATGATCATGGCCGCGCCGCCGCGCAGATCGCCCGCACTGACAACAGCGCTCTTAAGGCTGCGCACTCCCCACACCGACGCACAGCGACCCTCAACGGAGATATCCGCGCCAAAGCGCCTGAGCTCATTTGCGTGCCCGAAGCGCGAGTCAAAAACGTTCTCAACAAAATCGCTTCTGCCGTTTGCCTTCAAAAGCGCAGCCATCAGAAGCGGCTGCATATCCGTCGGGAACTCGGGGTACGGTCCTGTCGATACGCGGCCGACGGAGCTAAGCTTACCGTCGGATATCAGTCTCACGCTGCGGCGTGACGATATTATATCACAGCCGGACTGCTTTAGGAAGTGCTGAAGGCACGAAAATTGCCGCAAATCAACTCCGCGCAGCTCAATATCCCCTCCCGCGGCGGCAGCGGCGCACAAAAATGTCGCCGACGCTATCCTGTCGGGGATTATTCTGTGGCCGACGTGGCGCTCGGGCTCAAAGCCCGATATTCTTATCGTAGCCGTTCCCGCGCCGGATATATACGCTCCGGCCTTGCGGAGGTATTCCTGAAGATCAACGATCTCGGGCTCCTTCGCAGCACCTGTTATGACGGTCTCTCCCTCCGCCGCGCAGGCGGCTATCATCGCGTTTTCCGTCGCTCCGACGCTCGGGTACGGCAGACGGATGTGCGCTCCCGTGAGCTTCGGTGCTGTACATACGATCTCGCAGCCGCTCTCTTCAACGCTCGCACCGAGCGCTCTCATAGCGTCAAGATGCATATCTATCGGCCGTGCACCGAGCTTGCAGCCGCCCGGAAGCGTGAGGTGCACCTCGCCGCATCGCGCCAAAAGTGCACCCATGAACAGCACGGACGAGCGCATGCTCTCCATCATACTCTGCGGTATCTCGCTTGAGCCGAGGGAGCTTGAATCTATGTAGACATCGTTTTCCTGCTGCTGAGCCGTGCAGCCGAGTCTGCGCAGTATTCTCAGTGAAGCGTCAACATCGCTCAGCTGCGGAACGTTCAATAGGTCTGTTTCGATCGGGCATACGATCGAGGCCGCCAGGATCGGCAGTACCGCATTCTTTGCTCCCTGTACAAAGCACGCTCCCTCAAGGCGTTTTCCTCCGTTACAATGCCATATTGCCATAAAAAAACCTCGCAGAAAGAACTTAGTTTACGCCATTCTATGCTGCAAGGTGATTTTTTGTTATTTGCCTTTTTTCTCAACAAGAGAAAATATTCTGTCGCATATCATATCGGTTGCCTCGGGCTTTGCAAGCTTCGCCATGGCAGCCGACATTTTTTCTATCTTATCGTCCGAAGAGAGTATCTCCTTCACTGCTTTGAGAAGCTCTTTGGGCTCAAACCAGCCTTCCTCAAAGATAAGAGCTCCGCCCGCGTTCTCTACCACCTTCGCGTTTTTGAATTGATGATTGTTGGTCACAAACGGCGAAGGCACGAATATCGTGGGCTTATGCATGTATGTAAGCTCGGATATCGTGGATGCTCCGGCGCGGCACAGGACAAGATCCGCCGCCGCCATGACGCGCGGCATATCGTATATGTACTCTCTGACATCCATGCCGTTTTTTTCGTAATCCGGAACGGTATCGCGCAGGTGCGTCACCATCTTCTCGTATCCCTCGACGCCGGCCGAATGGATAAGTGTAAACCCCGGCTTCCTACCTGCAAGCTCGATGAAGCTGCACATGACCTCGTTCATATTCTCCGCACCCAACGAGCCCCATACGGAAACGACCAGCGGCTTATCCATCGGTATGCCCAGCTCAGCCTTTGCCGCCTGCTTTGAATATTCGCCGAACTCACCGCGAACGGGGGTTCCCGTAACTACGGTCTTTTCGGGATTTTTATAATATTTGCGACTCTCCTCAAAGCCAAGCATTATCGTGTCGACAATGCCGGAGAGCATACGTGTCGTAAGTCCGGGGTCGGCGTTACTTTCGTGCACAGCCGTGGGTATGCCGAGCTGCGACGCAGCCTTGAGCACGGGAAAGCACACATAACCACCCGTTCCGACCACAACATCGGGCTTAAAGCGTTTTATTATACGCTTTGCTTTTATCGTCGACCGTATAAGATGCCATGCGGCACTTATATTGTGGAAAAAACCGCCCAGCGACTTCTCGCGGCTTAGGCCCCTGACGCGCACGGTCTCGATCTTATAGCCCGCGCGGGGAACGAGGTCTGACTCCATTTGGCCGACGGCACCGATAAACAGAAACTCGCTGTCGGGCATAAGCTCCTTTATGCGCCCGGCGACGGCAAGCGCGGGATTTATATGTCCCGCCGTGCCTCCGCAGGCAAATATTATTCTCATATTCTATCCTCCCACACGTCCTGCCGGTATATCCCTCGATATGCTGAGCACTATCCCCATTTCGGCCATCTGCATCAGCAGCGCCGTTCCGCCATAGCTGAAAAACGGGAGAGAAATGCCCGTGCAGGGCACAAGATTGGTGACAACGGCGACGTTGAGTATGACCTGTATGGCCAAAAGCGTCGTTATCCCCGCGGCAACCAAAAAACCGTATCTGTCGGCGCAGTGGAGCGCTATCCAATAGCCGCGGATAATAAGAAGCGCGAAAAGCGTAAGTATGAGGAGCGCACCTATAAAGCCGAGCTCCTCGCAAACAACGGAAAAAATAAAGTCGTTATGCTCCTCGGGCAGGTACAGATATTTCTGCCTGCTCTGCCCCAGTCCAAGCCCCGTAAGTCCTCCCGAGCCGATGGAATAAAGCGACTGGACTATTTGATATCCCTCGTCCGAGGTGGAGGCAAAGGGGTCACGCCATGTCGTTATTCGCGTCGAAGCATACGGAAACATCGTCAGCAGCACGGCTATACCGCCCCCTGCCGCAACGGCGGCCGCTATAAACCAGCCGAGACGCGCTCCGCCGAGAAACAGCATCACGCCGCCTATTGCGACGATTATTATGGACGCGGAAAAGTGCGGCTCAAGCACCAAAAGTCCGACGATAACGGCAAGGATTGCCGCAAACGGCAGTATGCCGCTGCGAAAGCTGCCCATTCGCCCGCGGCGTACGCATATCATCGAGGCAAAGGACAGTATTACGCCGATCTTTGCAATCTCTGAGGGCTGGATCGTAAATGCTCCGAGACCTATCCAGCGCTTTGCTCCGTTTGCATTCGTTCCTATGATGGGAACGAGCATAAGCAGTACTATTGCCGCTGTGAGAAGCGGCATGGAAAAGCGCTTATAAAAACCGACCGGCAGACGCGAGCACACTATCATTGCCGCAGCTCCCAGTGTTGCAAAAAGAAATTGCCTGACAAAATAATATGTCGGCTTTCCGCCGGTAACGCCGCCGGGATCAAAATAAGCCCTGGCAAAGCTTGCCGACAGCACCATCGTAACTCCGATAGTCAAAAGTATCATAACAAGAGCGAGGAAGGATATATCCATTCCCCCGCGCTTTGTCTTATCTTTCGTTTCCCTTATCCTGAGCTCGGCACTGCCGTACTGCATAGGCGCATCCTCCGTTATCAGAGCTGGAAACGATTATATATTCCTATGAATGAAATTATTGCAAAAACGAGGGATACGGAAGTAAAAAGTGCAAAAAGCTCTTTTTCTTTCCATTTCTTGCCTGTCCATCCGCCCATTTCGAGGTGGTGGTGGAACGGTGCCATCTTAAACACGCGCTTACCGTGGGTGAGCTTGAAGTAAGTCACCTGGATTATATCAGAAAGTGTTTCGATTATATAAACTATGCCGAGGGTTATAAGGATAAGCGGCATATCATAAGCAAAGGCAAGCGCCGCTATGGCTCCGCCGAGAAACAGCGAACCTGTATCGCCCATGAAAACCTTGGCGGGGTTAAAGTTATAAACAAGAAAGCCCATAAGTCCGCCGAGAAGCGCCGAGGCGAATATGCCGAGAGCCATATATTTATCTCCCCAAAGGAAGCTAACCGCCGCGAAGAACAGGCATACGGGGATGCTCGTTCCGCTTGCAAGACCGTCGACGCCGTCGGTTATATTGACGGCATTGACCGTTCCGACGATTATAAACGCCGCGAGGATGAAATAGAGCACCTCGGGGATATAGATATTAACATTCCAAAACGGTATGTAAAGATGCGTTGATATATAGCCCATTTTGCGCAGCAGCAGGACAAAAACAAGCGCCGCAGCGAGCTGGAGCAGGAATTTTGCCTTGGCGCTCAGACCGAGGTTCTGCTTCTTGCGCAGCTTCTCCCAGTCGTCAAGAAAGCCGATGGCGCCGAAAACGAGCGCAAACAGCAAAACGAATATATGCGTAAAATCGCCGCTGCGCATTGAATCAAATCCGACCGTCAAACAAACGAGGACACAGGCGCTTATGAAGATAATGCCGCCCATCGTCGGCGTTCCGGACTTGGACATATGCCAGGTCGGGCCGTTTTCCTTAATCTCCTGCCCCGCTTTGATTTTTTTGAGCCAGGGCACATAAAATCTGCCTACTATGACCGCGGTTATAAACGCCATAACCAGCGCAAGGGTCAGCTTAAGAGTCATTTTTTGTTCCTCTTCTCTATATGTTCTGCAACTATCTCGCGTTCATCCATGTGATGCTTTTCGTGACCGACGACCTGATAGTCCTCATGGCCTTTGCCGGCAAGCAATATTACATCATTTGTACTATGGTTGTCAATCGCCCATTTTATCGCCTCGGCGCGGTCGCATATCGTGACATGCTCCGTTTTCTTACCCTCGAGTCCGACGAGTATCTCGTCGATTATCTCCTGCGGCTCCTCTGTGCGGGGATTATCGCTTGTTACAATGACAAAATCGGCGTTATCGGCAGCTATTGCTCCCATTATGGGCCGCTTTGTTCTGTCTCGGTCACCACCGCAGCCGAAGAGAACGACAAGACGGCCGTCATGATCGGCTCTCAATGCCTTCAGCGCGTTTTCCAGCGCATCCGGCGTATGGGCATAGTCGATAACGATAGTATAATTGCCGTCGGTCGGAACGAGCTCCATGCGTCCCTTTACGCCGTGCGCCGTTTTTATGGCTTTTGCGCAGTCGTCAAGACTTATGCCGAGCGCGAGGCCGACGGCCATGGTGTTGAGCGCGTTATAGACCGAAAAGCGTCCCGGTATCGCAAGGCTCACGGGAGCGGTCTTCCCGTCAAAGCAGGCGGTGAAGGAAACGCCCTTTGCCGAAAGTTTTATATCGCGCGCGGTGAGCGATGCTTCCTTATCCTCAGCCGAATATGTCATAAGCTTACACGAGGCGTTTTTCATCATCGTGTCCGCCCAGGCGTCATCTGTGTTTATGCAGCCGACGCGGCATGACTTAAACAGCATTGCCTTGGCTCGCGCGTACTCCTCCATGGTATGATGAAAGTCGAGATGATCCTGCGTGAGATTCGTGAACGCTCCGACAGCGAAATCTATCCCCGCAACGCGGCTGAGCACCAGCGAGTGGGATGAGACTTCCATAACGACGTGAGTGCAGCCTGCCTCATTCATCTGCGCGAAAAGCTGCTGAAGCTCAAAGCTTTCGGGCGTTGTGCGCTCGGTGTGGATAAACTCATCGCCTATCATGTTTCCGTTTGTTCCGACAAGGCCGACCTTAGCGCCTATCGTCTCCTCAAGCAGGTGCTTGAGGAGATAGGTCGTCGTGGTCTTGCCGTTTGTTCCCGTTATGCCGATTATCTTCATTTTACCGGCGGGATCTCCGAAAAATTCGCGGCTTATAAGCGCGAGCGCTCTGCGGCAGTCGCCGACTAAAACATACGGTATCTCAATCTGAGGCACCCTGTCGCATATAACGACCGCTGCACCCTTTTCGGCGGCAGACGGTATGTATTTATACCCATCGGTCGCAAAGCCGGATATGGCAACAAATGCGTCACCAGGCTTTGTCGTGCGCGAGTCGTAGCTTATCCCGCCTATCACGCATTCCGGAGAAGCGGCAAGCTCCACAACATCTATGCTTTTTATAAGATCCGATAGTTTCATTTGTGCATCATCCTCATATCTTTCAGTATCGTCCGAGTATGCTTTCGTCATCGGAAACGAGAGTCACCTCGATGACTGTTCCGTGCTTTACATTTGCTCCGGCCTTGACGCTCTGCGTTAGCACCCTTTGAGCTTCGGAGTCGCGCACCACGGTATTGCTGCGGGCAAACACTCCGTATTTGCTGAGTTCCTTAACGGCCTCGGCATAGCTAAGGCCGCTTATGCCCGGCATTGTCTCAAGCGCCGCCGACGGGCTTGCATCGGCATAAACTATGACCGTACTGCCCTCGGCAATGACGGTTCCCGTAAGCGGCAGCTGCGCCGTAACCGTGTTTCCGGCGCCGATGACGCGGCATTCAAAGCCTTCTTCGGCAAGCGCCTTTTTTGCCTCGTTAACGCTCATGCCGTCAAGTTCAGGCACGGCTTTATCCGCGGTTTCCGAAGCGTCATCATACGCAGGCTCTATGCCCATATACGGCAGGATATCCGAAAACATTTTGCCAACAGTCGGTGCCGCCATTTGGCCGCCGGAGACATACACGCCCGAGCCGCTGCCCGGAGTGTCGAGCATAACGAGAAGTGCGATCTGCGGATCGTCAGCCGGCGCAAAACCAATAAAAGACACGATATATTCCTTTTTGCCGGTCTGAGCCTCATAGCTTACCTTTTCGGACGTGCCGGTCTTGCCGCCGATGCGGTAGCCAGCGACGGCCGCGTTTCGACCGGTGCCCTCGTTGGGGTCGCCGACGACCTGCTCAAGGATCGAGCGCACGGTTTCGCTGGTTTCTTCGCTTATTACCCTGCGCACAACTGTCGGCCTATGATTATACACCGCTCGGCCGTCTGCGTCCAGTAAACTTTCCACAACGTAAGGCTGCATAAGGTTCCCGCCGTTTACGCATGCGCTTACCGCGGTTATAAGCTGCAGCGGCGTTATGGTAAAGGTTTGGCCGAAGGAGGCCGCAGCGAGCTGAGATTTGTTCTTCTCGCTGTAAAAGGTGTCCTCGCTCCACCATATGCTGCCGCTCTCTCCGCCGAGGTCTATACCGGTCTTGGCGGTGAGCTGCTGCGAGCTGTCGCCTGTAAGCTCCAAAAGTCCGAAGGCGTCGCAGTATTTATAAAATTCCTGCGCACCGACACGCATGCCTATGTTGACAAATGCCGCGTTGCACGAGTGCTGCACGGCCTGAGTGAGGCTTTGCGAGCCGTGACCCGTGGTCTTCCAACAGCGTACAGGGTTGGTTCTGCCCGGAACGCTTACGCTGCCGCCGCAAAAAAAGCTGTCATTAAGGCTAACTTTACCCTCCTCGAGAGCCATGGAGAGCGTTATTATCTTAAACGTTGAGCCCGGCTCATATGTATCCGCCAGCATTTTATTGCGCCATTGCAGGCGCTGAGCGTCGGCAAGCAGCTGAGCCTTTTCCTCCTGAGTGGACGCTTCGTCTATGGTGCTTTTTGCTTCGTCGCTGACATCGAGGAAGTTATTGAGATCATAGCCTCCGATCGAGGCCATGGCAAGTATCTTGCCGGTCTTGACGTCCATCGCGATGGCGCCCGCTCCGTTTTGAATATCGTAGTCCTCGACCGCCTGATAAAGTGTTTTTTCAACATAATGCTGTATCGTAAGGTCGATGGTAGTCACAAGATCAAGCCCATTTTCCGCACCCGTATAACCCTCAAACCGGTCAAAAAGCAGATCGGTGCCGTAGGCGTTTGCAAGGCGCATATATTTTCCCGCCGTACCACGCAGCGCCGAATTATACTGAGCCTCGACTCCGTCGAGCCCGTAGTTATCTGTTCCGACAAAACCTATTACATGGCAGGCGAGCGACGAGTAAGGGTAGTACCTCTTAGTATCGCTTTCAAGACGCACGCCCTTGAGCTTATATTCGTTTTTAAATTCGCGTACCTTATCGGCTGTCTCTTTTTCAACCTTACGCGCTACTGTGACATACCACGAACCGGTATTCGCGGTCTTTTTCAGTATATCCTCGCGGTCAAGGCTCAGTATTTCGGACAGTTTATCCGCGATAAGCTCCCTGTCCTCCTTATACATGGCGATCTCCGCCGGACTCAGGTAGACATTATCCACATTCGCGCTCATTGCGAGGATATTCATGTTGCAATCGTATATCGTTCCCCGCTCGGCGGAGCTGCCCGTCTCGCGCAGCTGCTGGCTTACGGCAAGCTCCTCATACTTATCATGGTCACGCACCTGCAGGATATAAAGCCGCACCGCCAGTACCGCAAACGCAAGTATGCCGCACACTGCCATGAGAAATAGTGTGCGGCGCACCATCGTCCGATTCGGGCTGCTTACTGTTTTTTTACTTTCGGTTCTGCGCATAGCTGCTCCTTCCGGGCAAAAATATATTAGTACATACTATATTTTTGCCGCATGAAATATGCAGCTTATCCCTTATCGATCACCACTGCCTTATCCTCGGGCTCTGTATCTATCTTCTGCTCCCGGCGCTGAAGCGAGCTCTGCATTCCGAGCCTGTTCTTCGCGTTTTCCTCCAGCTCGTCAAGATTCTGAGCGAATTCATACTCTATGCGAAGCCGCCGGTTTTCCTCGTTAAGTGAGGCAAGCTCTCCGCTGAGATCTACGTTTCTGTCGTTTACCTCAGTTAGCTCAACGCGTATAAAAAGCGAGAAAATGAGCATTGCAGCACCGGCGAACGCAAAAACGAGCATCAGCACTGTAGGTACCGCCTTTTTCAGTCTGCGTTCTGCTGCGGCAGTACGTTTTCTTTTTCGTTTTGAGCCGTATTGATATTCACAGCCGGGGCTTTTCAAAAGCTACTACACCCTTTCGGCGACGCGGAGCTTTGCGCTTCTCGCACGCGGATTGAAGTTCAGCTCATCCTCATCCGGCAGTATCGGTTTTCTGTATACGCTCCTGAGCGTCTGCTTAAAACCGCAGATGCATATCGGAGCCTCTCTCGGGCAGGTGCAGCCGTTTTCCCTTGCGGCTATGCCCGTTTTTACTATTCTGTCCTCAAGCGAGTGGAAGCTTATGACGCACAGTCTGCCGCCGATCTTCAATCTGTCCGGCGCTGTTTTCATCATTTTGTCGACCGCGCCGAGCTCGTCGTTGACGGCGATCCTTATCGCCTGAAAGCTGCGCTTTGCCGGGTGCTGCTTTTCGCGCAGCGCCGCAGCGGGCATGGCAGAGCGAATTATATCGACAAGCTCGAGCGTTGTTTCTATCGGCTTTTCGCTTCTGTGTTCAATGATGCGCGAGGATATGCGCCGTGCGTAGCGCTCCTCGCCGAAATCGCGCAGGATACGCACAAGCTCGGCCTCATCCCAGTCATTAACGACAGCGTATGCCGTGAGAGTACTCGTGTTATCCATACGCATATCAAGCGGAGCGTCGTTCATATACGAAAATCCGCGTTCTGCCTCATCAAGCTGCGGCGACGACACGCCGAGATCAAAAAGCATTCCGTCCACAGTATCTATCCCAAGCTCATCGAGTATCTGCACAACATCGCAGAAGTTCCCGTGAACGAGCGTCATTTTGTCGGCATACTTTGCGAGACGCTCGCCGGTGCGCCTGATGGCGCTTTCGTCGCGAT
Organism: Oscillospiraceae bacterium; assembly: GCA_963629425.1. Classification (GTDB taxonomy): domain Bacteria; phylum Bacillota; class Clostridia; order Oscillospirales; family Oscillospiraceae; genus F23-B02. Next base: position 11,889 of record CAVGIU010000031.1, read on the forward strand.
CGATGCCTATCAGTCTACCGGTGTCAAGGTGCTTTAGTATCTGCTCGGAATGTCCGCCGAGGCCAAGAGTACCGTCAACATATATACCATCGGGCTTAATGTTGAGATTTTCTATACATTCATTCAAAAGTACCGATATGTGCTTTGCTTCATTTGGCATGTCAAAACTCCAGTTCATCCATAACGGATGCGATATTCTCCGGCGTTATCTCGCTTTCGGAAAGTCTATCCCAGCTCTCCTCGTCCCAGATCTCGGCATGGTTATTGCAGCCGATGACTGCGACACTTTTGTTCAGGCGCGCATACTCGCGCAGATGCGCCGGGATGAGCGTGCGCCCCTGATTGTCAAGCTCGCACTTTGCCGCATATGCAAAAAGCGGGCGCATTTTGCGCTGCTTGACATAGCTCATTGCGTTTACCTTGTCGGAAAACTCTCTCCAGCTCTCGGCACTGTACACCGAAAGGCAGTTATCCATGGAAAGAGTGATATAGAACACGTCGCCAAGCTCATCGCGCAGCTTTGCCGGGATAAAAAGACGGCCCTTGCTGTCGATACTGTGCTTATATTCGCCTGTCAACGCGTTCACCTCCGTTTTTCGCGCATTTTCGATGCACTTTGCACCACTTTGCGCCACTTCACTTTTGATTATAGAGGCTGACAGGCAAAAATTCAAGAACATTTTGGTAACATATCAAATTAAAAAGCAGCAGTCCGCACAAACTGCTGCTTACATATTTATTTGTTGGCCGAGTTTATGACGGCGTTTGAGATGATTATTTTGCATATCTCCGAGGTGCCTTCGGCTATGGTCAGCATCTGCGCGTCACGGAAGCAGCGGTCGACCTCAAAATCGCCGGACAGGCCGTTAGCGCCGTGTATCTGCCGCGCGCTTTTGCATATCTCGCAGGCAAGCTCCGTACTCATGAGCTTCGCGGCAGCTACATCAGCCGCCGCACCTCGCGCTTTTGCATCATACTGATCAGCCGCGCAATAGAGCATACATCTTGACGCTGACAGCTTCGAGTACATCTCAGCGAGCATGAAGGCTATGCCCTGATACGATGACAGATTGCGGCCGTATTTACCGGTGGCCGTTGAATAATCGTTTGCAAGCTCAAGCGCTCTTCCCGCTATGCCGGCAGCAATCGCCGATACGGCAAGCCTGCCGAGCTGGAGCGTCGGCTTCAAAAGCGCATAGCCCTGATTTTCCTCTCCGATCATATTTCCGGCAGGTATGCGGCAATTATGGAAGCTTACGCGCCCCGTCGGACAGCTGTTGAGACCGATCATGGGCGAACCTGTGTCGGCAGTCAATCCCTCGGTCTGAGCGTCGACGTAGAAAAGGCTTATGTCACGGCTGCGTCCGGTAAGCGCTGTTCGCGCAGCAACGAGATATCCGTCAGCCTTGCCGGCGGCGGTTATCCACGACTTTGATCCGTTTAGCACCCACTCATCGCCGAGGCTGATGGCCGTTGTGTTGATACCCAGAACATCCGACCCGCCGCTCTCCTCGCTTGTGGCGTAGGCGACGAGCTTATTAAGCTCAAAGCCCGGCTCGATGACCTCAGCCTTTAGCGGCTCGGATACGACGTTATTCATTATTTCAAACGCAAGAACGTGCGGAACGAGCGTAAGCGCGAGCGACGCGCTGCCGCGCGCAAGCTCCTCAAATATGACGCACATATCCGAGGCTCTGTAGCTGCCGTCCCGCATGAGCTCCTTTCCTACCAGGCCGAGCTCGCCGCAGCGCTTTATCAGCTGCGTCGGAAACGCGCCGCTTCTGTCAAGCTCCTGAGCCTCGGGGATGACCTCCTCTCGCACGAAGCGCCTGACCTTATCCTCAAGTGCCTTTTGGCTTTCATTTAACATATACATCTTTTCATTCTCCTTGCTTTGCCGTGAACATGAGTATCGCCTTGGTATACGAGCAGCTGTCGTCAAATATCTCTTCCTCGAGCGTACAGCCGAGCTCGCCGCGGCGGGTAAGCTTGCTTGAAAGCATGAGGCTTTCGTGGACCCCTATGGTTCTTGACGCGAAAAACGTTCCGCTTTCGATGACGCAGCCATCTCCCAAAAGCTTGGCTGCGTGACGTCGTGCCGCAGCCAAAACAACGGGCAGAGTAAACTCCGACGGGTCTGCCTCTCCCCTGTTCGGGATCCGGATATTATAATACCGCTCCTCGTCTGAGTCGGACACGTCCGAAGCCTCAAGGAAGGATTCAAACAGCGGAGCTCCGCCGTTGCGGCCCGAAAACATGAAATAGCGCAGAACATCATTGGAATCCAAAACGCCGCTGACCTTATCTCCGTCTGTGACGGCGGCGATGCTGTTTCCGGAAAGGAGCATCTCCTCGGCGATCCTTGTCATGGGGGTTTCACAGTCAAAATGCATACATTTACCATCCGGGCGCAGTATACCGGAAATGCGCTGAGAAGGATTTGCCGCGAACGCCCTGGGAACGTCCAGCGCACCGCAGAGCCGCTGCTCCTCATCGACCACAGGATACGTCTGCAGCGATATATCCTCGCAAAGCTTGTGCCAGTCGGCGACAACATCGTTGTTATACAGATACTGCGGCATCTTCATCCACGTTTGAGCCTCATCGGTACTTTCGATGGCAGTGGAATTGAGCTTTTCAAGCAGCATCATTATCGTTCTGCTGTCCTGCAGAGCGCTTATGACGGAAAGTCCGCCGCGCTCGGCATTTATAAGCGTGAGCGGAGCCGCGCTCGCGCCGCCCGTAAGCATGAGGTTTGCTCCGAGCTCAACAATGAGAGCCTGCATATCCGGTCTGTCGCCGACCATACACAGGATATTAACATTCTCCTTTGCTTCCTTAGACAGAGCCCTTCGAAGCTGCTTCTCGCCGCCGTCACAGATGATAATGCGCTCTATCATTCTGTCGGCATCGGCAGGCTCAATAATCATTGTAAGCCCCAAAAGCTTTGCAGCCCGTTTGAGACTCACAGGCTCTGCCTCGCCCGCAGCGCACGAATCGATCTTAAACGTGCCGGACTTGGGCTTTGTGACAACAAGACCCTGCGCTTCGGCAGCTTTTATCGCCTTGTAAACAGTACCCACGCTCACGCCCAGCAGCTCTGACAGGCGTCGAACAGATATTTTTGTGCCGGCGTCGAGCTCCTTTATATAAGATAATATCAGCTCATTCTTAATTGACATTCTATTTCTCCATCACTTCAGCATTATCTGTGCAGTTATTATACCTATAATTTTGCCGGTCATCAAGGCTTTTTTCGATATTTGTTCACAAATGGTAAGTCAAAAATATAACAGAATAAAACACAACTCATCCGTACACACTAACCATAGCTGTAACTGTTGTATAATATTTAATGAAATCTGACAGCTTTTGGGCTCAAATATGTCAGAAAGCCGAAAACGATTAACATTTAGCTTTTTGTGTTGACACTCTGTTGCAGTCATGTTATTCTTTTCACAGCAAGAGAGTTGGTTTTCTATCAACCAAGTCAACCCGACAGTTACAGTTACATAACAGCTATGGCGATAGTTTCGTCGCCGTGTAATCTGTTATGTAACACTTTCAAAATTTTTTTATTGTAAAGGAGCCAAAAGAAAATGTTCAAGTTCACAGAAGAGCAGATCATGATCCGCGACATGGTGAGAGAGTTCACCAAAAACGAGGTAGAGCCCCGCGATAAGTGGATGGACGAAAACGGTTTTGACTGGGATGTTCATAAGAAGCTGTGCGAAGCAGGTCTGATGGGTATTCACCTTCCCGAGCAGTACGGCGGTGGCGGCGGCGACGCTGTCATGAGCGAGATCGTCATCAACGAGATAGCAAAGGGCAGCGCTTCTGTCGCTCTGTTTCTCGATGCAGACTGGCTGGCAGCAGACATGATTTATGTCCACGGCAACGAAGAGCAGAAGAATCATTACCTCCCCCTCGCAGCTGAAGGCAAGATCTTTGCATTCGGTCTGACCGAGTCCAACGCAGGCTCCGACGCAGCGGCTATCAAGTCCGTCGCAGCAAAGCAGCCCGACGGCAGCTACGTTCTCAACGGCGGCAAGGCATGGATCACCAACTCCGGCGTTGCAGACTACTACCTCA
>CAVGIU010000032.1:0-4174 GCA_963629425.1 Oscillospiraceae bacterium
CAGCGTGTCAAAAAAGTCTGTGACTTTTTTGCACGCTTCAAAAACGCCAAATTTTTTGTGAAGCTTGCGCTTCACGAAAAATCTCGCTACGCTCGTCAAAAAGCCTGATAAATCAGGCGTTTTTGATGGCTATAATCCAATTGCGAGTGGGGCCTTTGCCCCCTCGCGCTCCCCTGCTGCGCGGATGCTTTTCCTCTGCAACATAGGTTCTTTGGCTGTCTGAAAGAGAGTGCAGATCAAAAATCTGCACTCTCTTTTTCAAATCACTTCTCGTGTTTTTTGCGGCAGCGCTCAAACAGATATCCGATGAACATTACAACCGCGAAGAATATCAGGAAGCCTACGCACTGCTTCCAGCCGTAGCCCGTCCAAATGGCGTAGCAGAAGAACAGGCAGCATGCAACGCCCAGAATGGGCAGCACGAAGCGCTTGATGGGACCAAGCTCCTTTGCCTTGACCATGAGGCCGATCATCATGGGAATGTACATGAGGTACAGGCAGATAATGCCGATCTCGTCGGGCTCCCAGGCAAACCACTCGCTTGAGTGGACCGCGCCGAACAGGCCGGGGCCGCCCATCCACATCATGACCGTCCACGCGTACCAGAAGCCGGCGAGCATCATGCCGACGATGGAGGACTTGATGGCGAAGTTGTTTTGCTCATCGATGTGGGCGAAGAAGCTCGGCTGCGGGCCCATACCGCGCGCAGATACCGAATACATGCTGCGGCAGGAAGCCATTATAAGGCCGTTCATCGTGCCGAGGCAGGAGATGGTGATGAACACATAAACGACCGTTCCGATGACGTTTCCGAACAGCTTCGAGAACGCAATACGCGGCAGGCTCTCGCCGAACGGCCAGGTGGAGATGATGGTATTTACATCGCCGACGATGCTCATCGCCCATATGTACAGAGCGTAGAGGATTATCGTGACCAGTGCGCCGATAACGAGCGCACGCGGCAGATTTTTCTTTGAATCCTTGAGTTCGGCGTTTATGCTCGTTGCGAGTATCCAGCCTTCATAGGCAAAGGCAAAGCCCACGATGGCCTTGAAGAAGCCCGAGCCGTCAACCGCAACATAGTCGGCGGAATTAACATAGTTGATCACCTCGAGGGTCGTTCCGTTCACAAGACCGGCGATCGTTCCGACAATACCCATGAGAACGAGCGGAATGAGCTTTATGACCGTCATGCCGACCTGGAGCTTTCCGGCGAGCTTCGGGCTGAGGGCGTTGATGCCGTAGCCGATCATAAGGAAGCCCGCACCCACACCGATAGCAACGGCGTTGACCTGGCCGTTTGCAAAGTCGATGGCCGAGATGCCGAACAGCTGCAAAAACATCATCGCCGAGAAGAAGGCCAGCATCGACGCCAGCGCCGGCGTGTATATCGTCGTCATAAACCAGCCGACATAGTAGGCGTACTTGGGGCCGAGCGCAAGCTCGGCATAGTCGACGACGCCGTTTACCTTCTCGTACTTGCTGCCGAGGGTCGCGAAGACCAGCGAGCAGATGATGCATATCAGGCCGACGATGCCGACGACCGCGATGCCCTGCATGAGGTTACCGCCTGTCAGCGACAGGACCTTACCGCCTTTGATGAAGACGCCGGAACCGATAACGATGCCGATGACCATGGAAATTGCGGTAGGCAGTCCATACCTTTTTTCCATTTTGTTTTCCATTACTTTCTCTCCTGTAATTCACTTTTTAAGTAAGCGCTGATTAAATGCGTCAGATGTCAGGGCGAGAGAATTCGGGTTCTGATAACGGCGCTTTTTCGCAGAAATACTTTGTGCATTTCAGGAAAACGTGACTGAATCAGGACACAAATTATCGTTCAGACGCTGTCAGCCATTTATTCGGCGTTTACTAAAGCCGGCAGGGGCTCGGCTCCCGCCAGCTTACTTTTTGCATTTAAAGCAGTACACAAATAATACGCCATTTTAGTAAAATTGTCAATATAAACGTGAATAAACTGTAAATAAACGTCGCGCGCGAGCTTTTCTTGCACTCAAACGTACAAGTTTCGCCCAAAAACAGCCTATGGTTGAGAGGACTGTCGTTTATAGGAACAACAGCATAAAATAAACCGCACGGAAAGGAATGGTCTAATTGAAAATATATCTATCCCCATCGGATCAGCTGAGTAACCCTTACGCCTACGGCGGGACAAATGAGGCAGCCCAGTGCCGCAGAATCACCGCCGCGTGCAAAGCGGCGCTCGAGCGCTGCGGCTTCGAGGTCAAAACAAACTTCGCCGACGGAGAAAATGCGATGTATGACCGCGTGCGCGAGTCAAACGCCTGGGGCGCGGATCTGCACCTGTGTATCCACACAAACGCCGGCGGCGGGCGCGGCTGCGTCGTGTTCGTCGCCTCGAAAAACTCCGAGCGCATGCGGTACGCGCAGCCCGTTTTTGACGAGATCGACGCGATAACGCCCTATCGCTCGGTCTACGGCATACGCGAAAAGCTGTTTTATGAGATACGCAACACAAACGGTGTCTGCGTCTATTGCGAGTGCGAGTTCCACGACTCGCCGGAGCTTGCACGATGGATCGTCGAGCACACGGACGATATCGGCGAGGCACTGTGCCGCGGCATATGCCGTGCCGCCGGCAGAAATTATATTGAGAAAGGAAGCGAAGAGAATATGGAAAGATGGAATAAGCTTGAGGATATCCCGTCGGGCTACCGCGAGATGGCGCAGCGCTATGTCGAAGCGGGCGCGCTGCGCGGCAAGGACGGCGGAGTGCTCGATCTGACGGAGGATATGCTCCGTACCATGGAGATCATGCGCCGCTACTTTGAAGGGGAGGCGTAAATGAATGGATGCTCCGGATAAAGCCGCTGAGATAAAGGCCGCGGCGGCCGCGCTGGTCGCCTTCGGCACGGCGCTGTTCGGCTGGGTAGGCTGGATGGTCGTGCTGTGGCTCGCAGCATTGGCGCTGGACTATCTGACCGGCACCTTCGCCGCGCTGTACAACAAGACCTGGAGCAGCGCTGCGGCACGCCGGGGGCTGTGGCACAAGCTGGGCAGCATAGTCGGTGTCCTGGTCGCCGCGATGTGCGATCTTGTGCTCAAGCTCGTCGGCGATAATTTCGGTTTTGAGCTGCCCGTGCTCGGCCAAAGCTGCCTGATAACTCCCATCGTCACCGCGTGGTATTTTTTCACCGAGCTCGGCAGCATCGTCGAAAATGCCGCCGCAATGGGAGCGCCCGTCCCGGGCTTTCTGAAAAAGCTGATCGCACGCGGCAAAAAAGCCATTGACGATAAGACCGACAACGGCGATAATTGATGAAAAAACATCAGGTGCATGCTCCGCACCTGATGTTTGCTTATATCAGGTGATTATATGCAAACTTACGGCTATGCTCGTGTGTCGAGCACCGATCAGAATGAATTAAGACAGCTGCTGGCTTTGCGCGCGAGAAATATTCCTGAGGAGAACATTTTCATAGACAAGCAGTCCGGCAGAGACTTCATCCGCCCGCAGTACGCCGAGCTCATACTGCGTCTGCGCGAGGGTGACCTTCTGTATGTTCTGAGCATCGACCGCCTCGGGCGAAACTACGTGGAGATACAGGAGCAGTGGCGCTTTCTGACCAAGTAGATCGGCATCGACATCGTTATCATCGACATGCCCCTTCTCGACACGCGCCAGGGCAAGGACCTCATGGGCACGTTCATCGCCGACCTCGTGCTGCAGATTTTGTCATTCGTAGCGCAGTCCGAGCGCGAGAGCATCCGGCGGCGGCAGGCTGAGGGCATCGCGGCGGCAAAGGCTCGCGGCGTGCGCTTCGGCAGGCCGACATCTCCGGTGCCGAAAAACTTCGATCAGCTCATCGGCGCGTGGGAACGCAAAAGCATCACCCTGCCCGAGCTGCTGGATCAGTGCGACACTCTGAGCGAATCGACCTTCTTCCGCCGCCTGCGCGATATCCGCGAGGAGGAGAATAAAAAGTGACTGTCAAAAAGTATACTTTTTGACAGGCAAGGATGTACGACCAATTTTCTATAAATACATGGGTGATCATGGGCTTTTGAGGTGTCGTGTGCGCAATTATTTTTGCTGTTTTAATTTTATGTTATGCTCTTAGAGACGGTCGCTCTGTATAAAAAACATCAGGAATTCAAAAATAAACATAAGGAGAATTTTAAATGAAACAAA
>CAVGIU010000032.1:4244-15817 GCA_963629425.1 Oscillospiraceae bacterium
CTGTATAAAAAAACATCAGGAATTCAAAAATAAACATAAGGAGAATTTTAAATGAAACAAATCGTGGCTTTTCTTTTGGCGGTTATGATGGTTCTTTCGCTCGCGGCTTGTGGCGGAGGAAGCAAGAAAAAATCAATGGACTATGTTACCAACTCCGACGGATCGAGAACGTGGTATAATACGGGAGATAGCCATATAGTCCGCATACCCAATTAACTCCGCGCGACACCCGAGCTCCATGCACAAACATAGGAGCTTGCATATCCGACCGCAGCAGTATTGCGCCGCAAATTTGGAGCAAAAACTAAATATAAGTGCAAAGAGAGAGTGCGGATTTTACATATGCGCTCTCTTTTTTACTTGAACAACACCTCCCCCTCAATAGGAAGGCAAAATGCAGGCTTGCCTGCAAGTGAATAGTTAAGAGGTACGGTGTGCGCTTTTGAAAAAACAACCCCACCGGCTCGGCTAAGGCCGCCCCACCTCCCCTTACACAGGGGAGGCAACGCGCCCGACAACACCGCCGCACCTCCTTGGCTCCCCTGCGTAAGGGGAGCTGTCGACGCAGTCGACTGAGGGGTCGCTTTTTTAGAGGCGCTTTTACATTTTACCTATACGGTTTTTGCGTCAGCCCGACTAGAAGCCGCGAAGGAAACCATAAAAAGCGGGTGAGCAACGCTCGCCCCCACGAACAGCTTAAGTACGGGCAAAAGTTTTGGAAGCGGAACGGGCAAGATAAGTTCCCTACACGGCGCGGCATAAATCTGCGCCGCACTCGCGGGAAGCGGCAATTTTGCGGTTTCCCCCGCACCCTCGACACCGGCCACCGGCAAAAAACGTATCCGTAGGTGCAGTAATGCGCCACTAAAAAAGCAGGTACGGATAAATCCGTACCTGCTTTTTGAAATTGTATTTACCGGGGTCTGCAGACTAGATCTTCATGCAGACGTCCCATGCGCGCCAGATAGCGGTACGCAGGTTGCCGATGGTGACACAGTCGCCGACGCGGTGGATGTTCTTGCCCTTGCCGCCGACAGGTGCGGGAACGAAGCCGATGCCGTTTACGATGTTATCGTACTCGACCTCAAATACGTTCTTGCCGTCCTTGGAAGCGATAACGACGGTCTTGTCCTTGATCTCGCGGATAGTATGCTCAAGGTAAGTGGGAACCTTGTGATACTCGAGAACATCACGCAGGAAGGAAGCGTTGGACAGGCAGACGTTCTGTGCGGGAACGAGGTCTCTTGCGTACTCGACGATGATGGGGTGCTTGCCCTGGAGAACCATCTCGTATGCAGCCTCGCAAGCGGACTGGCCGCCGCCGAAGAAGACGACTTTGTCGCCTACGGGGTACTTCTCGCGCAGGAGCTGAGTGAAGGTGAGGCACTTCTCAAAGCCGGGGATCAGCATCTTTCTGGGAACTGCGCCGGTTGCAACGATGATCTCGTCATAGCCGCGGAGGATGCCCAGGTCGTTGATCTCGGTGTTGAAACGAATGTCGAGGCCGGCCTTCTTAACTTCGTTCTCATACCAAGTGATGAGAGCCTTGTCGTTCTCTTTGAAGCTCATTGCGGAAGCAGTGAGGAACAGGCCGCCGATACGATCGGTCTTCTCGAAGACAACGGGCTTGTGGCCGCGCTGGAGCAGAACCAAGCCTGCCTCTACGCCGCCGATACCGGCGCCGATGATAGCGACCTTCTTGGGGTTCTTGGTGGGAACGATCTTGTAGCGGTTGTGCTGCATGGTCGGAGGAGTAAGTGCGCAGCGGCCGAGGTGCAGGGAGTCCTCAAGACCCTGAATGTTTGCGGTGCCCTTGAACTTAGCAAAGTTGAAGCAGCCGTTGTGGCAGCGGATGCAGGGCTTTATCTCGTCCTCGCGGCCTTCCTGGATCTTGATGATCCAATCGGGGTCAACGAGGTTCTGACGTGCGATTGCGACAGCGTCGAGACGGCCGGCGGCGATCTCTTCAGCAGCCTTGACAGGATCCATACGGCCTGCGCAAGCTACGGGCTTGTCGGTGAACTTCTTTATGTGCTCAACGTCTGCGAGGTTGCAGTTGTCGGGCATGTACTGAGGCGGATGTGCCCAGTACCAAGCGTCGTAAGTACCGTTATCGCAGTTGAAGAAGTCGTAGCCTGCGTCGCCGAGGTACTTGATAGCCTTCTCGGATTCGGGCATGTCACGGCCCCACTCTACGAACTCTTCGCCGGGAACAGCGCCCTTACCCCAGGTCTTGGTGTAGGACTTGACGGAGTAACGCAGGGATACGGGGAAGTCTTCGCCGGCGTATCTCTTGATGCACTGAACGATCTCAACGGGGAAGCGGAAACGGTTCTCGAAGGAGCCGCCGTACTCGTCTTCACGCCAGTTCCAGTTCTCCATGGTGAACTGGTCAAGCAGGTAACCTTCGTGAACAGCGTGGATCTCAACGCCGTCGACGCCTGCGTCGCGCAGCATCTTTGCGGTCTTACCGAATGCCTCGACCATCTCGTGGATCTCCTTGACGGTCAGAGGACGGGAGAGCATATCCTCCTGCCAACGGTTAGGAGTTGCAGATGCGGAAGCGCAGCTGTAGCTAACGTCGACGATGGGAGAAGCGATCTTGTTGAGGATGGGATTCTTGTTCAGGACGACCATCCAGGGGGTAACTGCCATGGAACGACCGAAGCCGCCTGCCAGCTGGATGAACAGCTTGGAGCCGGTCTTATGGTACTCTACCATGTACTCTTTGAGCTGCTTGAACATTCTCTTGTTCTGGTACAGCCAGCGGCGGCCCATGGTATCACGGACACACTGCATGCCGGGGAGAACAAGGCCAACGCCCTTCTGTGCTCTCTGGAGCAGGAAATAAGCTGCCTCTTTGTCGAAATGGCAGGGCTCAAGCCAGCCAAACAGCGAGGTGCCGCCCATGGAACACTGGACAATGCGGTTTTTGATCTCGACACTGCCGATCTTGAACGGAGTAAATAGGGGTGCATACTTTTCGTTCATCATATGGTTCTTCCTTCCTTTAAATATGATTGACTAATTTATCACGGTAGACGCCGCCGGTAAAACAGCGGTGTCGAACGTTTACAAAATAGTATCACGTCATATGTTGACGTGCCTCTACACAATAGCGGGCTTAGTATAGCACATTTTTTCACAAATTGCAACCACAATATGTCCCTTTGTCGGCATGTTTTTTGTGCTTTATGCAGCACTTGAGCCGTTTTTGGTGCCTGTTTATTTGCTATTATACATATTTATTTATTAAGTATAAATTAAAACAGGGCATAATGTGTATGCCCTGTTTTCGGATGCCGGAGGTTTTTAAGCCGACGGGAGCCGAACTTCTGCCGGCTTATCCCTCTGTCCGATAGAAATTCTGGCCGATTATGAGGCCGGAGTCTGCATCGATTATATATCTGTAGTCGGTGACCGAGCCCGTGAACTGTATCTTATAGCACACGGTGTCGTCTATCTTTATCATCTCCACCGACAGATCTTTGGCCTTTTCCTGAGTTATACCCGCGTCCGCGAGCGCGGTATCCCGTGCAGCGGCATAGCCTACATAGTCCGAGTCACTTATTATGCAGCTGCGCAGGGGCGATATCATGACGATGCACAAAAGCAGCATGACTATCATCTGCGGTGCGCCGCGCCTGAGTCTGCCGCGCCGCGTTGCGCGTACAGAGCGTCGGCGAGCCTCTCTTTTCCTGTCCTTTTCCGAAAGGTGAGCGCCGCTGCCGCGCTTTTTATCTGCTTGCTTTTTAAGGTGTTTTCCGCCGGAAGCCACGCAGCACTCCTCCTTTGCGATAAAGCTGTACAATCTCAGTTATTATATATATTGAATCCCCATTTTGTCAACAAAACATATGTCATATTGAGTGATTGACCGACTTTGAATCAGGCGTTATAATAAACAATATATTTATAATAGTGTCAAGGAGGAGCATCATGCTAAAAAAACGCTCCGTTATATGGTGGCTGCTGCTGTGCTGCGCCGTGGTGTGCAGTGCGATATTGCTGTTCGGCCGCATTTCCGCCGAGGAGGGCGGACGTGAGGTCTGCGCCGCGATGCAGCTCGACGATCTTGAGCTTTTGGCCGAAAAAAGCGGTCTTCCGGTCTCAGAATGGCAGTCGCGGCTCGAAAAGGCCGGTGTCAAATATTTCGTTGACGATATCTACACAGAGCTTCCCGCTCTGCCGCTGGTCGAAAATCTTGCGCGCGACAGTCTCGTTCTGCCTAAGGGAATTGATGTCAACACCTACGATGGTCCCATGGCAAAAACGCTGTACCTGTATTATAAGTACGGCGTGCGCGTCATAGACAACGATCCGCAGGAGATCGAAGATCTTATGTTCCGCGCCGCGATGGACCGCGGGCTGCGCCTTATCGTGCTCACGCCGTTTTACGATGACAACAACGAGATCGTTTCCGACATTACAGTTTACGAAAGCTGCCTTGCCGGTCTTGCCGAAAGGCTTGAGCAGCGCGGCCTGAGCTATGGCGAGGGTTTTTCCTGCATGTCCGTCGCTCCGGTGAGCAAGTTTCTGCTGCTGGGTGCGGGCATAGCTCCGTCGCTTCTCGGCGCATGGCTGCTCAGCCGCATCCTCCGCCGCAAGGAATGGGAAACTCCCATCGCGCTCATAGCCGTCGCGGGCCTCGCCGCACTGACGGTGTGGAACGCGTATTACGCAAAAGCTCATGATGTTTGCCTCGGCGGTACTGTTCCCCTGCGTTTTCGCCGTGTGGATGAAGCGCTTTGCCGATAACGAGCCTCCGCAGCTCAGTTCCCGTCCCGTCGCGCTCTCGGCGCTTGCCGCGCTCATCGCAACGACGCTGTGGGGCATCGTCGGAGGTCTGAGTGTCTCGGCGCTTATGTCCACGCGCGAATATATGGTCGGAAATATCATCTTCACGGGCGTGAAGCTTGCGCTTCTCGCACCGCTCGGATTTGCCGGAATGCTCCTGCTCATCCAGCTGATATCCGAAAAGCTGCCGCGCAGAAAGCTTATCCGCACGATACTCGTGTGCGCCGTCATTCTCTGCGTCGCGGGAGCTGTAATGATCCTGCGCTCGGGCGACGTGAGCAGCCATGCGCCGGGTATGGACAAGGTACTTGCCGTGCGTAACTGGTTTGAGTATACCTTCTATGTGCGTCCGCGCACGAAGGAAATGTTTGCCGCCGTGCCGTGTATCATTTTGTTCGTGTGGGCCTGCCGAAGAAAACTTCCCGCTCTGCGTCTGCTCGGCGGCATGGGTGCGTGCCTTGAGGCCGTTTCGGTCACGAACACCTTCTGCCACGCCGTCGCTCCGATAACGGTCTCGCTCATACGCACGCTGCTCGCAGTCGGTATCGGTGCCGTCGTCGGCTTTGCAGCCGTCGGCATCCCGGAACTGATCTATCGCGCCGTAAGCAAAAAACGCAGCGCATAAAACACAGAAACACAGAAAAACCGAGGCTCACAGAGCCTCGGTTTTTATCTTTCCCAATAAACCTTTGCAGCCGTCGGAGACATCGCGCCATGTCGCCTCAAAATCGCGGGTGTACCACGGGTCGGCGACATCGCCGGGTCGATCGGTGAAGTCCATCAGAAGATGTATCTTCGAGCTGTCGCCGCCGCAAATTCGGCGCATGTTGTAAAGATTTTCGCTGTCCATGCCGATCACGAGGTCGTACTCATCGAAATCCTCACTCGTGAGCCTGCGCGCCGCTCGCCTCGGACAGGGTACACCGTGCTCTTCGAGCTTCCTTCGCGCAGGAGGGTATACATCGTTGCCTATCTCCTCGCTGCTTGTCGCCGCCGAGGCTATCTCAAAGCTGTCCGCAAGCCCCTCGCGCCGCACGAGCTCCTTCATGAAATATTCCGCCATCGGACTGCGGCAAATGTTGCCGTGGCAAACGAATAAGATTTTTGTCATTGCTGTTTCTCCGTGAGTTTTTTCTTACTATATCAAACAAAAAGCCGCGGCGCAATAAGCAACCGGCCTTTTGTCGGGATTTTCAGATGCTCCCGACGGGGCAGATACCGCGAACCTCCATGGTGTCGGTATCGACAATGCAGCACAGCTTCATACTGCAGGCACTGTCATAGCCGCCGGGGAGCGTTACCTCGGCGTAATTGCCGGTGCAGTCTGAGAAGAGCTTTACGCCTGCACCGCTCGCGCCGAATGCATAGCCGACCTCTGCCGCGGCAGCCTCCGCCGCCTGACGGCGAAAGTTTTCCTCGCTGCGGTAGATCCCGCCCAGTATCTTTTCTATCATAGCTGTATCGGTCATAATGTATTTCATTTTATTTACCTCCTGAAATGATTCATGTTATTTTTAAATTCGTTCGTGGGCTTCTTTCCTGTCCGCGCTTTGTATTCTACCCAAAGTTTTTTAAGCAGGTATAACGCAAAATAGAACAAAGCTTTAAAATTTCGCGGTATGTTTTAAATTTTGTTTAAGTAAACGGCAGATTATGCTGATATAATGAACACGCTGTTAATATAGGACGTGATCATAATTGCGGCGATATTCAAAAATCCCGGATGGCAGCCGATTGTCCACACGCGTACGCTCGCAGACTGCGGCACCGGTCAATAACGAAGTAATTATGTAGGATACGGGGTATCTTCCGTGTGGAATGACACCCCGTATCTTTGCGCTTTTTTCAGGTTTATTTCAAGTCTGCACACTATCATTTTAAAATCCCGAGATAATCAGGGCAAGGAGGTACAGCAGATGATTCAGGTTTCGCACCTAACCAAGTATTACGGCGATTTTCTTGCGGTGGATGATCTGTCCTTTGAAATTCAGGACGGTCATGTTTACGGCTTCCTTGGGCCGAACGGTGCAGGAAAATCGACCACGATGAACATTATGACAGGCTGTCTGTCCCCGACAGACGGTACCGTGAAGATTGGCGGCTTTGACATATTGGAGCAGCCCGAGCAGGCAAAACGACTTATCGGCTATCTGCCGGAGCAGCCGCCGCTGTATCCCAATGAGACGCCGCAGGAGTATCTGACCTTTATAGGCGAGGCAAAGGGCCTGCGCGGGAAACAGCTGCAAGACGAGATCGAAAGCGCCGTGCAGAGCGCGGGCATTGAGGATGTCCGTGACCGGCTTATCGGTACGCTTTCCAAAGGCTACCGACAGCGTGTCGGGATAGCGCAGGCGCTTTTGGGCAAGCCGCAGGTCATCATTCTCGATGAGCCTACCGTCGGCCTTGATCCTATCCAGATCATTGAGATACGCGATTTCATTAAGGAACTGGGAAAGACCCATACGGTCATCCTCAGCTCCCATATTCTTTCCGAGGTGCAGGCCGTGTGCGAGCAGGTGCTCATTATCTCCAAGGGCAAGCTTGTTGCCTTCGACGCTCCGGAAAACCTGGAAAAGCTGCTGCTTGCATCGAGCGGAGTGACATTTCAGGTGGAGGCGGACAAAAAAGAAGCAGAAAGCATTCTTGCACAGGCAGAAGGCATTTCCGGCTGGGAAATCAAAGAAGCCGACGGCGTTTGCGGCGTGACAGCAAATCTCACTGACGGTCAGGATATCAAAGCTGTCTGCGGCAGTCTCACAATGGCGTTTGCGGCAAACGGTCTGCCGGTCTTTGAAATGAAGACCAAGAAAGCCAACCTTGAGGATGTGTTCCTCGAACTCACGGAAACCGGCACGGCTGCGGAGCAGCAGTTCCCGGCAGAAGAAAAGGCCGAAAGCGAGGTGCAGGAGCAATGATCGCTGTTTTGAAGCACGAGCTGCGCAGCGCATTTAACACGCTTACATTTTATCTGTTCTGTGCGGCGCTTTTATGCTTTGTCGGTGTGGGGGCAATGTACTACAACATCCAATCGGCTGTCGCTAATTTTGAATATGTC
Organism: Oscillospiraceae bacterium; assembly: GCA_963629425.1. GTDB lineage: Bacteria > Bacillota > Clostridia > Oscillospirales > Oscillospiraceae > F23-B02. Next base: position 12,097 of record CAVGIU010000032.1, read on the forward strand.
TTGAGTTTCGTTTCCATCGGCCTTGTTGTCATTATTCCCGTGCTGACCATGCGTTCCTTTGCCGAGGAGCGCAAGCAAAAGACAGACCAGCTTCTTTATTCGCTGCCGCTTAAAACATGGCAGATCGTCGGCGGAAAGTATATTGCCCTTGTGCTGATGTTTTTACTGCCTTTAATCATAATCTGCATTTATCCGTATATTTTTTCAAAATACGGCGATGTATATCTTCCCGGATCATACGGCGCCTTGTTCGCATTTTTCGTCATGGGTGCAGCGCTCATCGCAATCGGAATGTTCATTTCCTCCCTTACCGACAATCAGGGCTTTGCGGCGGGCATTGCCATAGTGCTGTTCCTGTTTAATTATTTCAGCGTTTCTCTTGCCGAACAGGTCTCGTCCACCGGCTACGGCAGTGCATTTGCGCTGTGCGTTATTGCGATACTGACAGGCTTTGTTGTAAAAGCGCTGACAAAAAACAATACTATCGCGCTTGGTGTCGGCGGCGGGCTGGCGGTGATAACGCTGGCAGCCTATTTCATAGTACCGGACAAATTTGAGGGGCTGCTTCCGAGCATTATGAAAAAGCTCTCCCTGTTTGACCGCTTCAGCACATTTGTTAACGGTGTTTTTGACCTGACTGCATTGGCGTTTTATGCTTCGATCATAGTCCTCGGCCTGTTTCTGACGGTGCAGTCACTTGAGAAGCGGAGGTATAACTGATGAAATTTGCAATATTCAAGCAAAGCAGAACGCATAGCCGCATTGCTGCAAAGGGCGGCTCGTATTCTCTGGCAGTAACCGCGATAGTTTTGGCGATACTTATTGCCGTGAACATCCTTGTGTCCGCACTTCCGACATCTTTAACAAAATTCGATATCTCCTCCACCAACCTTTACTCTGTTACAAGCAGCACAAAAGTTGTTGTCAATGCACTTGAGAAGGATGTGACGATATATTGGATCGTGCAGGCCGATGAGGAGGACGAAGTTATCGAAAATCTTCTCGGCAAATACGAAGGACTGTCCTCTCACATAACGGTCACGAAGAAAAATCCGGATGTTTATCCGACATTCGCAAGTCAGTATACAAGCGAAGATGTGCCGAATAACAGTTTGGTCGTCGAGTGCGGAGATAAAAGCCGCTATATAAGCTATAATGATATATATCTGACTGATGTGGATTATACGACCTACTCTTATGTTTATTCATTCGACGGCGAGGGCGCGATCACATCCGCTATAGACTATGTTATCTCCGAGGAGTTGCCCAAGGTCTACACCCTGGAAGGCCACGGAGAAGGCACACTGCCCGCCGAATTCCAAGCGCAGATCGAAAAAGAAAACATTGAGCTTGCATCCTTCTCCCTCCTGAATACGGATGAGATTCCCGAAGACGCGGACGCACTGCTTATATACGCACCGCAGAGCGATATCTCCGAGGAGGAGGCCGCTGCGCTGGAAGAGTATCTGACGGATGGCGGCAAGCTGCTGGTCATTGCCGGACCGACGGAGGACGGAACCCTCACAAACCTTTACAGCGTGCCGGAGACCTACGGTGTGGAAGCCGCAGACGGTATCGTTGTGGAAGGCGACCGTGAGTATTATGCGTTCCAGCAGCCGTATATTCTTTTGCCTGAAATGTCTTCAAACGAGATCACTGATCCTCTGATTGAAGAAAATTATTACGCGATCATGCCTATTGCGCAGGGACTTACGATAACGGGCAGTTCCGCAACGGCTCTGCTGACCACATCTGACAGCTCGTTCAGCAAAATTGCCGGCTTTGAGATCGACACATACGAAAAAGAAGACGGCGACATTGACGGGCCGTTTGCCGTCGCCGTTTCCGCAGACACCGGCAGCGGCGGACAGCTCATTTGGTTTTCGTCTAATTACTTCCTCGAGGAGCAGTATAATGCATATTCCTCCGGCGCGAACCTTGACCTTGTGATGAATGCGCTGTCCTCTTTGATGGGCGATCGTGATGCCGTGTCCATCAGAAGCAAGAGCCTGAGTTATAATTATCTGACGATCTCCGAATCGGCGGCATCCATGCTGAAGACATGTATGATCGGCGTTATTCCGGCAGCGTTTGTGCTGTACGGCGTGATAACCGTAATCGACAGGAGGAAAAAACGCCATGTCTAAACGAACAAAACTTTGTGTGCTGCTTGGTGTTCTTCTTGTTGTCTGCGCAGCGGCATTTGCCGTAAGTCACTATGAGGAGGAGAAGGAGCAGATAAAAAACAGCGGCGAGGTGATATTGGAAATACCCTCTGACAGCGTCACCGCACTTTCATGGACGAACGAAAGCGGAACATTCTCGTTCACCAAAGCTGACGAGTGGAGCTACGACGAGGATAACGCTTTCCCCGTGGACGAAGAAAAAATCAACGATCTGCTTTCTCAGTTCGAATCCTTTACGGCGGCGTTTGTCATTGACGATGTCAAGGATTATTCCCAATACGGCCTCGATGAGCCGGTGTGCACGATCCGTATCACCGCGGGTGAGGACAGCTATACCGTCGAGCTCGGCGACTTCAGCAAAATGGACGAGCAGCGCTATGTCTCCATCGGTGACGGCAAAGCATATCTTGTCAGTCATGATCCGCTGGATGAATTCGGGGCGGTGCTGAGCGATATGATACTCAATGATACCATTCCCGAATTTGATACAGCCGAGCAGATAGAGTTCTCCGGCAGCGAGAACTATACGATCACCCGTGACGAGGACGGCGAGAGCATCTGCGCCGACGATATTTATTTCACGGACGGTCAGCCGCTTGATACGGATAATGTCGACACTTTCCTGAGCGAAATTAAATGGCTGAGTCTGACAAACTATGTCAGCTACAATGTGACCGAAGAGGAACTTGCCGATTTCGGGCTGGATGACCCCGAACTGACGATCGGTATTGAGTACAGCTCAAGGGATGATGACGGGAATGTGGACGATAGCGGTACGCTGCTGCTGCACGTTTCCCGCAATCCGGAGGAAGCCGCAGCATATGAAGAAGCTGCCGAAAAGGACGAGGACGAACTTCCCGAGGTTACCTGCTATGTGCGTGTCGGCGATTCCAAAATTGTCTACGAAATTTATCAGGAGGCATATGATCAGCTGACGGCAGTGTCTTATAACGCTCTGCGGCATCAGGATATCTTTACGGCAGACTTTGATACGGTGACGAGTATTGATGTTACTCTTGACGGCGAGAGCTACTCCTTTGCATATACTCCTTCGGAGGATGACGACGACAATAATCACGGCACGTTGAAATACGACGGAGAAGGCTTTGATGCGAATGATCTCAAAACCGCACTTTGCGCAATATCCGCATCCGATTTCACAGATGAAACGCCCACTGGGCAGGAGGAGATCTCTCTGACGGTACATCTGGACAACAAAGATTTTCCGACCTTCACTTTGGCGCTCTACCGCCTTGACGGTACAAACTGCATAGCAACGGTCGACGGAAAACCCGTCGCCCTTGTGTCCAGAAGCCGGACGGTCGATCTGATCGAGGCAGTCAATGAACTGACGCTCGGCAGCTGAAAAAAGCAAATTTTCTGTTGTCCCTTACGGGGGTGCGGGACTGATGCCCGCCCCCCGTTTTTGCATTGCCGGCAGCAATGCAAAAAAACCGACATTGGGCGGCGCAACATAGGTATAAGTCGGTTTTGAGCGGCTCTTTTCCGCCCATACTTCATAAAAAATCTCGGTA
>CAVGIU010000033.1:0-14983 GCA_963629425.1 Oscillospiraceae bacterium
CGACCTCGGAGCACTCGCCCTCAAAGTTTGCGCGCAGACCGCTGATGATCTCCTCGCGGACATTTTCGGGAACGTCTGCGCCGAAGGTCTTGCCGACGCCGACTATATGCTCAGCTGCCCAGGACTTCTCCTCGGACTGCATGGTGAACTTCTCACCGGGGACATTGCAGATAGGGCACTTCTCAGGGGGAGTGTCGCCTTCATGAACATAACCACATACGGGGCATACCCATTTTGCCATAATAATTTACCTCCTTAAATAATAAATACACTTTATGCTATTTTGATGTTGAACGACGTGTTCCGTCTTTTGTACTTATTATAATAGGATTATAAATGCATCAGTGTAGCGTGCGCTACACTCTGCGAATGTTTTTAGAAATTTCGCAAAGAGCTTCGGCGGCCTCGGTGTCGCAGTCGGTGCTGCGCGCGAGATCGGCAAGTGACAGCATGCCGACAAGCTCCCCATCTTTGCATACAGGCAACCTGCGTATCTGCGCATCGGCCATGAGCCTGGCCGCGTCGCCGACATAGGCGTTGTCATTTATAGTGATGACACCGCGCGTCATGATATCGCCTGTTTTCGTTTCCGAGGGCGATAGACCGTTAGCCACGCACCTGACGGCGATGTCGCGGTCGGTTATCATGCCGCGCAGATTGCCGCGATCATCGCACACAGGCACCGCGCCGATGTTATACTGCTTCAGAAGCCTTGCCGCCGCGGCCACCGGCTCACCGAGGCCGACCGTTACGATGTGCTCGCTCATAATATCGAATACCTTCATAAATGATCCCTCCTGACTTAATAATAGCCATAAGAGAGCGGGGCCTATACATTATATTATAATATTATATTCACTCAATGAGCGCCGCTATTGCCGGTCCCGCCGTTTTACCGAACAGCCGTATCGCGGCCAGTGCTTCCTGCAGGGTGTTCCCGTTGCTGCCGACCTCGATTATCATCGAGCCGGGGGAGAGGTGCTGGTTGTAGCGATACTTTGTCAGCGTTATCGGCCGCATGAGGCTGGGGTACGACTGGCATACCGCATTTTGCAGATAGAGAGCGAGACTCAGGTTCTGCCGCCAGTTCGGGTGCTCAAGGCCGCTTGCGTCGCTGCCGACGAAAAGCATTATCTGACTTGCGCATACACCCTGCTCGGTGGCGGTGGTCTTGTACGTCACCGTGTCCGAGCACAGCGCGTCACGGTGCAGGTCGATTACGATCTTTATGCTCGGGTAGTCGGCAAGGTATTTTTCCACAGCCTCGCAGCTGCGGTTATATGAGCCGGTGTAGCTCGGATAATCGAACACCTGGGTGTCATGGATAACATTAAGGCCGCAGCCCTCGAAAATTTCAGTGAGCTCCGTACCGATACGGATAACGTTCAGATTTTGGTCGAGCGTGCGGTTTGTGCCGAGATCGTCGTATTTGTCCAGACCGGCAGGGGAGTAGGCCTCGCTCGAATGGGTGTGGATAACGAGTATCTGCGGCTTTCCCGCCTCCGGGCGGATCGGGCAGCCCGCGCTCAGGACGGAGTCTATATCAATATCATAGCCCGAAGTGTTTTTTATGGATAGACCGCCGGATATGGTGGTAGGTATTATGGTAGGCGTCGCGGGAGCGGCGCTTTCTTCAGGCACGGGCGTATCAAGCGGAGTGCCGGTAGGATATGCCGTTTCCTGTGCGCTGCCCGTCAGGGAGACAGTGCTTCTGACGTTCTCGCCGCCGTCCGTGCGAAGATACACGGCAAAAAGATAAAGACAGCACAGGGCAAGTCCGCCCACAAAGATCACTTGAAATTTTTTCAGCATATCGAGCCCTCCCGTCAGACAATTATATTGCCGCGAGAAAGAAAATATGCTGTACTTGAAAGGTCGGCTGTGGTATAATTTATGCGCGGCGGCATACAGAGTTATGTCAACCGCAAATATTCAAAAAATGAGGTGTGATTATGCATATTACTTACCGTCCGAAGGGCGTTTGCTCACAGCTTTTTGAGATAGATATTGAGGATGGACGCATCGAAAAAGTGGCGGTAAAAGGCGGCTGCGACGGCAATTTGCAAGGTATTTCGCGGCTCCTGGTGGGGATGAAAGTCGAGGATGCAGCGGAGAGATTGGAGGGAATAAGGTGCGGATATAAGAACACCTCGTGCCCCGATCAGCTATCCAAGGCGCTGAAAACTTGCATATAAAAACGACGATTTAGTTTACATAATATTATGCCATAACCCATTTGATTTACATAACGTTATACACGTGATTAATATTTGTAATAATTTTTACGATTTTTTAAGATTTTGTTGTCGAAATTCGGCTTTTGTGCAAGCTGCCCAAGGCACAAAATGCTGTGTTCAAGCCTTGAAAAGCCCCTAAATCTTGCGGTTTTTGAAGCTGTTATGTGAAATATGCACAATTCGACACGTGTTCATTTGTGCAAAATAACTATTTACTCACTTGCAAACGTTCCGCTATAATAAATATGCCCGAGAGTTATAGGGCGACATTCGGTGTTTTGCCGAATATATTTTTTGTGACAGGAGCGTTATATGAGTAAACTGAAAAAGTATAGTTTTGCACTCGTGTGCGTTATCTGTCTGCTGTGCGTTTTCCTCTGCGGCTCCGCGCTTGCCGAGGGAACTGACAACGGCGTAAGCTATACCGAGACTCCGGTATATGTCGACGGACTGCTTTCCTGCCGCGGCTACATGATAGGCGACGAATCTTATGTTTCGCTTGAAGCCGCCTGCGCGGTCCTGGGCTATGACGCCGATGTTAATTATGACAAAGAGATAAATAAACTGACCGTCGAGGTCGCCGGCATAACGATTGAGGCCGGCTTTGAGGACGATTATCTGTGCGCAAACGGCAGATACCTCTATCTTCCTGACGGTTATATGGAGGTTGACGGCTCCTTCATCATCCCGAGCGAGGCTTTGGCGAAGATATTCACGTTGGATGTCTCTTGGGACGAAGAGCTCGAAGCGATCAATTTCAGCACGGCAGACGAACAGATCCTCCAAAGCGGGGATGAGTATTACAATGAGGATGATCTCTACTGGATGAGCAGGATCATTACATGGGAGTCCGGAAACCAGCCCGTTGCGGGTCAGATCGGTGTCGGAAACGTTATCCTCAACCGCGCCGGCGACGCAAGATTCGGCGAGACCATAAAGGACGTTATTTTCCAGGAGGGTCAGTTCAGCGTTGTATCAACTGGCGCTATCTACGGCGAACCGTATGATATAAGCGTTGTCTGCGCAAAGCTTGTGTACGAGGGCTATAACACCGTCGGTGACGCGCTGTTTTTCCAGACCGGACGGTACTGGGGCAGCGGTATGATCGAAACGACATGGCTGTGTCAGATAGCCGATCACAATTTCTTTTGCTGATTGATAAACAAAACCGGATATGCTAAAATGAGTTGGGCAATTGCCCAACTCATTTTCTTTGGAGCTTTTATGGATAAAATATTAAACGACGGCTTTGCTGAGCTCGGCATTGCGCCCGATGCCGAAGCGGTTGGCAGGCTTAAAACATATTACGAATATCTTGAGGAGCGCAACCGTGTCATGAATCTGACCGCCATAAGCGGCGAAGAGGACGTTGCGCGGCTGCACTTTCTCGATTGCGCGGCCCTGCTGAGCGTCTGCGATTTTGCGGGAAGAAAGGTCATAGACGTCGGAACAGGCGCCGGATTTCCGGGAATGGTGCTCAAAATAGCGCAGCCGAATATGGATATAACGCTGCTTGACAGCCTCAATAAGCGTATTGACTTTCTCGGCGAAGCCTGCGATAAGCTGGCTCTTGAGGGTGTACAGTGCGTCCACGCACGCGCAGAGGAGATACCCGAGGAGCGGCGAGCGGCTTATGATATTGCCGTCTCCCGCGCCGTTGCCCGCCTCGGTACGCTCTGTGAGCTGTGCCTGCCGTATCTGCGAGTAGGAGGGCTGTTCATAGCTATGAAAGGCCCCGACTGTGCGCAGGAGGTCGAGGAGGCCGGCAGTGCCATGCGTCTGCTCGGCGCTCAGCTCAAGGATACCGTGCGCTATACGATACCGGGAACTGATATAACTCACGCCGCCGTCGTAATTGAAAAAACGAAGCCCACACACCCGAAATACCCCCGGAAATGGGCGCAGATAAAAAAGCAGCCGCTGTAAAGCGTAAAAAGAGCTCAGGCTAAACGGCCTGAGCTCTTTGTTTATACTGCGTCGTTATCAGTCGTATTTTCCGCCGCCGATAAACTCGCGTATAAGTGCGTCGGGGGCAACGTATTTTTCGTCGATCACGCCGAACAGCTGAAGCGCGGGGAGTACCGTGCGCAGCTCGTCATAGCGTTCTATGCCCTCGGGGATCGAAGAGAAAAGTTTGGTTGCGGTTTCGTTCATGACGGCCATCTCGTAGGGAAATGCCGAATCGAACAGGAAGTTCGCCTTGTTTTTAAACGGCGAGATGTAGCTCTTTTCGCCTCTGCGGACGTTTGCCCACATCTTGAGCGTCTGCGCGGGATCCGCGCCGCGGAAGTTATAGTCGCGCACCGTGCGCCGCACGAGTCTGACCCAGGTACCCTTGAAACAGACCTTTCCGTTGAACTCAACATTGCTTCGTGCGGAGATGTACAGCTTGAATGCGTCCGGATGCTTTTCGGTTATCATGTCGTTGAGGGCGTGTATGCCTTCAAAAACGACGATCTCATCCTTCTTGAGCTTTATTGATTTCGACGGCTCAAGCACGCGCATTTGTCGCGAGAACTCATATTTGGGAACGAAGATCCGCTTGCCCTCGGCGAGCATGGTGAAATGCTCGTTTAACAGATCCATATCCAGGCACCGGGGGGACTCAAGGTCGATATCACCCTCGGGAGTCCTTGGTGCGGTGGCGGGGTCGACGGACTTGAAATAGTCGTCCATACCGACATAGTGCGCATGAACTCCGCGGCGCTCGAGCTCCTCGCTTATCTTTCGCGCGGTCGTAGTCTTGCCGGAGCCGGATGGACCGGACATGAGGACGATGGGGCTGCGGCTGCTGTTTTCTATTATCTTATCTGCCGCGTCTCTTACGCGGCTTGCGTATACCTCGTCACACTCCTCAATGAAGCCCTTGGGGTCTGCAACTGTGCGGAAATTTATTTCTTTCAGATCAAATGCCATTATTTTTGCTCTCCTTACTGTAGAAGTCTATTATACACTGCTTGTCATCGCAGGTCTTTTGTATACCTGATATGTATTCACTTGGGTACTTCGGCGCGAAAAAGCGAATGTTGCGGCCGCCGGAGGGGGAGATGAGCTTTGTAGAGCCTCCGCCGCCGAGTGCGACGATGGAGCACAGCTCCTCCATGATGCATATGTTGTAAATATTCTCGCTGCCGGGCTTTGCCCAACCGACGTTTTCAAAACCGCCGGACATGAATTTCTGCCTGTAAAGATAATATGGCGCCCAGCCGCCGCGGCGAAGCTTTTCGACTGCCGTGTCGAGCATCCTGCCGACCTCGTCCTCGCTCGGGATTGCGCTGCCCTCCAGCGTTATGCGCGAACCTTTTTTTAGAGACAGCGTGTGGACAGTTATGTTCTCCGGTTCAAGACCGATAACGGCATCGAGCGTTTTTTCAAAGCCCTCCGCGCTGTCTGCCGGAAGTCCGGCGATTAGGTCCATATTCACAGCCATGCCGCCAACCCTGCGCACAGCCTTGAGCGCGTCGATTATGTCCTGCGCCGAGTGCCTTCGGCCGATGACATTCAAAACCTCGTCGCTCATCGTCTGCGGATTTACGCTTATTCTGTCAACGCCGTGCGCGCGCAGGGTGCGCAGTTTCTCAAGCGTTATCGTGTCGGGTCTTCCGGCCTCAACGGTGTATTCGCGCAAACACGTAAGGTCGAAGCACTCTTCTATCTTCGAGCACAGTCTGTCGAGCTGCGCTGCACTTAAGGTCGTCGGCGTTCCGCCGCCCATATAGATCGATATGACCGAAAGACCAAGCTTATTAACGGCCTCGGCCGCGGCCTCTATCTCCCGCATGAGCGCATCCAAAAAAGGCGGGATGAGCTTCATGCTTTTTTCGACCGATTGGCTGACAAAGCTGCAATACGAGCACCTTGTCGGGCAAAACGGTATGCCGACATACAGGCAGATATCGCGTTTATCGAGACTTTTTATCACGCCCTCAGTCACGAGCGCCGTATCGCGGCAGAGTACCGCGCGCGGCTCGGTGACGTTGTAGTCGGCTATGAATTTTTTGAGCGCGGACTCTGCGCTCTTACCCTCAAGTTCCTCGCGGAAAAGCTTCCCGGGGCGCACGCCCGTGAGCATGCCCCAGGCCGGCTGCTTATGCCCGGCTCGCCCGGCGGCGCGGTAAAACGCGGTTTTTATTATGCGGCTGCAAAGCTTGTCGCGAACGATATCATCGCTCATCAGCTCGGTCTTCACAGAGCTTTTTGCATTGAACTCGCTGCCGTTTAAGACAAGGCGGCAGCTTGCCGTTGTGTACGTTTTTCCGCGCGATAAGCGCAGCTCGACCCTGTCGCCCTCGGGCTTCCCCTCGGGGTATTCGGGTCGCTCGGCAGGGTAGAGCGACAGCAGCATCTGCTCGGCTGCGTATTTATAATCATGTCCGTAAAAATAAAGTCTCACGGCGCATCTCCTTGTGCAATGATAATTTAAAATTATACCACAGAAAATGAATTATTACAACGCTTTGAAAGATAAGCTGCAAAACAGGCAAGGCATATGAATATCTGAATATCAAAAAATGCACGGACCGGGCTCAGGGCATTTTTTTGCCCGAATTTGCCTCCCTATAAAAAATTACGGTTGTAATCAGACTGATACTTTGTTATAATTTAATATCTATAATTACTGGTTTACGATTACATAGGAAACGGGAAATGAAAAACTCACAGAGACTGTTTGAACCGAATACAAGGCCGTTCGTATTTTTCCTCATCGTGTTTGCGGTTGCGACGTTGGTGCTGAAAAACTTTTATCTTGCCGCGGCGGAGGGCGTGGTCATCCTCGGGCTGATCATTTACTCGCTCATAACGCGCTCACGCAGAAGAAAGGCGCTGCTTGCTTATATCGAGTCTGTCACCTATGATGCGGAGACTGCGAAGAATAACACGCTTTTAAACTTCCCTCTGCCCATCGTCGTTTTCAGACTTGACGACTCGCGCATAATTTGGGGCAACGAGATGTTCTTCTCCATAAGCGGTCTGTCAGGTTCGCGCACGGATATAAGCCTTGCCGAGCTCATTCCCGAGTTTTCCGGCAAGTGGCTCATGGAGGGTAAGACGAAAAGCCCCGACCTTTTTGAGCTCAAGGACAGAAAATATCAGATATGCGGCAACATCGTCCGCTCCGGTGCCGGCGACGGGAACGACCGGCATTTCATGGCGATAGCGTATTGGATAGATGTGACCGAGTATGAAAACATCCGCGATGAGCATGAGCTGTCAAAGCCCGTGGCCGCGATACTTACGATCGACAACTACGAGGAGCTCATGAAAAACCAGCCCGAGCGCGTCAGAAACGACCTGCGCGACGCGGTCGGCGATAAGCTCGACCAGTGGGGTGTGGACACAAACGGCATTATTATCCGCTTTGACCGAGACAGATATCTGTTCCTGTTTGAAGAGCGTTATATGCAGGGCATCCTCGATAAAAAATGCGATATCCTAAACGAGGTGCACCAGGTCGTCAGCCCGAGCGGGATACATGCAACGCTGTCCATCGGCATAGGCCGAAACGGCGAAAACCTCAGCGAGGCGCTGCAGTTTGCGTCTTTGGCTGTTGAAATGGCGCTCTCACGCGGCGGCGACCAGGCCGTTATAAAGGACAAATTCAGCTTTGACTTTATTGGCGGCAAGTCCGGAGAGGTCGAGTCAAGCAACAAGGTTCGCTCACGCGTTATGGCAAACGCTCTTGAGTCGCTCATAAAGGATGCGTCGCGCGTCCTGGTCATGGGACACAAATTCAGCGATATGGACAGCATCGGCGGCGCCGTCGGCGTATGCAGCCTCGCCCGCAAAAACGGCAAGAGTGCGCTGATAGTTGCCGATACGGAAAAAAGCTCGGCAAAGCCGCTTATAAAGCTTTTGCGCGAAAGCCCGGAGTATAAGGAGGCATTTATAAGCGCCCGAGAGGCTATCATGATAGCCGACGGCAAGACCCTTTTGGTTGTTGTAGACACGAACCGCCCCGAGCAGGTCGAGGATCTGCGGCTTTTGCAGTCGTGCAACCACGTTGCAGTCATCGATCATCACCGCCGCGCCGCGACCTACATAGACAGGGCGGATCTGAGCTTTATAGAGCCTTACGCCTCGTCCGTGTGCGAGCTTATGACGGAGATACTTGAAATGTGCAGCGACGAGCCGAAGCTTCTGCGCTGCGAGGCAGAGGCCATATTGGCCGGCATCGTCCTCGATACGAAAAGCTTCACCATGCGTACTGGCGACCGTACCTTTGACGCGGCGGCATACCTGCGCCGTGCCGGAGCAGATACGATAGCGGTCAAAAAGCTCATGCAGAACGGTATGGAGCAGACCGTCGCAAAGTATAAGATACTCCAGCGCGCGAAGCTTTACCGCAGCGTAACGGCCATTGCCGTACCCGAAACGCCGCAGAACAGGATCGTCGCCGCTCAGGCGGCGGATGAGCTGCTCAATGTGGCGGGTGTCGATGCGTCGATGGTCATGTACCCGACCGAGGACGGCGGAGTGTTCGTCTCGGCGCGCTCGATAGGCGAGGTGAATGTTCAGCTCATAATGGAAAAGCTCGGCGGCGGAGGAAACCGTGCGGCTGCCGCGGCACAGATAAACGGGCTCACGCTTGAGCAGGCGGTGAAAAAGCTGTACGCCGCCATAGATGAGTATATTGATTCGTGATTCATTCACGGGAAAGGAATAAATTATGAAAGTCATTTTTAACGTTGATGTCAGGGGGCAGGGCAAGAAGGGCGAGCTGAAGGAGGTATCCGATGGCTACGCGCGCAATTACCTTCTGCCGCGCAAGCTCGCAAGCGAAGCGACGACCGACAATATAAACGCGCTCAAGCTCAAGGAAAAGGCAAGGGCAGCGCAGATGGCGCGCGAAAAGGCCGAGGCTGAGGCAAACGCAAAAAAGCTCGGCGAGATCACCGTCACGGTGCGCGCGAAGGCCGGCGATAAGGGCAAGCTCTTCGGCTCTGTCACTTCGCAGGAGATAAGCGACGCGCTCAAGCAGCAGCACGGTATCGAGATCGAGAAGAACAAGATCGTTCAGCCGGAGCCCATTAAGACCTTCGGCTCGTTTCAGGTCAAGGCAAAGCTCGGCTATGAGATCTCCGGCACGATAAACGTGCTCGTCATCGAAGCGTAAGAACAGTATTTCGGTAAGCGGTAGGAGTTAAAGCATGGAAGAATTGTTGGGCAGACAGGCGCCGCATTCGGCAGCGGCCGAGCAGGCGGTCATAGGCTCGATGCTTATAGATACACGCTGCATCCCGGACGTCATCGAGCGTCTGCGCGGCACGGAGTTCTATATAAAACAGAACAAAGATATATTTGAGACCATATATGCCATGTTCTCCTACGGGCAGACCATCGACCCCGTCACGGTTCTTGACCAAATGAAGGTGCGCGGTGTCTACGGTGAGGCAAGCCCGGAGTATATCGCCGAGCTCATGCGCATAACGCCGACGGCGGCAAACGTCCTTGAGTATGCCGCCATCGTGCGCGACAGGGCGCTGCTGAGAAACCTCGCATCTGCGGCCGATGAGATAAACAATCTCGTTTATGAGGGCTCGGGCGAGGCGGAAAATATCCTCGAAGCTGCGGAGAGTAAGATATACGCTCTGCGTCAGGGGCGCAATATCGGCGGACTTCTGCCGATATCAACCGTCGTCCAAACCGTGTATGAGAATATATCCGAGGCCGCGTCCAGCGGCAAGACCATACCGGGTCTTTCCACGGGTCTTAAGGATCTCGATAAATTCATCCTCGGCCTCAATAAGGGTGAGCTCATCCTCATTGCCGCGCGTCCGGCAATGGGTAAAACGAGTATAGCTCTCAATATCGCAATGGATGTTGCAAAAAATTCGGACAAGACTGTCGCCGTGTTCTCGCTGGAGATGAGCCGCGAGCAGCTCGTAAGCCGTCTCCTCGCGCGCGAGGCTTCCGTCCCGTCGCAGAATATGCTGACAGGGCAGCTGAGCCCCGATGAGTGGCGTCGTTTGGCTTCCGCAGCGCAGATCGTCAGCGCTACGGATATGCGCATCGACGATAATTCGATGCTCACCGTCGCGGACATGAACGCGCAGTGCCGCAGGTTATCAAATCTCGGTCTTGTCGTCATCGACTATCTCCAGCTCATGCAGTCGGCAGGCGGCAAGAGCAACTATAATGAAAACCGTCAGCAGGCGGTCAGCGATATAAGCCGTATGCTCAAGATCATGGCCAAGGAGCTCAATGTTCCCGTCATTTGCCTCAGCCAGCTCAACCGTGCCGCCGTCGGCAGAAGCGATAAGCGCCCAATGCTCAACGATCTGCGTGATTCCGGCGCTATCGAGCAGGACGCCGACGTTGTTATCGGTCTGCACCGCGAGGGCTATTACGATCAGGAGAGCTCCGATCCGTACTTGGCAGAGGCCATAGTCCTCAAAAACCGCAAGGGACAGACCGGAACGGTATATCTGCAATGGCTGCCCGAGTTTACGAGCTTCGGCAACCGCTCGGCAAAAACCGATGACGATTATTGATTTTATTAAGGAAAACGCGCTGCTGTCGCCCGGCGACCGCGTGCTGTGCGCAGTCTCCGGCGGAGCGGACTCGATGTGCCTGCTGCATTATATGAGCACAAACGCGCAAAAATTAGGTATTACCGTGTGCGCCGCGAGCTTTGATCATATGCTGCGCGGCGAGGAATCGGCATCCGACTGCCGCTTTGTCGCCGAATGGTGCGAAAAGAATGGCATAGAGTGCCTGACCGGCCGCGGCGATGTTCGCGCATACGCGGAGAGCGGCGGCCTGAGCGAAGAGGAAGCGGCGCGCTCTCTCAGATATGAGTTTTTAGATGATGCTGCCAAAAAGCTCGGCTGCAGTGTCATAGCGACAGCGCATAATGCAAACGATAACGCCGAAACGCTGCTGTTTAACCTCACGCGCGGCGGCGGCCTGAAGGGATTGTGCGGCATACCGCCGAGGCGCGGCAATATTGTCCGCCCGCTGCTCGGAACGACGCGGCGCGAGATCGAGGCATATAATGCGACAAACGGCATCGAGTATGTAAGCGATGCGACAAATGAAAGCGATGATTACACGCGAAATGTTATCCGCCATCATGTAACGCCGGTGCTCGAGGGTATAAATCCCGCGTTTTTTGATGCCTGCGCGCGCACGACCCGGCTCCTCCGGGAGGATGAGGAATGCCTGAACGCCATGGCGCAAAAGGCGTATGATGAGTACTATAAGTCCGGCACGTTCCCGGCAGAAGAGCTCATATCGCTTCCAAAGCCCGTTGCCATGCGCGTTCTGCGCCTTATCTGCGGCAGAGCCCTGAGCTTTACTCATGCGAAAGCAGTGTATGACATCGCATCGTCGCATGAGCTTAAATACGCGGACATAAGCGGCATGCGCGTTGCGTGCGACCGCGGAGTTCTGCATTTCGGCAGGGAGGAGAGCGGCATTCTGGAGCCTGTTCGGCTCAATATCGGCTCAATTCAGCCCGTTTTCGGCGGAAAACTCGAGGTAAAAAGCGAAATAATCGACTCCTGCGGCGAAAATTTCGGATCATTTAATATTTTATACTTTAATTACGACAGTATTTGTGGTAGCATATCGCTTACGTCACGAATGCAGGGCGATAAGATACGCCTTCACGGCAGAGGCTGTACGAAAAGTCTCAAGGATCTTTTCTCCGAGGCAAAGCTCAGCCATGTCGAGCGTGAGCGGACGCCGGTGTTCAGGGACGAAAAAGGTGTCATAGCCGTATGCGGCTTCGGCATCGCGGAAAGATGTATTGCACGCCCCGGAGACAGGACTCTTCGGGTAACAATAAATAAAACCAAGCTTACGGGGGACAATTGAAAGATGAGAAATGATATAGAGAGAGTGTTCTTCACGGCGGAGGAGATCGAGGAAAAGGTCGCAGCTCTCGGCGAGCAGATATCCAAAGACTTCGAGGGTAAAAATCCTCTGTTTATAGGCGTTTTGAAGGGCTGTTTTGTGTTTATGGCAGATCTCATGCGCCATGTCAGCATTCCCTGCTCGATGGACTTCATGGCCGTTTCGTCCTATAAGAGCGGCACGAGCTCTACGGGCGCTGTCGAGATACAGAAGGATCTCGGCCAAAATGTAGAAGGCCGCCATATCATTATCATCGAGGATATCCTCGACAGCGGCAACACCCTCAACTATCTGCAGAGCTATCTTATGACGAGAAAGCCCGCTTCCATAACCATTGCTACGCTTATGGATAAGCCCTCTCGCAGGACGGCTCCTGTTTACGCAAAGTATTCATGCTTTGAAGTGCCCGACGAGTTCGTTGTCGGCTACGGTCTCGATTATGACGAGATGTACCGCAATCTGCCCTTTATCGGTGTGCTCAAGCCCGAAATATATACGAAATAATCAGGCACGGATGAAATGTTTCCTGTCTAGAAGGACGTGATCAATTGAAACCTCAGCGCAACAGAGCGAGAGATATAGGCTTTTATGTTCTGATACTGGTGCTGCTTGCATGCACTCTGTTCACTCTGCTCAATCAGGAACCTGAGAACGAGCTCAGCTATGCTCAGGTCAAGGATCTTTTCAAGGAGGAAAAGGTTCAGGAATTCACCTATAACGGTTCAAAAAATATCCTTGAAATGAAGGTCAAGGATTCAAGCGCCCAGGGCGGCGCGAAGACCGTTTATTATAAGATGTACAGCTTTTCGCTGTTTTATGAAGAGTTCGGCGAGCTTATCGATCAGCAGTACGACAAGGGCATAATCAAGGATTATCAGATAGAGCCCGTACAGTCGACGTGGTGGCTGCAGCTTATTCCGTATGTTCTGTTCATCGGCTTCATGGTATTTTGGATAGTCATGATGCAGCGTGCGCAGGGCGGCGGAGGCGCAGGCGGCGCGATGAAATTCGGAAAAGCCAGGACGCGCCTCGGCAGCGAGGAGAAAAATCGCAAGACATTCAATGATGTGGCGGGCGCCGATGAGGAAAAGGCCGAGCTTCAGGAGCTCGTTGAGTTCCTAAAGGATCCGAAATCGTTCACGAAAATGGGCGCGAGAATACCCAAGGGCGTTCTGCTCGTAGGCCCTCCGGGAACAGGTAAGACCCTGCTGGCAAAGGCTGTCGCCGGCGAGGCGGGCGTGCAGTTTTTGTCCATTTCCGGCTCTGATTTTGTCGAGCTGTATGTCGGTGTCGGCGCATCGCGTGTGCGAGATCTTTTCGATCAGGCAAAGAAGGTCGCTCCGGCCATCATATTCATCGACGAGATCGACGCTGTCGGCCGTCAGCGCGGCTCCGGCCTCGGCGGCGGACACGATGAACGCGAGCAGACCCTCAACCAGCTGCTTGTCGAGATGGACGGCTTCGGCAATAACGAGGGCGTCATCGTCATGGCGGCAACAAACCGCGCGGATATCCTCGATAACGCGCTGCTGCGTCCCGGCCGCTTCGACCGTCAGGTCTATGTCGGCATGCCCGATATAAAGGGCAGGGAGGCGATACTGAAGATCCACGCCCGCGGAAAGCCACTTGCAGACGATGTCGACCTCAAGTCTATTGCGAAGGGCACGCCCGGCTTCTCGGGCGCCGACCTTGAAAATCTCATGAACGAGGCGGCTCTGCTGGCCGTGCGCCGCAAGCACCGCTTCATTACGATGGAGGACTGCGACGAGGCCATACTCAAGGTCGAGATGGGACCCGAGAAGAAGAGCCGCAAAATGTCCGACAAGGCAAAACGCCTGACCGCTTACCATGAGTCCGGCCACGCGATAGCCTCGAAGTTTTTGCAGCACACGGACCCCGTGCACTATATAACCATCATCCCGCGCGGCATGGCCGGAGGCTTTACGCTGTATCGTCCCGACGAGGACGCGGAGGACTTCACCTCGAGAGCGCAGATGTTCGAGCGCATCGTCTCCTGCCTCGGCGGCAGAATTGCCGAGAAGCTGTTCCTTGACGATATCTCGACCGGCGCATCCGGCGATATCCAGCAGGCAACGAGCATCGCCCGCAACATGGTCACCCGCTACGGCATGAGCGAAAAGCTCGGCCCCATCCAGTATGACAGCTCCGACCACAGCATCTTCATCGGCCGCGATTTCGGCACGACCAAGAGCTACTCGGAGGAGACCGCAGCCCTCATAGACGAGGAGGTCAAGCGCATCTTCGATGAGGCGGCGGCTTTGTGCGAAAAGATACTCACCGAGCACCGCGACACTCTCATCGGCGTTGCCGAGTACCTGCTTGAGAACGAGTCGATGGATCGCGAGACCTTCGATTACTACTGCGAGCACGGTGTTTTCCCCGAGCCGAAGCCCGCGCCCGCCATGCAGGACGATACCATCGAGCGCCCGGCGCGCAAGATCGCCCGCTTTGACGATCCTCCCGCGGAGGATGCCTCGGCAGGCATGGCCGACGAGCCCGACGATAAAAAAGACGAATAAAACAGCAAAGCTCCCGTCCGCGGACGGGAGCTTTTTTGCGCAAAAATATGAAAAAAACGCAACTGTCAAAAAGTATACCTTTTGACAGTAGTGCGAAATTTGAGGAGGAACAAAAATGGATTACGAAAACAAGCTCAACACCGTATTCGAAATGATCACTCCTTTGGAAACCCCGTTGTTACCGCGCCGAATTGCACTGAGCAGGGCTACACGACCTACACCTGCTCCTGCGGCGAGACCTACACGAAAAACTATGTCAGCGCCCTCGGCCACAAGACTGAAGTGCGCGGCGCGGTCGACCCCACCTGCACCGAAGACGGCTACACCGGCGACGAGGTGTGTTCTGTT
>CAVGIU010000034.1:0-14334 GCA_963629425.1 Oscillospiraceae bacterium
CTTATTGCCGGTGCCCGGTATCGAAAGTGCGGGCAAAACCGTGAAACTGCCGCTTCCCGTGAGTATGGCGCTGATTTTGCGCCGCATCCCATCGGCTTCCCTGCGCAAGGGTAGCTGTCAGCAAAGCTGACTGAGGGGTCGCTCTACGCAGTTGTTGTTCTGATTTGGTGCAAAATCTACGTCTGCACCATGTAGGGAATGGGCTTGCCCATTCCGCTTGCCGAACCTTGGTCGGCACTGAAATCTATATCGTAGGGGCGAGCATTGCTCGCCATTTTTTAACGGTTTTTGCCTGCACCCTTGCCTTCCCCTTGAGGGGAAGGTGCCGCCATCGGCGGCGGATGAGGTGTGATTATATCTGCGCCGACGGCGCACACATTGGGCTGTCAGCTTTCGGCTATGAGCTATCCGCTAACATTAAAAAAGGCGAGCCACGGGCTCGCCTTTTTTAATGTGCTACCGAAAATTCAGAGGGTCTGTCTGCACGCAGACCGAAGGAGAACTCTATCGCGTCGGCGATGCGCTCGCAGGCGTGACCGTCGCCGTAGGGGTTGACGGCGTGCGCCATGCGCTGATACATCTCGCCGCCGGTGAGAAGCTCGTTTGCATCGCGGATGATATCCTCGCGCTCAACGCCGGTGAGCTTGACAGTGCCGGCCGCAACGGCCTCGGGGCGCTCTGTTTCCTTTCGCAGGACGAGCACGGGCTTGCCGAGCGAGGGAGCCTCCTCCTGGATGCCGCCGGAGTCGGTCATGACCATGTAGCTTGCGCTCATGAGGCGGTGCATATCCATCGCGTCCAGAGGCTCGATAAGGCGGACGTTTTCAAGGTCGGCAAGATGCTCATTTGCCGCGCCGCGCACGATCGGCGACATGTGCACAGGGTAGACGATCTCGATCTCCGGGTGCGTGAGCGCGACCTCGCGGACAGCCGAGAAGATGTTTTTCATCGGCTCGCCGTAATTCTCCCTGCGGTGGCAGGTCATTGTGATGACCTTTTTGGAAAAGTTGATATTATTAAGCTCGGGTGAGGTAAAGCCGCCGTCGCCGACGGTGTATTTCATTGCGTCGATGACGGTGTTGCCGGTGACAAAAATGTCGCCGGTGACGGCCTCGGCGCGGAGATTTTCGGCATTTTTCGCTGTCGGAGCGAAGTGCAGCGAGGCAAGGCGGCCGACGAGGCAGCGGTTCATCTCTTCGGGGAAGGGACTGTATCGGTCATAGGTTCGCAGACCGGCCTCTACGTGGCCGACGGGTATCTTCGCGTAAAACGCGGCCAGCGCCGCGGAAAAGGTCGTGCTCGTGTCGCCGTGGACAAGGACGAGATCGGGCTTAAACTCTGCAAAGCAGCCCTCGAGACCCTTGAGCGCCTTGACAGTCACGTCGGTGAGAGTCTGATTTTTGCCCATAATGTTGAGGTCGGCGTCGGCCCTGAGGCCGAAGCAGTTCATGACCGAGTCGAGCATCTCGCGGTGCTGCGCGGTGACGCAGATGAGACTTTCGATGCTCTCGCGGCGCTGAAGCTCCAGCGCGAGCGGTGCCATTTTTATCGCCTCCGGGCGAGTTCCGAAAACGGACATGACCTTAAGTTTACTCATTTGTTTCACCGTCCTTTTCTGACTCTGCCGGCTTTTCATGCGGCAGGGGATGGATGTTATTATTGTGCCTGAAAACAAACAGCCACACGCACACGGCGATGACAAAGGCGAGGAGCGCAACTATGATGCGCACGATGCCCGTTGATGCCAGCAGCACGGCCGCGAGGCCGAGAATGGCCGACACCGCATACAGCACGGCGACCGCCTGCTTCTGATTAAGTCCCATGTCCAGCAGCTTGTGGTGGAAATGTCCTCTGTCGGCGTGGAAGGGGCTCTGCCCGTGCAGAATGCGGCGGGTGAAAGCAAATATCGTGTCCGAAAGAGGAACGGCCAGCGCGAGCACCGGCAGGACGAAGGTGACGATGGCATAGAACTTAAACATGCCGATGACGGACACCGTCGCCAGAACGTAGCCCAGCAGAAGTGCGCCGGTATCGCCCATGAATATCTTCGCGGGGTTTAAGTTATAAGGTATAAAGCCGAGGCATCCGCCGACGAGCGCGGCGAGGATCACGGCGACATTTATGTTTGCGTCCGAAACGAGAAGCGACACGACGAGCATAGTCATCGATGCTATCGCCGAAACGCCGCAGGCAAGGCCGTCAAGCCCGTCGATGAGGTTAACGGAGTTTGTGACGCCGACAATCCACAGCACCGTCACGGGAACGGCGAGAATGCCGATGGTGACGGCCTGCTCACTGGTTATCAGCAGCGGGTTTGACACGACGTTTATTATGACGCCGGACAAAACGGCGATGACCGCCGCGACTATCTGCACGCAGAATTTAAGCCACGCGTTTAAGTTCATCACGTCGTCGATCGCGCCGACAACGACGATGAGGATAGCGCCCAAAAGTATCCCGCGCACCTGCGGCGTGATGTTTGCAAACAGCAGAACCGACAGCAGGAAGCCGAGAAATATCGCAAGGCCGCCCATGCGGGGAATGGGATGGCTGTGTATATGGCGCTTTTTGTCCGGAATGTCGATCGCGCCGACCTTCTTGGCGAAGGAGCTGACAACGGGCGTCGCGGCGAAGGAAATGACGAACGCAACCGCGAGCGCGAGCAATATGTTTTTCCAGACATCAAAACTGAGATCTATCATATCTGTATCTCCGGGATTTGATCAAATTTACGAAAAAAGTCACAGACTTTTTTGAAAAGCCAAAGCAGCTTTCGCAGGCAGTCAAAAAACCTATGCTGCCGAGGAAAGACAAGCATGCAGCGGGGGAGTTTGAGGGGGCAAGGCCCGCCTCAAGTTAGATTATAGCCATCAAAAACGTCCGGCACGGACTTTTTGACGAGCGCAGCGAGATTTTTCGTGAAAATCTATTTTCACAAAAAATGTGGCGTTTTTTAAGCGTGAAAAAAGTCACAGACTTTTTTGCGCTTAAAAAGGTTTTTCGACGAGGCCGACCTTTTTGTAGACCTTGCGGAGGGTCTTGCGGGCAATGCAGCTTGCCTTCTGCGCACCCTCGGTGTAGACGCTGCACAGATACGCCTTGTCATTGAGCAGGCGCGTAGCCTCCTCACGTATGGGACGCAGGGTCTCGATAACGGCATCGCCGACGGCGGGCTTGAACACGCCGTAGCCGCAGCCGTCGAATTCCTTCTCTATCTCCTCGAAGCTCTTACCGGTGACGGCAGAGTAGATGTTCATGAGGTTCGAAACGCCGGGCTTGTTGGCCTGATCGAAGCGCACGCAGTTTTCCGTGTCGGAGTCGGTGACGGCGCGCTTGAACTTACGGGCTATATCTTCGGGCTTTTCCATAAGGAAAACGCAGCCGTTGGGGTCGGATTTGCTCATCTTCGAGGTCGGGTTTCCGAGACCCATGACGCGTGCTCCGGCCTTGGGAATGTAAGCCTCGGGTACCTTGAAGGTCTCACCGTAGATGTTGTTAAAGCGCACGGCAATATCGCGCGTCAATTCGCAGTGCTGGCGCTGATCCTCGCCGACGGGGACGTAATCCGCCTGATACAGCAGGATATCGGCCGCCATGAGGCTGGGATAGGTGAACAGGCCGCCGTTTATGTTGTCGGCATTCTTTGCGCACTTATCCTTGAACTGCGTCATGCGGCTGAGCTCGCCGAACATGGTGTAGCAATTGAGTATCCAGCCGAGCTCGGCGTGCTCATGCACATGGCTCTGCAAAAACAGGACGTTTTTCTCCGGATCTATGCCGCAGGCAATGTACTGCGCAAGCTGCTCGAGGCTGCGGCGGCGAAGCTGCTTGGGATCCTGGCGCACGGTGAGCGTGTGCAGGTCTGCCATGAAGTAGTAGCAGTCAAATTCCTCCGCTCTTGCGCCCCAGTTTTTCACCGCGCCGAGGTAATTGCCCAGGTGCAGATCGCCCGAGGGCTGGATGCCCGACAGCATTATTTTCTTTTTTATCTCTTCCATTTTTGTTATCTCCTAAATTATAAAGCCAAAGATACAGTTTGATATTGTATCATTTTAGTTCTCACTTGACAACCGTAAAAAAGCATTTTAAACTGTCTGTATCTATGTTTCGGAGGAAAAGTTTATGGATATGACATGGTTCGAGCAGATGGAGGCGCGCATACCCAAGGGCGAGGTGCGCACGAGATTTGCTCCCAGCCCTACGGGCTATATGCACGTCGGCAATCTGCGCACGGCGCTTTATACCTGGCTGATCGCCCGTCACAACGGCGGAAAATTCATTCTCCGCATTGAGGACACCGATCAGGAGCGCTATGTGGAAGGTGCTGTCGATGTTATCTACCGCACCATGGCGCAGTGCGGCCTTGACCACGATGAGGGTCCCGATGTCGGCGGTCCCGTCGGCCCCTATGTTCAGACCGAGCGCCGCGGCCTTTACGGCAAATACGCCGAGCTTCTCATCGAAAAGGGTCACGCCTACCGCTGCTTCTGCGAAAAGCAGGAGGAGACAGAGGGCTTTGAAAAGGCCGCCGATCCCTGCCGCTGCCTGAGCCGTGCAGAGAGCGATAAGCGCGCCGCCGCCGGCGAACCGTATGTCGTCCGCCAAAGGATACCCGAGGAGGGCAGCACCACATTCCACGACGAGATATTCGGCGACATCACCGTTGAAAACTCAACGCTTGACGATCAGGTGCTCATAAAGCGCGACGGTCTGCCGACATATAACTTTGCAAACGTCATCGACGATCACCTCATGGGCATAACGCACGTCGTGCGCGGCTCGGAGTATCTGTCCTCTTCGCCGAAGTATAATCTTCTGTACGAGGGCTTCGGTTGGGAGATACCCGCCTATGTCCACTGCTCGCCGGTCATGAGAGATGCGCACAATAAGATGAGTAAGCGCCACGGCGACCCCTCGTATGAAGATCTCATTGCGCAGGGCTACCTCACGGACGCTGTGGTAAACTACGTTGCGCTGCTCGGCTGGAGCCCCGGCGGCGAGCGCGAGATATTCACCATGCGTGAAATGGCCGAGATATTCGACCTCAAGGGTATATCAAAATCCCCGGCCATATTCGATATAGAAAAGCTTAAATACTTCAATGCCGAATACATCCGCGCCATGAGCCCCGAGGCCTTTGCCGAGGCCGCCGAGCCCTTCATCCGCCGAGCGGTTAAAAATCCGGAGATCGACCCCGCCGCCATCGCCGCGCTTTTGCAGCAGCGCACCGAGGTCCTGACCGACATACCCGAAAAGCTCGATTTCTTCGATGCGCTGCCCGGGTACGATACGGCGCTTTATATCCACAAAAAGAGTAAGACCGACGAGGCCGGCTCCCTCGAGATGCTGCGAGAGATGCTGCCCGTGTTCGAGGCGCTGCCCGAGTGGAACGACGAGAGCATCCTCGCCGCGATGACCGGCATGGCCGAAAAGTGCGAGTGCAAAAACGCGAAGGTCATGTGGCCTGTGCGCATCGCCGCGGCAGGAAAGGCCGTAACGCCCGGCGGCGCGGTCGAGATATGCCGCATCCTCGGCAGGGACGAGACGCTCCGCCGCATGCGCGTCGGCATCGAAAAGCTCGAAAAAGCAGTCGGATAATGCCCGATACAATAGGCTATCCGCTATCCGTTCTCAAGCCCTTTTGCACGGCAAAGCCGCCCGCAAAAAGGGCTTGACATTTTTACAAAATCAGATATAATGTTATGGTCTGCCGGTATGTGCAGACTATCCTTGCTCCCGACGAGGTCGGGGGCCAAAAGACCAGAAGGAGGTGCAAACCATGGCAAAAGCAACTGAGAAGTACGAAGTAATGTACATCATCAACCCGAACTTCAGCGAGGAGCAGACCGCTGCTGTCGTCGAGAAGTTCAAGGCACTCGTTGAGGCAAATGGTACCCTGGACGAACTGGAGGAGATGGGTAAGCGCAAGCTCGCTTACGAGATCAACTACATTTCGGAAGGCTACTATGTGCTGATGAAGTTCACCAGCGGCGCGGATTTCCCCGCAGAGCTGGACCGTATCCTCGGCATCACCGACGGCATTATGCGTCGCCTGATCACCCTGCGTGCTGAGTAAGGAGACGAGTTATGCTTAATCACATCACGATCATGGGTCGCCTGACCCGTGACCCCGAGCTGAGATATACTCAGTCGCAGACTCCCGTCGCATCGTTCACCCTTGCCGTTGACCGCGATTTCGGCGGCCGCGACGGCGGCGAAAAGCAGACCGATTTTATCGACTGCGTCGCATGGCGTTCTACCGCTGAATTTGTCAGCAAGTACTTCGCCAAGGGCAGCATGGCTGTCGTTTCCGGCAGACTGCAGATCCGCGACTGGACCGACCGCGAAGGCGGCAAGCGCCGCAGCGCAGAGGTCGTTGTCGACAACATGTATTTCGGCGAAAGCAAGCGCCGCGAAGGCGGCGACATGCGCGGTGAGCCCCGTCACACATCAAGCTACGATGCTCCGAGCCCCTCGATGGGCGCGTCGGCGTTTTCCGAGCTTGGCGACGATGACGGCGAACTGCCGTTTTAAAAATAATATAGGAGGATACAGCTAATGGCTTTCGATAAGAACAATCCCAAGAACCGCAAGCGCAGAAAAGTCTGCCAGTTTTGCGTAGATAAGGCCACCAGCATCGACTATAAGGATACCGCTAAGCTCCGCCGCTTCATGTCCGAGCGCAGCAAGATCCTTCCCCGTCGTACCACCGGTACCTGCGCAATGCATCAGCGCCAGCTCACCGAGGCTATCAAGAGAGCCCGTCAGATCGCTCTCCTGCCCTATGTGACCGACTGATAACAAGTTCAAAGCTCCTGTCTCATTGAGGCGGGAGCTTTTTTGTCGTTTTTTCGGCATTTTGCGCAAGATTTGCGGCGATCTTGCGTCTTTATAAATGGACGGAGCGCCGCGCATACCCCCCCCAATCACGCGCAGGCGAGCACTCGTTCAACATCATTAAGATCTCCTTTCTCCACCCCATTAAACGGATGACGTCTCCCTTGGACGCCATCCGTTTTTTGCTCTACCCCAACTGTTGACGACATAGAACAAAAAAGACAGCCGCTTGAAGCGGCTGCCCGTAATGGTAATGCGGTGTCAAATTTTCAGTGCCCCTTCCGGGGGGCTGTGCATCCCACCGGTTTATTGGTGGCTATGATTGACATAGAGGGTTATTTAAGCCGATCAGGGCTGTACGGAATCCCAAATGCTGCCGAGGTAGCCCTTGAGTCCGTTGACGAAAGTATCGGGAGTCTTGAGGATGTCTTCAACATTGCCCTTGTCGTATGCCTGGCCGATGCCTTCGAGCATTGCGACGAAATCGTCGGTAGCGTCCTCGACGCCTACCTCGACATTATCGCCGTAATTCCAAAGGGTCTTGAGCGTGCTGACGTCTGCGCCGACGTTCTCGCTGACGGCGGCCTTGATCTCACCGAGCGTTGCGTTGACAGTTGCCTGGGTTTTTTCGACAGCGGCGGCAACGGCGCTATCGTTATCTGCAAGGCTTACGGGTGCGAATGCGACAGCGAAGATCATTATCACTGCAAGCGTCGCAGCCAGCATCATTACAGCATTCTTTTTCAGAGTGTTGGTCATTTTAGTGCCTCCATAATTGCGATTTTTGTTTAATACTATACTTTTTCCCCTTGATAGTATATATTTAAGCATACTATGAGAGAGAATGCAAGAGTTTTTTGTTGATTTTAATAAAAATTTTCCACAGAGGCACTTTTTGTCCCAAAACGAAGGCGATCTCACCAAAAACTATACCGCCGATAACGTCCGCGAAGACGTGCTGCTTGACAAAAAGCGTTGACAGGCAGACGAGCACAGTGAACACGCCGCAGAATATTTTAAACCACGGCCTTGCGCCTGGCGCGCGCAGCGACTGGCGGAACACAAGGTAGGCTAACAGACAGTGCATCGACGGGAAGCAATTTGTCGGCGTGTCGAACGAGTACACGACCGACAGCGCCCAAACAAAGCCGCCCTCGGCGGGGTTCAGCTCCGGACGAGGGATGCAGCTCGGGAAGGTTAGGAAAATTACGCCGCAGATGAGGTCGGCGATGACAACGCCCGCCGCGAAACGGCAGCACAGCTCATCGTCCTGCCGTGCAATCAGCAGCAGCCCCATCCCCCAGAACAGGAACGTTGCGACGTATATGACGACCCACTCCGGACGCAGGGGGAAAAGCGCGTCGATGCCGAGCGTCACGTCAAACGCGCGCGAGAAGTCCGCCAGTGCCTTCGTCCCCAGCCAGACGAGCGCGTGCACCGCGCATATTGCCAGAAGCGGTACTATCGCGTATGTATGGAATATGATTTTTCTGCTGTTTGCCATGATAAGCTCCTAACTGTATGATTTAAAACCGCACAGTCAATATAAATGATACCTTTGGTGTTGTCAAGGTTTTTCATAGGCGCTTTTTCATAGGCGCTTTTTCAGAGGCGCACCTACATTGTGCCGATACTTTATTGCGGCAGCCCGGTATCGAAGCATTGGCATAAACCATAGCGTTTCGCACCCCGGGAGTGCAGCGCAAAATTTCGCACCGCACTAAGGTAGCGCGACAGACTCCCGGTTTTGTCAGCCCCCTCGATACCGGGCTACCGCAATAAATGTATAAGTACAGACTCAATGCGCCTCCGAATTTACACCGATTTTACAATGGCATGATTATTGATTTTATAAAGCGAGGATAAAATGAGAAATGTAAAATGAATTGTAAAGAGAGGGACATTTGATGGACATATTCGATGCGCTGGAAATGATAGGCGGCCTGTGCCTGTTTCTTTTCGGCATGAACATAATGGGTCAGGCGCTTGAGCGCCGCGCCGGAAGCCGTCTGCGCACAACGCTCAGCAAAATGACCGGCAAGCCGCTGACGGGCTTTCTGACCGGCCTTGTAATAACTTCTGTAATTCAGAGCTCGTCGGCCACGACCGTCATGGTCGTCGGCTTTGTAAACTCGGGGCTCATGACCTTAAAGCAGGCCATCGGCGTCATCATGGGCGCGAACATCGGCACGACCGTAACAGCATGGCTTCTGAGCCTCGGCGGTATCAGCGGCGACGCGCTGTGGGTGCAGCTTCTCAAGCCCACGTCGTTCACGCCGGTGCTGGCGCTTATCGGAATTATAATGTATATGTTCAGCAAGGACAGCCGCAAAAACGACACCGGTATGGTGCTGCTCGGCTTTGCCACGCTCATGTTCGGCATGGATACGATGTCCGGCTCGGTGTCCGGACTGGGTGACATCCCCGCGTTCCGCGAGATGTTCATCGCCTTCACCAACCCCTTGCTGGGCGTTCTGGCGGGCGCCGTGCTGACCGGCATTATCCAGTCGAGCTCCGCCTCCGTCGGCATACTCCAGGCGCTGGCGCTGTCCGGCCAGGTAAGCTACGGCGCGGCCATACCCATCATCATGGGTCAGAACATCGGTACCTGCGTCACGGCGCTGCTCTCCTCCGTCGGGACGAGCCGCAACGCAAAGCGCGCCGCAATCGTCCACCTGTCGTTCAACGTCATCGGCACCGTCGTGTGGCTGAGCGCTTTCTGCATCGTGCGTGCTGTTGCGGCTCCCGCGATACTTAACGAGAGCGCGACGATGTACGGCATTGCAATCGTACACTCAGCCTTCAACATTGCCTGCACCGCGCTTCTGCTCCCGCAGTCAGCGCTGCTTGAAAAGGTTGCCGTACGCATCGTGCCGGACGGAAAGAAGGAAAAGGACGAGGTCACGCTCGACGAGCGCCTGCTGGCGACTCCGCCGCTCGCGCTTGAGCAGTGCAGCGTCGTGACCGAGAACATGGCATACTATGCAGCCGGCGCGATGAAAAAGGCCATCGAATGTGTGACCGACTTCGACCCCGAGGCCGCGCAGGAGGTGCGCGAGAGCGAGGACGAGACGGATAAATATGAGGACATGCTCGGCACATATCTGCTCAAGCTCGGCGCGGAGCCGCTGAGCGACGAAAACAGCGAGGAGGTCACGGAGCTTCTAAAGCTCATCGGCGATTTTGAGC
This sequence comes from Oscillospiraceae bacterium, assembly GCA_963629425.1. GTDB lineage: Bacteria > Bacillota > Clostridia > Oscillospirales > Oscillospiraceae > F23-B02. The sequence goes on from CAVGIU010000034.1 coordinate 10,027, forward strand.
GCATCGGCGACCACGCGGTAAACGTCGTCGAGTCTGCCGAGGAGCTGCACGAAAAGCAGCTCGAGTTCTCGCGCAGCGCAAAATATGAGCTCTCGGTCATGACCGCCGCCGTCTGTGAGGTGCTTGACCTCGCGGTTAAGGCCTTCGCGGATAACGACGCGCAGGCGGCAAAGGCCGTCGAGCCGCTTGAGCAGGTCGTGGATGACCTCAAAAACGAGCTGCGCACACGGCATATCCTGCGCATGAAAAAGGGCGAGTGCAGCATCGAGGCGGGCTTTGTGTGGTCCGATCTTCTGACAGACCTCGAGCGTGCGTCCGACCACTGCTCGAACATCGCGCTGTGCGTCATGGATATGAAAAAACACACCCTCAGCGCCCACGAGACCCGGCATGAGCGCGAGGAAGTTCCCGAATTTTCCGACCAGTACCGCCGCTATTCCGAAAAATACGCTTTGCCATAAGCGCTTTGCTTCAGCTGCTGATACTGCAATCGGCGTATCGGTACAGCCTCAATGCGCCTCTAAAAATGCGTAACCAAAAAAGTCGAAGGGTAGTAGTGCGCGAGTATCTCGCGATAATCCGAGCCGTCTTTGGCCATGGCGTTTGCGCCGTACTGGCTCATGCCGATACCGTGGCCGTAGCCGTGGACGGTGAAGGTGAACTTTCCGTCTGCGTGGCTGAGCTCGAAATCGGTCGAGCGGAGTTTGAAAAGCTCGCGCAGCTCGCTGCCGGAGAAGCTCACGCCGCCTATCACAACGCTCGCAACGCGGCCGGATGAAGACTGCTCTGTCTTGCCGACCCAGGCCGACGCGTCGCCGGTCATGTCCGCCTCGGGCTTGAGATACAGGATCGTGTCACGAAAATCGAGATCCGAAAGCCCGACGGTGCTTATGAAGTTCGGCACGCTGTCGCCTGTCTCGGGCGAGGAGACGCTTTTGAGGTACGGCACATCCGACCACAGGGCGCTCGCGTCCTCTGTCGCGCCGTCGGAAGAGGAATGGAAGGCCGCAAGCGCGGGCGCGCCGTCGTAGCTGAGATACTCGCCGTCGGTCGCACGGACGGCATCGATTATTTTTTGTATGTATATTTCATACTTGTCCCCCCAGCTCGATTTGAGCTGCTCGGAACTGAGATACGCCTGACAGCAGCTTGAATCCGCGCAGATATCCGCGTCCTTGTGCCTGGGGGAATTTATCGCGCGCTGGAGATAGCTTCGCGCGGCGACCGACTGCGCCTTGAGAGCCTCGGGTTCGAAGGAAACGGGCATCTCGGCGGCGACGACACCCGTGAGGTAGTCAAAAACGCCGATCGTTCCGACCTCGCTGCCGCACAGCAGGCGGATGCTGCGCGTTGAGTCCGATTCGAGCTTCTCGGCGGTCTTGTCCGAGCCGTTTTCCGGCTGCATCTCGGCGCTTTGTAAGGGAAAAAGCCGCGGCAGACTCACGACGACAAGCGTCATGAAAAGCGCGGCGCAGAGTATTCTTTTCATCCGGTATCACCCTTTCATCTTGACTGTCAGTATAAAAAAGTATAGAATATACAATATAATTTTACTCGTACAGGATTGATAGTATGCTTAAAAATAATAAGAAAGCCAACGACGCGCTGATAATGCTGTGCTATGTCTGCGCGTTTGGCGCGTTTGGCGCGTTTTTCCGCTGGCTGCAGATGCAGGTGGCGCGCGACTCCGAGACGGGGCTTATTAACCCCAGTATCCTCAACTTTCTGCTCCCGGCGATCATCATCGCCGCGGCGGTCATCCTTTGGCTGAGAACCAAAAAGCTGACCGACGGAGAGACAGTGTTTCCGACGGGGATGAGCGAGGCGCTGCGCGGCCTTTCGCTTGTGTACATCATATTCGCGTGGGTGGTCGCGGCTATCGCCGTCATCGGCGGCATCATGACCATTGCGGATGCCGCGCTGGACAGTCTGCGCTCGATGTATATCATCATTGCGGTGCTGGCGATGCTCAGCGGACTGAGCTTTCCGCTCATATGCAGCGCCTCGCGCAGCCACTATTCGCCCTCTCTCGTCAGCGTTTTCATGACGATCCCCATCCTCATGTACTGCGTGTGGCTCATCGCGAGCTACAGGGCGAACGCCAACAACCCCAACGTGTGGATGTTCGCTATCGAGATAATCGCCATCTGCTGCGCGATACTTGCGCTGTTTTACGTCGCGGGCTATGCCTTCGGCCGTCCGAACCCGCATAAGGCCTGCTATCTGAGCCTTTTCGGTGCGTTCATGTGCATAACCACGCTGTCCGACAGCAGGTATATGGGGCTTGAGCTCATTATCCTCGCAACGGCGGGCATGCTGCTGATGTACGGCTGGCTGATCATCAAAAACCGCTGCGCGAAGGAAGACCTCCCCTCCCGGCCCGAGCCTGTCAAGGCTCCCGAACCGGAGAGCGAGACAGAGAATGAGGATACGGTCATCGAGCCGAGTCCGGACGACGCAGCTCCCGAGCCCACCATCGAGGCGCCCACGCGAAGACCCAAGACCGAGACAAAAACCGACGAGGTCGAGGAGATCATAAAAGAATATAATAAGTAATGTACGAGCAGGTATTAAAATTTTTAATACCTGCTTTAATTATGCTGTAGTCATTTATGGTAAATTTCGCGTTAAAAGATATGTGGGTTTCTTGACAAAACCGTATGGATTTGTATAATTATCTTTGGCTTAATACATATTCGGAGGTTCGACCCAATGAGAGGAATGGAGACCGGCAAAACACGAATAAGACACGAGGTTTTCACGGAGATCGCGCGCATGGCATACGAGGGCGGGGACTACGCCCAAAAGCTCGAGGAGCTGCCGTATAAGATCTGTCCGGGCGATCCCGACGAGATAGGCCCCTTCAGGAACAATCTTCTGATCGAGCGTGCCGTCGTCGGCGAAAGGCTGCGTCTTGCGATGGGTCTGCCGATGCGTAAGCTCGGTGAACACAATAATATCTCCGACAGCGTGCAGGAGACGGTCATTGCCGAGAAGTACTATGAGCCGCCGCTCATAAATGTCATCAAATTTGCCTGCAACCGCTGCCCGGATAACCTCATCAAGGTCACAGACGGCTGCCAGGGCTGCATCGAGCACCCCTGCATGGAGGTCTGCCCCAAGAAGGCCATCAGCAAGGTCGACGGCCACGCGCATATCGACACCGAAAAGTGCATCCGCTGCGGCAGATGCATGGATGCGTGCTCCTTTTCCGCGATCATCCGCCAGGAGCGCCCGTGCAAAAAAGCCTGCGGTATCGCGGCCATCGGCAAGGACGAGCTCGGCCGTGCGGCGATAGATTATAAAAAGTGCACCTCCTGCGGTCAGTGCCTCGTAAACTGCCCCTTTGGTGCGATAAGCGATAAAAGTCAGATATTCCAGACCATCATGGCGATAAAGAGCGGCGTTCCCATTTATGTCGTGCTCGCGCCTGCCTTTGTCGGCCAGTTCGGCCCGGACGCAACGCCGGAGAAGATGAAGCCCGCGTTCCAGCGCCTCGGCTTTGCTGACGTGTACGAGGCCGCCATCGGCGCAGACCTGTGTGTCATCGAGGAGGCCGCCGACTTTTTGGAGGAGGTTCCGGCAAAGCACCGCTTCATGGTCACCTCCTGCTGCCCCTCGTGGAGCGACATGGTCAAAAAAATGTTCCCCGAGATGGCTGAAAATATCTCCGTCGCGATGACGCCAATGGTGCTCACCGCGCGCTTTGTGAAGAAAACTCACCCCGGCTGCAAGGTCGTTTTCGTCGGCCCCTGCGATGCGAAGAAGCTCGAGGCCAGCCGCCGCACCGTGCGCAGCGACGTCGACTTCGTCCTCACCTTTGAGGAGGTGCTCGGCATGTTCGCGGCCAAGGGCGTGGATAAGGAGTGCATCCCCGCCGACGAGGCGCAGACGCTCTCGCAGGCAGGCTCGGACGCACGCAAGTTCGCCGTTTCCGGCGGCGTTGCACAGGCGGTCGTCAACGCCATCAAGTCCATCGATCCGACGCGTGAGGTCAAGATCGCAAAGGCCACCGGTCTGCACGAATGCCGCAAGCTGCTTATGATGGCGCGCGACGGCAAGTATGACGGATATCTGCTCGAGGGCATGGCATGCCCCGGCGGCTGCGTCGCCGGCGCGGGCACGCTTCAGCCGATCGACCGCTCGACGCGCGCCGTGGCGAAGTTTGCCGACTGCGCCGAGTATGCCTGCGCCTACGATACGCAGTATAAGGAGTTCCTCCCGTTGATAGAGGAAAAGGAAACGGCTGACAGCTGAGAGCTCGGTGTGTCAAAAAGTCTGATAGCCATATGTGTGCGGCTGTGCCGC
>CAVGIU010000035.1:0-14075 GCA_963629425.1 Oscillospiraceae bacterium
ACGCCGGAGTCCGGCGCGCAGTCATCTGACCTTCTCGAGCCCACGGGAAACGCCCTTTGGGCGCACAACATTCCCTATTTTGCACCATTCCGCGAACTGCCGTTTGAGGAGATACAAATCGACACGGAAGACGGGCTCACGCTTCGCGCGGATCTTCTGCGCGGCACCGGCACGGGCAAGACCGTCATGTTTTTCCACGGCTACAAGTCCGAGCCCGCCTGCGATTTCGCGGCGATGTACGATTTTTATAAATCTCTCGGTCACGATCTTATTTACGTCCACATGCGCGCACACGGCAAAAGCGACGGAACCTACATAGGATTCGGCGCACTGGACAGATACGACGTTGTGAAATGGACGGATAAAGTCGCCGAGCTTTTCCCTGAAAACGATATTTATCTGCACGGCATGTCCATGGGTGCGGCGAGCATTTTGCAGAGCATGGATCTTGAACTCAACAAAAACGTGCGCGGTGTTATCGCCGACTGCGGTTATTCCGATCTCAACACGGTTTTCCGAAATCTTGTCGGGCAGCTTTATCATTTGCCGACGATATTTGTCGACGTTTTCGAGTATGTAAATCTTCTCAAGGCAGGCTACGGCTTTAAGGAGGCAAGCTCGGTGCGCAGTGTGAGCGTGGCTGAGGTTCCTCTCGTATACATCTGCGGTGACTGCGACCGCTATGTTCCGAAGGACATGGCGCTCAATATCTACAACGCGTGCAGCAGCCCCAAGCGGCTGCTGCTCGTGCCCGGAGCGGGGCATGCGGCATGCTACATGTGCGCAAAGGGTGAGTACGAAGCCCTTATCGAGGAGCTTATAGGAGGAAGGATAAATGGGTAAAACGCAGAAAAAGGGCATCGGCGCTCTCAACTGGACGCTGCTGCTGGTCATCGGATTTTCCGCGCAGATAGCCTGGGTCATCGAAAACAACTGGTTTGCAAACTTTCTGTACTCCGATTTCGGCGCACAGCTCGGCGTCGTCACGGCAATGACCATCTGCTCTGCGACGGCGACGACGTTCTCTGCACTGTTTTTCGGAACGCTTTCCGACCGTATCGGTTCGCGCAAGAAGCTTATCACCTGGGGCTCTATACTGTGGGGAATTTTCACGATAGCCTTCGGCCTGACGCACTACCTGCGCGACAGCATTTATAACGATGTCATGCTCGTCGGCGTGACCATCGTCGCAGCCGACACGATAATGAGCTTTTTCGGCTCGATGGCAAACGACGCAGGCTATAACGCCTGGTATGCCGACATGATGGACGACTCAAACTCCGGTCAGATCGGAGCGGTCGCGGCGACGCTGCCCGTTATAGGAACCCTCGTGGGCACCCTCGTCGGCGGCATGCTCGTTACCGGCCTTGCAACCGAGGCAAACCCGCAGGCGGGCTACATCATTTTCTTCTCCATCGCGGGCGGCGTTACCGTTCTCATCGGCATTGCGTCGTTTTTCCTGCTCAAGGACGCCCCCTCGCTCAAGCCCGTAAAGGACGGGAGCTTCTGGCATCAGTTCGGCTCGACCTTTAATTTTAAGCGCTTTATCGCCAACCGCGAGCTTGCGCTCGTATTCCTCACCCTGTGCGTATTTTTCATCGGCTATAACTGCTATTTCATCCACATTATGAACTGGATGAACTACACCCTGGGCTTTAACGACCCCAGCCTCATCCTCGGCATCCCTCTGCTCATCGCAGTCGCGATATCCATCCCGTTTATAAAGGTCATAAACAACAAAAAGGTGCCCGCCGTCGCCGCATTTGCGACGATATTGAGCATCCTCGGCTGTCTGTTCGTGTACTTCGTCGTCGGCAGCATGCAGGGCACGTTCGACACGGAAAACGCCCTGAACTTCGCGGCCAACTGGCCATGCTTTGTCGGCATAATCCTCGTCGGCATCGGCTACGTCGTTTTCATGCAGGCCATGACCGTCTGGATGAAGCGCCTGTATCCCGAGGAGCACCGCGGCCAATTTGAGGGCATAAGGATCATGTTCTTCGTCTTCTTCCCGATGATAGCCGGCCCGCTGCTGGCAGACCCCATCTGCCGCGCCTTCGGCGAGAAGGTCTATCAGGTCGTCGATAACGGTAACCTCATTTTCGTCACTGCCCGGCGCGCGGCGGAAATGGGCTATGACATAAGCAGCATAGCCGAGGGCTATCTGCCCGTGAACGAGCTGTTCATTGCCGCCGCCATAGTCACGGCGCTCGCGCTCATTCCCATGAGCAAGGCGGCAAAAATGTATAAGGAAAGGAACAAATAAAAAGTCAAGCCCCAAATAGGACTTGACCCGATAAAATATGCAGGAGGCAGGCGGCAAAAAAAGAGCAGCACAAATAAGCCACCACAGAGTGCCGGCTTAAAAAGTGCGAAAGATGAGAAACTCGTCAGTCGCTTGTTTTCAGCCCGGTGGAATCCATGTCTACCGGCGGCAGATCATCCAATGCAGCAAGGTAGTCCCGCACCTTTGCGTAATAGCGCCGCAGGAACTTGTTGGATGCAGCGGTCATGTGGACATAGAAGGGTTTGCCCTCCGAGCGTTTGCGGTCGAGAAACTGGAACACCGGCTCATCCTGAGGCGCACATTTTAAGTATATCCCCATCACATTGAACAGCGTTTTTCGCAAGGGCATACACTTCCTCGGCATTGCTTTGTTTGAAGAAATAGCCGTGGCGCTTGCACCATTTTCGGTAACGCTCAGAAAATGCGTTGTAGCTCTGCTTCCGCACACAGTCCACATGCCAGAAGGTATGCGCAAAGTCAACCCATTTCTGCGTTCCATCGCTTCGTACAGGGCTGTCAAAGCACTTACGGACGCCTGGGAAGGATTGCTCCAAAAGAGCAATCAGGTTATTGGAGCACGCTGTCCGCTGCTTGGAAGCAAGCTGAAACTGGCGGTTCAATGTTTTCAGATCATAACGAATCGTATCCATAGGGGTATAGTCTCGCAGATCTGTCCAGTTGTCAAGAGCATAACGGGCGATTTTCACAGCATCGGCCTTGTCCGTTTTCACACGGCGCAGAGAATTGGCACCGTATTCCTTAATGAGCAGTGGATTTACGGCGCTGACATAGAGCCCGGCTTCGTGCAATGCCTTTGCAACCGGCTCATAATAGCGTCCTGTGTGCTCCATCACGACACGGGTTTCCCCGTCAAGTGCCTTCAGCTGCTCCGCAAGAGAAGCCAGTCCTTCCGTGCTGTGGGTAACATCGAACGGCAACCGAACAACCTCACCAAAGGGACGGAGCACCGCAACCGTGCTCTTTCTGCTGGAAACATCAATACCTGCTGCGTTCATAGAATCACTCCTGTTTGAAATTTGCAATGGACAAAGCCATCTTACCCATTGCCGATTCTATCTGTTTGCTGACGCGAACGCACTGGCTCTACCTGCACAAATCGAACACTGCGAATAGGAGGGATGGCTGACTGACTTTCTGACGGACGTATTAGCCCTTGGAGAAAAAGGTCAGACCATTACCCCACTATTCTAACAGTTTAGGCAACGAGATGTCCCATGCCTATGGCTGGCTGCCATAAATCAAGGGGCAAATATATAGTAACAGGAGAAGTATGATTTTGCTGGCTTTTGCCATGCGTATATCATACAAGGAAACTATGAAAACGAGATTATTGAGTTTAATGCTCGTGCTGCTGATGACGTTAAGTCTTATACCGTTTGACGCATTGGCAGAAACGGCCGCGGAAAACAGCTGCGGCAGCGAGGGGAACAATTTAACATGGGCGCTGGAAGACGGCGTGCTGAAAATCAGCGGAAATGAAGATATGGCTGATTACAGCGAGGGAACTCCGGCGCCATGGGCAGACTGTTGTATAGACACAGTCAACTTAGACGAGGGCGTAACCGGTATTGGCGATTACGCCTTTTCTTCTTGCTACGCATATAGCTTTGAGCTCCCCGATGGACTTGAGCGCATCGGTGCGTACGCTTTTGCCGAAAGTGAATGTTTTACCGAGATCACGATCCCTGACAGTGTAAAAAGTATCGGTAGCGGCGCTTTTTTTAATTGTATAGGCATAGAAAAGGCAACGCTACCTCAGAATCTCAAGGAACTGACCGATAAGCTGTTTTCCGGCTGCATTGATTTGGCGGAAGTAAACATACCTGAGAGTGTTACTGTAATCGGCGAAAAAGCGTTCAAGGGCTGCGGCAAGCTCGCGGTCCCAAGCATACCCAACGGAGTCAAGACCATCGGTGCGGAGGCGTTCGCCTCCTGCGCCAATACAGCTGAGCTCACGATACCCGCAAGCGTGGAGAGCATTGGCAAAAACGCCTTCATGGGCATGGTCATACAAAGCGCGGCTTTTGCCGGCACGACAGCCCGCTGGACGGAGATCGGCGGTGAGGATTCAGGCATTGACATAAAGCTTGTGACCTTCCTTCAGCACAGCTGTGATTTCGGCACCAAGTGGCGCAGCGATAAGGACAGCCATTGGCATGCATGCAGCGGCTGCGACAAAATTGAGGGCAAAGCCGCACACGAGAACAAGGGCGACGGTACCTGCAAGGTCTGTGGCGCAAAGCTTTCCGATGCGCTTGCCGAGGGAACGCAGTCGGGGCTGAGCTGGTCGCTTTCGTGCAGCGGAGTTTTGACGATAAGCGGAAGCGGCGATGTTCCCGAAACTGCAAACGACGGCTCGGCCGCGCTTTGGAAAGCATATAAGGACAAAATTGCCGAGGTCGTGATAGAAAGCGGCGTCACCGGCGTCGGAAGCGGTGCGTTCACGGGCTGCGCGGGGCTTAAAAGGGTCAGCGTTTCCGACACGGTCAAAAAGCTCGATCTCAATGCCTTCTCCGGCTGCACGGCGCTGGAGGCTTTTACGGTCGCGAGCGGGAACGAGACGTATTCCTCTGTCGACGGAGTGCTGTTTAACGCCGACAAAACGCGGCTTATATGCTATCCCGCCGGCAAAACGGGCAGCTCGTATACAGTTCCCGAAACGGTGACGGAGATCGAAAAATCGGCATTTGCCGCGTCCGGCATCGAGAGCGTGAGCATGTCCGACACCGTGACCGCCATCGGCGAGGGCGCATTTTCAAACTGCGCAAAGCTCAAAAGCGCAGTCCTGTCCAAGGGACTGACGGAATTAAAGGCGAGCCTTTTCTCGGGCTGCGCTGCCCTCACGGCGATAAGCATTCCTGACAGCGTCAAGACGCTCGGCAAGGGCGTGTTCTCGGGCTGCTCATCTCTCAAGGAGGTCAAGATACCCGGAGAAGTCACCGTTATCCCGAACAAGGCATTTTCGGGATGCGCGGCGCTTGAAAGCATCACTATACCTGCCGGCGTGACCGCCATCAAGGAGGCGGCGTTTGACGGATGCACGGCTCTCAAGAGCGTTACGTTCCTCGGAAAAGATGACGAGTGGGGCCAAGTGACGATAGAGGGCTCAAACAAGGCGCTCAATGATGCGCTCAAGAGCTTCGCGAGTCACACGCACAGCTACAGCTATGTCGACACCGTCGTCGCGCCGACCTGCATCGAAAACGGGTATACCGTCCGCAAATGCTCCTGCGGAGATACGAAGACTGACAGCTACACTAAAATGCTCGGTCACAATTATCGGGGCGGCATTTGCACGCGCTGCGGCATACTCGAGGATCATAAGCATGATTTTAAGCCCACCGTGACCGCAGCAACCTGCACCACCGAAGGCTATACCACCTACACATGCTCCTGCGGAGAGAGCTATAAAAAAGACTATGTCAGCGCGCTCGAGCACAAGATCGAGCTCAAAAACGAGAAAAAGGCGGGCTGCTTTAGCGGCGGCTACACCGGCGATGAGGTCTGCACCGTCTGCGGCAAGACCGTAAAAACCGGCACTGTCATACTTGCCCTCGGCCACAGTACCGAGCTTCGCAACGAAAAGACTGCAACGTGTGTTAACGGCGGCTATACCGGCGACCTTGTGTGCACACGCTGCGGCGATATGATAGAGCAGGGTAAGACCATTACGGCACCGGGACACAAATTCTCCGGCGGGGAGTGCTCGGTGTGCGGCGCAAAGCAAACAGACTCCGAGCCCGCCGCTCCGAAGCACTTTGACGATGTCATTCCCGGCACATTTTACTATGACGCCGTGCAGTGGGCCGTTGAAAACGACATAACCAAGGGTACCGGCGATACGACGTTTTCACCCGGCGACAACTGTACTCGGTATCAGATAGTCACCTTCCTGTGGCGCGCCTGCGGCTGCCCAAAGGCAACGAGTGCCGTGAGCTTTTCGGATGTGAATCCCAACGACGGCTTTTATGAAGCCGTCCGATGGGCGGTGGAGCGCGGCATAACAAAGGGAACGGGCGACTCGCGCTTCTCTCCCTACGCGGCATGCACCCGCGCACAGATAGTTACCTTCCTCTACCGCGCGGCGGGTTCACCCGCGGTGAGCTCCGGCAGCCGCTTCTTCGATGTCGTGCCGAACGCATTTTACCGCGACGCGGTGGCATGGGCTACCGAAAGGGGCATAACAAAGGGCACGAGCGACACGACGTTCTCACCCGACGCGATATGCACGAGAGCTGAGGTCGTGACGTTTCTGTACCGCACATTAAATAAGTAACTGTTCAGCCGCGGCGTCCGATCTTAGGATCTGCCACGGATGCCGCGGCAATGTCAGGGAAGCTTCCGCACCCAAGGCGCGGAAGCTTTTTATTTTCGTGACAAGCGGGCGGCAATTTGGTATAATATAATGCAAAACAAAAAAATAAGGACAGAATGTCATGGAAAACAATGATATAAAAATTGAACGCGCTGTGCTGGCCGGGCTCGCGGCGGCTTCGATGGAGCCGTCGGAGCGCTCGAGCGAGATCTCGATGCAGGAGCTGGCCGCGCTGGTCGAGACGGCAGGCGGCGAGGCTGTCGGCATGATGATACAAAATCGCCCGACACCCGATCCGCGCAGCTTCATCGGCGACGGCAAGGTCGCCGAGCTCAAGGCGTTTATAGATATGAACGACTGCGACCTCGCGGTGTTCGATAACGAGCTTTCGCCTTCGCAGATGCGCGTTCTCGGCGAGGAGCTCGGCGTTAAGGTGCTCGACCGCTCGGGACTCATACTCGATATATTCGCCCAGCGCGCACAGACGCGCGAGGGTCAGCTTCAGGTCGAGCTTGCGCAGTATAAATATCTGCTGCCGCGCCTGACGGGTATGTGGACGCACCTTGTGCGTCAGACGGCCTCCGGCGGCTCGTCGCCTATCGGTACGCGCGGCCCCGGCGAAACTCAGCTTGAGACCGACCGCCGCCATATCCGCAGGAAGATACAGAAGCTTGAGGAGGAGCTCGCCGCCGTGCGCAAGGTGCGCTCGACCCAACGCCGCAAGCGCGAGAAAAACGACGTTCCCGTCGTTGCCCTCGTCGGCTATACCAACGCCGGAAAATCGACGCTTCTAAACTGCCTGACAGATGCCGATATCCCCGCAAACGACCGCCTTTTCGACACACTGGACACAACAACGCGCAAGCTGCGCATCGACGAGGTCACGGAGGTGCTGATCTCTGACACCGTCGGCTTTATCCGCAAGCTGCCGCACCATCTTGTCGAAGCCTTCAAGGCCACGCTCGAGGAGCTCAGCTATGCGGACGTGCTGCTGCACGTTATAGATATCTCAAACCCCGACTGGGAGGAGCAGGCGCGTGTCGTCGACGAGCTCATTCGGCAGCTCGGCGCGGAGCAGACACCATGCATCCGCGTGTTTAATAAATGCGATGCCTACGTCGGCATACTGCCGCACGGCGAGGACGTCGTGTGCCTTTCGGCAAAAAGCGGCGAGGGTGTGCAGGAGCTCGTCGGACGGCTTTCGGCGCTGCTTGACCGCGGCAATCACCATGTCACGCTGAGCATACCGTATTCCGATGCGGGAGTTATGGATCTTTTAAACCGAGAGGCCGCCGTCACGAGCCTTGAGTATCTCGACGACGGCATTAAGGCCGAGGTCACCGTGCCGCCGGAGGTTTTCGGCAAGATAAAGCAGTATATACCCGGCTACACCGAGCCCAAGGAGGACTGGGAGGATTGAGCGAATATTTCGTGCCCGCCGGAAGCGGCGAGGCGGAATTTGTTGAAAAGCGGTCGAGCTTTCTCGGCCATGTGCGCTTTGTCGAAACAGAGGACGCGGCGCGCGAGTTCATAAACGAGATGAAGAAAAAGCATTACGACGCGCGGCATAATTGCTGGTGCTACATCATCCGCGGCGGCGCCGTGCGCTATTCCGACGACGGCGAGCCGCAGGGCACGGCGGGGCTGCCGATGCTCGAAGTATTTAAACGCGAGGAAGTTGAAAATGTCGTGTGCGTCGTAACGCGCTACTTCGGCGGAGTGCTGCTCGGAACGGGCGGACTTCTGCGCGCGTACACAAAAAGCGCTAAGGACGCGCTGGACGCGGCGGGCATCGCCGCCGTGCGCCGCTGGGTGAAGTTAGAGGCGGCCTGCCCGTATTCGCTGCTCGAACGCATGAAAACGGAGTGCTTCGCGCTCGAGGGCGCGGTGAGCGATGTCGAGTACGGCGCGGACGTGCACATGACGTTCCTGCTGCCCGAGTCAAGGAGTGAGGAATTCCAGGCTCGCGTCACCGAACTCAGCGCCGGGCAGAGCAGCGCACAAGCCGTCGGCGATGAGCTCATGCCCGTGCGGGTGAAATAGAAGACGGGGCGTTGACATTTTCGGAAGAATTGAATATATTGTTATCAAAGATACCGCTTCTTAGGGTGAAACTCTTCGAGAGCCGCCCCACAGCCACCGGCTGGGCGGTATCTTGTGTTTTCTTCCAATGCCTCGATACCGGGCTGACGCAAAAAATGTATCGGTACGGCCTTAATGCGCCACTGAAAAAACGACCCCACGCAAGGGAGCCAATGAATAAAATGTTTGCCAAACGGCAAACAAATTGAAAAACACCTCATCCGTCGCGCAAGCGCGACACCTTCCCCTCGAAGGGGAAGGCAAGGGGGCAATACCGTAATGCGACACAAAATTTATACCGCATCTGATGGGGGGCGAAACGCCACGGTTTCTTCCGCACTTTCGATACCGGGCTGACGCAATATGCGTATCGGTAGGTGTGTCAAAGCGCCTCTAAAAAATTTTGAGAAAAAATAAAGGGAAATATGAATTTGCGTCGTATAAAGGTAATGAAGAGAAATTCTCGGCATTTTTGATAGGAGGTAACGGTATGGTGTGTCCGAGAGAAAAACGCGAAATGCTCGAGCGGACGCTCGTCGGCGAGTACGGTGTCAGAGCCGAGAACTCGAGAGGCAGAGCGGAGCCGGAGCCCGAGTGTGAGATCCGCACCTGCTTCCAGCGCGATGTTGACAGGATAACTCACTCCAAGGCCTTCCGAAGATTAAAGCACAAAACGCAGGTCTACCTCCTGCCGGAGGGCGATCATTACAGAACGCGCCTTACGCACACCCTGGAGGTCTCGCGCCTTGCGCGCACGATAGCGAGGGCGCTCGACTTAAACGAGGACCTCACCGAGGCTATGGCGCTCGGCCACGACCTCGGACACACGCCGTTCGGCCATGCGGGAGAGCGCGCGCTCAACAGAATATATGAGGGTGGCTTTAAGCACTATGAGCAATCGCTACGCGTTGTCGATATTCTCGAGCGCGACGGCAGAGGGCTGAATTTGTGCTATGAAACGCGCATGGGCATCCTGCACCATACGCACGGCGCGCCGGACGATACGACCGAGGCAACCGTTGTGCGGCTGTCCGACCGTATCGCGTACATAAACCACGACCTTGACGATACGATCCGCGCCGGCATCCTGCGTGCCGAGGAAGTGCCGGAGATGATCCGCACACGCTGCGGCGAGCGCAACAGCGAGAGGATAAACTCAATTGTGCTCGACCTTATCGAAAACAGCGGCGGCGGGGTAATTAAAATGAGCGACTACATGCAGGAGGCGGTGGATTTCTTCCACGCGTTTATGTATTCGGATGTGTACACAAATCCCATCGCCAAGAGCGAGGAGAGCAAGGTCGACGGCATCATCGGCGGGCTTTTTGATTACTACACCGAGCATCCCGATAAAATGCCGGATGAGATGCGGCTTATAGCGGACAGGGAGGGTGTGTCCCGCGCCGTGTGCGATTATATATCCGGCATGACCGACGGTTATGCAATGGAAAAGTACAGCGAAATTTTCATCCCCATGTCGTGGACGGTGAAATAAAATTAATAATGAATAATTAATAGTGAATAATTGAGGTATTCGCTCAAAGAGCGAATGAAATTTAATTTGTGCGCCAACGGCGCACACCGCAATTTTTCATTATTCATTATTATTTATTCATTTGCAGGCATAGCCTGCGCTGCCGGGCAACCGCAATAAACGTATTCGCAGGTGCGTCAAAGCGCCTCTGAAAAAGGAGGGATGGGAGATGGCCATTCCGGAGAGCTTCCTGCAGGAGCTCGTGGAGAAAAACGATATAGTGGACGTCGTGAGCGAGTATGTGCGCCTTACAAAGCGCTCGGGCTCGAACAGGTTCGGCCTGTGCCCGTTCCACAGCGAGAAAACGCCGTCTTTTTCCGTGTCGCCGGACAAGCAGATATACCACTGCTTCGGCTGCGGCAAGGGCGGAGGCGTCATAAACTTCATAATGGAGGTCGAAAACCTCAGCTTCCCCGAGGCGGTGGAGTTTCTGGCAAAGCGTGTGGGCATGACGATGCCCGAGCAGGAGGATAACCGCGAGGCGAAAAAGCGCCGCAGACTTCTGGACCTAAACCGTGACGCAGCGAAGTTTTTCTACTCGTGCCTCAGTAAGCCAGAGGGCCGGCCCGCGCTTGACTACATGCAGAGACGGCAGATAACGCCGCACACGGCAAAGCGCTTCGGCCTCGGCTACGCGCCGGACACATGGGACAGTTTGATAAACGCGATGCGCGCGCTGGGGTATTCCGAGTATGAGATGTTCGATGCCGGGCTGGTGCGCAAGGGCAAAAACGGCGGGCATTACGATACATTCCGCAACCGGCTCATGTTCCCGGTCATCGACGTAAGAGGCGACGTTATCGGCTTTTCCGGCAGAATACTCGGCGACGGTGAGCCAAAATACATGAACAGCCCGGAAACGATGGTGTTCAACAAGAGCCGCAATCTTTTCGCGCTTAATCTGGCTAAAAAGTCGAAGAGCGGACATATAATACTTGCTGAGGGCAATGTCGACGTCGTGATGATGCATCAGGCGGGCTTTGACGGCGCGGTCGCGTCGCTGGGCACGTCGCTTACGCCGGAGCAGGCAAGGCTCATATCGCACTATACAAGCGAGGTCATCATTGCCTACGATAACGACGGAGCGGGGAAAAAAGCCTCGCAGCGCGCGATAGGGCTTTTGGAAAAGCTCGATCTCAAGGTCAAGGTGCTGTCGATGAGCGGCGCGAAGGACCCGGACGAGTATATAAAGACAAAGGGTGCGGACGCGTTCCGCAATCTTATAGATAAGTCGGAAAACCATATCGACTATCAGCTACAGCGCGTCACGGACAAGTATGACCTCACGGTCGACGAGCAGAAGGTTGCGTTTTTGAAGGAAGCGTCGGACATGGTCGCGCACCTGCCGGGCGGCGTCGAGCGTCAGGTCTACGCGATGCGCGTTGCGTCCATGGCGGGGGTCGGCAGCGACGTTGTGTCGCAGGAGATCGAGCGAAGGCGAAAGCGCCTTGTGCGCACGGCTCAGCGCGCCGATGCGAAGAATACGGCGCATCCCGAGCGGCAGCTTCAGCCGAAGGAAAAGGAGCTGCGCTATGATGATCCGGAGTCCGCCGCGGCGGAGGAGGGCATCATAAGGATACTCTATCTCGATCAGGGGCTGTGCCGGGGCAAGGAACTCCCGCCGCCGGAGATGTTCTCATCACCGGTGCTGGCGCGGATATATTCCGTGCTGAAAGCAAAATTTGAAAACGGAGAGATAATCAGCATGGCCTCGATGAGCGCCGCGCTGCTTCCGCAGGAGGCCGCACTTCTGGCCTCGGTGCTGCAGAAGCCCGAGGCGCTGCGCAACGGCGACAAGGCTCTTGCCGATTACATAGAAAGGCTCAGAAACCGCCATGAGCTCAAGCAGTCGAGCGGCGATCTCAGACAGCTTGCAAACAGACTTAAAGAAACTAAAGGATATGAGGGGTAAAACTATGGACAAAAAAACCGAAACCATGACCGAGCAGGAACTCGAGCGCGCAGCGGACGAACTGCTGGCTGCAAACGAGACAAAGGACGTGCCGAAGAAAAAAAGCACTCGCCGCGCGAAGACCGAGGAGAAGCCCGCTGAGGAGCAGACCGAGGCAAAGAGCACCGAGGATATCCTCAATGAACTCATGGAAAAGGCCAAAAAGAGCGGCAAGATCACTACCAAGGAGATCGCGGCGCTCGAGGAAAAGGGCGTCGACGCCGAGTCCATTACAAAGTTTTACGATGCGCTCGAGTCCAATAAGATCGAAATAGACATCAGCGACGATGACGCGGTGCCCATCCTTGACGATATCGACATGCCCGAGATCGAGGAGCTCAACGAGATCGAAGAGGTCACCGAGGAGGAGATGGCTGAGGTCAAGGTCGACGACAGCTACAGCACCGACGATCCCGTGCGCATGTTCCTCAAGGAGATAGGCAAGGTGCCTCTGCTGACTGCCGAAGAGGAGGTCGAGCTCGCAATAAGAATGAGCCGGGGCGACGAGGAGGCAAAGCGCCGCATGACCGAGGCAAACCTGCGTCTGGTCGTTTCGATAGCAAAGCGCTATGTCGGCCGCGGTATGCTGTTTCTCGACCTTATCCAGGAGGGCAACCTCGGCCTCATCAAGGCCGTTGAAAAGTTCGACTACACCAAGGGCTATAAGTTTTCTACCTACGCGACGTGGTGGATCCGCCAGGCGATCACCCGAGCCATCGCCGATCAGGCAAGAACGATCCGCATCCCCGTTCACATGGTCGAGACCATTAACAAGGTCATCCGCGTTTCGCGCCAGCTTCTGCAGGAGCTCGGTCACGACCCCAGCGCAGAGGAAATCGCAGCAGAGATGGGCATGCCCGTCGACAAGGTGCGTGAGATCCTCAAGATCGCTCAGGAGCCCGTGTCGCTTGAAACGCCTATCGGCGAGGAGGAGGACTCTCACCTCGGAGACTTCATCCCCGATGAGGATGCGTCCGAGCCGAGCGAGGCCGCAAGCTTCTCGCTTTTGAAGGAGCAGCTCATGGAGGTGCTCGATACGCTCACCCCGCGCGAGAAAAAGGTGCTCGAGCTGCGCTTCGGCATCGTCGACGGCCGCACCCGTACCCTCGAGGAGGTCGGCAAGGAATTCAACGTCACCCGTGAGCGTATCCGCCAGATCGAGGCCAAGGCTCTGCGCAAGCTCCGCCACCCCAGCAGAAGCAAGAAACTCAGAGATTTTTTGAATTGAATAGTCAGCCGATAGCTGATAGCTATATGTGTTTGCCCGTGGCAAACGGATTTGAATAAAGAGATTTGAATAAAGAGAGCGCAGACCTTTGTCTGCGCTCTCTTTAATTACACCTCATCCGTCGGCCTATGGCCGACACCTTCCCCTCAAAGGGGAAGGCAAGGTGCGACGTGGATTTTGCTCTAAATCAGAACGACTTAATTGCCTGCAGCGGCCCCTCAGTCAGCTTCGCTGACAGCTCCCCTTACGCAGGGAAACCAATGGGGCAGGCTGCGCCTGCGAGTAAATAGTAGATAGCTGATAGCCCAAGGTGTACGCACCCTCGGGAGGCGGCAGGTTCACGGTTTCGTCGGCAGTTTCGATTCGGACGACCGCAAAAAATGTATCGGTACGGAGTTGGTGCGCCTCTGAAAAAGCCTCCCCTGTGTAAGGGGAGCTGGGTCGGCCTTGGCCGAGCCGATGGGGTCGCTTTTTCAAATTCGCGCGGCAAAGCCGCAGACATCTGGCTATCCACTATCAGATGTCAGCTATCCACTCGCCACCGTATCCGTAGAAAACTAAAACTCGCAATTAAAAATATATAAATATATGAGCGGATTTTTGAATAAAAGCCTTGACAAGAGTAAAAAACAGTGCTATATTAGCACTCAGATAAAG
>CAVGIU010000036.1:0-13616 GCA_963629425.1 Oscillospiraceae bacterium
ATAAGCATGATGAACTTATAATATCTGCTGATGGAAGCATGAGGGTTAATGGCTTTGAATTAATATATAGTAGCTATGCAGATGAAAGTGGTCTATTAGGTAGTAACGTTGAAGCATCATCAAATTCAATAGTAGCACCACAAGCTAGATATGAGCATTACTCAAAAAATCCAATAAAGAACAAATCAACATATACAATATCTGCAGGTAAGTATGAATCTAATATTATTAGTTGGGGAGTAAGTACAATTGTAGGTATGACCATCGGGGCAATTGCAACTATAATAACTACGGCATTTAATGCGCCACTTGGACTGTCGATTTTGGTGTCATGTGCAAGTTCACTTGCATCTGCTATGCTGACTAGGGTGGAGATTTACGGTATGGATGATGCGTATTGGTCATTCAAGCTAAAAAGATATGAAAGTACTTCGTCCACAAACTTGGATCGTAATTATATGTACACAGGTAATTGCTATTCAAAAAGAAACTATAAAGGGACAGCGTTCCCACACACTTTTTATTATCAAAATTATTTTGCATAATTTGTTTATTGGAGGAGTTCTATGAAATGCCCATTATGCGGCGGCGCGGCGGAGAGAGGCTATATACAGTCTTCGCGCCAGATAATTTGGAGCAGAGATAAGAAAGAAGGATTCTTTCTTGCCGGTGACGGAGACATTAAACTAACAGAAGGAACTCTGAAACCGGGCATTACCGAGAGCTTTGTCTGCCCCAAGTGCAAAATGATATTTACGCCGATCGAATAGACAAAACCCACCTTGCGCAAAAAACGCAGGGTGGGTGATTTTTATATCTCGCCGAGCACGGCGCAGACGGCGTCAAAAGCCTTCTGCGCGGCAAAGGCGACGTTTTTCTCGAAGCTGCCGAGGCCCGCTTCATCCTCGGTGTCCGATATAGCGCGGATGCAGTTAAACGGAACATTCATCGCGTGGCACACATGCGCGGCCGCCGCGGTCTCCATATCGCAGCAAATTGGGTCAAAGCGCTCTATTATGCTCTCGCGCCCGTCGCTTTCGATGAACACGTCGCCCGTGACGGTGCGCCCGCACAGAAGCCCCAGGGCGCGGCCTGCATCGACGATGTCCTTTGCGCAGGCAAAATCGGGATCAATAGCGCTCGGATGGTAGTCGATGATGAGCTGCGACGAGAGGTCGTGATAGACGCAGTCGGTTATCATGATGCACTGGCCTATGTGAATTCCGCCGCTTATCGCACCGGCAACGCCGGACATGATGACTCTGTCAGCGCCGCAGTCACGGATAAGCGTCATGGCGCCGAGCGCCGCATTTACCTTTCCGAGACCGCAGAACACGGCGGACACCTCATGCCCGCACAAAATGCCGTCTGCCCGCTGCATTCCGTGCAGCGTACTTGCCTTGCCGCCGAGCGCGGCCTTATACGGTTCAAACTCCGGCGCACATGCGCACATTATTCCGATTTTCATTCCTCAACCTCCCATGGTAAAATTGCGACTGTATATTCATGTCCTACCTCCGGCAGGAATTTTCTCGTAATGTCGGCAGTCCTTATCTTTAGAGTAGACGTGTTTATGCACGGATGGCAACCTATGTATTCGTCCTTTAAAAGATCCCCGTCGATGACAAGATGCACCCTGCCGTTATCGTTCATAAGCCCCAGTACGCTTACAGAGCCCGGCGTTATATCCAGCAGCTCCTGCATGTGCTCGGGCGAGGCAAACGATAGCCGCGCTGTTCCTATCTGCTTTGAAAGAAGCTTGGTTTTAAAGGGCTTATCTCCGGGCATTAGCAGCAGATAAAACTCTGTCTGCTGGCGATTCGTGAGAAAAAGATTTTTGCAGATCTTTGCGCCGAGCGTTTTCTCGATCTCATGGCAGGCCTCGATAGTGTCGGCCTGCTCGTGATCGACGCGGTCGTAGCCTATGCCGAGCCTGTCCAGCATATCATAGCAGCGCTGCTCCTTGGGCAGGCGCTCTGCGCAGTTTTCGGGCCTGCCTTCGTAAAGTTTTGATGTTTCCATAGCTTTCACCTCTTGTTTGACGGCAGCCAGATGCGGTTTGCTTCGGCCGCCTTTATGAGCTCATCACGAAAATCGGGGTGAGCGATGCTTATAAGTGCGTCCGCGCGCTCCCATGTCGTGAGACCGGCGAGATTCACAACGCCATACTCCGTCGCAACGTAGTAGGCGAGCGAGCGCGGCGTAGTTATTATATCGCCCGAGAAGGTCGGAACTATGCGGCTGTGCATAACGCCGTTTTTGTCGGTGTGCGTGCTGCTCATGCAGATAAAAGCCTTGCCGCCGCGCGCCATCTGAGCGCCGCAAACAAAATCGAGCTGACCGCCCGTGCCGCTTATTTGGCGCGTTCCGGAGCTCTCGGAGCTTATCTGACCGTAAAGATCCGCGCCAATGCAGGCGTTAATGGACACAATGTTGTCGTTTTGCGCTATCACATACGGATCGTTGACGTAAGAAAGGGGATAGCCCAAAACATCGGGATTGTCGTTTAGCCAGTCGTTGAACTCATGGCTTCCGATAGCAATGCCGAGCACACCCTTGCCGGGATGGAGTGTTTTTTTCGCATTTGTGAGTTTTCCGGCTTTAAACATAGCAAGATACCCGTCCGAGCAAAGCTCCGTGTGCATACCGAGATCCTTAAGCTCACTGTCTGCGATAAGCTCGCCGAGGGCGTTTGGCATTCCGCCTATGCCGAGCTGAACGCACGCGCCGTTTTCAATGTACGGCAGCAGCAGATTAGCTATTCTGACATCCGTCTCAGTCGGAGCGGGATTCGGCATCTCGAAAAGCGGGGGATCGCCGGTTTCGACGATATGATCGACCTCGGATATATGTATTCTCGCATCCTTGCTGCCTTTAATGCGCGGGATGTTGCGGTTTACCTCGACAATGACGATCTTTGAGTTATCCGCAATACATTTTGACATGCCAAGAGACGGACCGAAATAGAAATAGCCCTCGTCATCCATGTCGGACACCGTGACCATGCAGACATCCGAGGTGAGGAAGTTCTTATAGTACCAAGCGAGATTTCTGAACACCATTGGCTCGAAGAAGGCTCTGCCCCTGTCGCACATTTTGCGCTCGTAGCCCGAGCAGTGCCATGTGTTATAAACAAAATGCTCCATATCGGGATCGCATTCTATGACCTGCACAGGCCCGAATATGAGATCACCGCGGATCTTAACGCCTCTGAGCTCGTCCCTGCGCTTTGCAAGCGCCGCGTCGCACAATACGGGGAAGCCCAGGTTTGAGGTATACTCTACCCAGTCGCCGCTTTTAACGCACTTGACGGCATCGTCTGCGCTTGTGAGCTTTGCCTTGTATTTGCTTAATAAGCCCATGACAGACCTCCTGATGACAATATTCATAATATATAATTATCGCACATTTTGCCCGCCAGCGCAACTTGTAAAAATGACCGAAAGGGTATATAATTATTCAGAATTTTTGCATTTTACGGGGAAAGATATGAAGCTTTGCAGCACAGAAGAATTGGATATCGTAAAAACCTTCGAATGCGGCCAGTGTTTTCGCTGGAACTGCGGAGCGGACGGCATATACCGCGGCATTGTGGACGGCTATTACGCCGAGGTCTCGGTGAATGATAATGAAGTTTACATAACATCAGACGCGCCCGAGGATATATGGCATGAATATTTCGACCTTGGCACGGATTATGCCGAGATAAGCCGCGCATTTACGGGCGAATACCTCTCAGAATGTGTTCGGTACGGCAGCGGTATACGCATCCTGCGACAGGACGGCTGGGAGGCGCTGTGCTCGTTCATAATATCCCAGTGCAATAACATAAGCCGCATAAAGGGCATCGTCGAGCGCCTATGCGAAGGCTTTGGCGATGAGATAAAGGTCGGGGATGAGATGTATTATTCATTTCCGAGCGCCGAGCGGCTGGCTGTGCTGGAGCCCGACGATCTTGCAGTTATACGCTCAGGCTACAGAGCAGAGTACATAATTTGCGCCGCTCGCGATGTCGTAAACGGTAATATCGACCTTGAGGCGCTTAAAAAATGCGATTACAGGCAGGCGATAAAGGCTTTGCGCACGGTTCGCGGAGTCGGTGAAAAGGTCGCAAACTGCGTCGTGCTGTTCGGGCTGTGGCACATGGAGGCATTCCCCATAGACGTTTGGATGAAGCGTGCGCTTAAGGAAAACTTTCCGCGGGATTTTGACCCGGAGTCGCTCGGCCGCTACGCGGGGCTTGCCCAGCAATATATTTTCTATTACGCAAGGAGCATGGGAAAAGAAAAATGAAATACAAGATGCTTGCCGCCGATATGGATTCGACGGCCTTAAATTCAAAAAAGGAGCTCACCCCAAAAACGGTCGCAGCCATGGAAAAGGCGATAGAACAGGGGAAGATCGTTGCATTCTCAACAGGGCGCAGCATAAGCCTTGTGCAGCCGTATATAGGCCAGGTGCACGGCATGCGCTACGCTGTGACGGGTGCAGGAGCATCGGTCATAGACACATACACGGGAAAGAAATTCAGCTATGAGACGATAGACCCCGAAACAATCAAATACATCGCCGCCCGAGCCGCGGGCTACATTATGCCGATACTTTTCATCGACGACAAAACCTACAGCAGCTCATGGTGCGTCGATAGCTGCGCCGATTTCGGACTGAGTGCGTACGAGCCGATATACAGACAGGGGATGAACCTTGTCGACGATGTCTTCGCCATGTTCATGGCAGATCCCAAGCCGGTTGAAAAGCTTAATCTTTTCTTCGCGCAGGACGGCGAGGCCGATGCCGTCTACGAGCAGATAAAAAACCTGCCCGTGAGCTTCACCTGCCATTCACCGCATTGTTTGGAGATAAACGCGAGCGGCGTGAGCAAAGCGAAGGGACTGCGGTCACTGTGCGCTGCGCTTGGTGTCGATCTGTCTGAGTGCATAGCGATAGGCGATGCGCAAAACGATGAGGAAATGCTCAAGGCTGCCGGACTCAAGGTGGCCATGGCAAACGGAAGCACCGCTGTCAGGGCACTCGCCGACGTCATCGCGCCTGACTGCGACAGCGACGGCGTCGCGGCGATAATTGAACAATATTTGCTTGATTAGATACAGTAATTATAGTATAATAAACTGATTAGGACTCGACTTTGGAGTGTGCGCTATGGACGAAAAAATTATGCAGTTGAAAAAATGGATAGACGACAGCGACAATGTTGTATTCTTCGGAGGAGCAGGCGTTTCTACTGAGAGCGGGATACCCGATTTCCGCAGCGTCGACGGCCTGTACAACCAAAAATGGAAGTATCCGCCCGAGACGATATTGAGCCATTCGTTTTTTGTCCGCTATCCCGAGGAGTATTACCGTTTCCACAGAGAAAAGCTCGTTATCGACGGCGTAAAACCGAACGCAGCGCATTTAAAGCTTGCCGAGCTTGAGCAGAGGGGCAAGCTGCGCGCAGTGGTCACTCAGAATATAGACGGGCTGCATCAGGCGGCCGGCAGCAAAAATGTCCTTGAACTCCATGGCAGCATATTGAGAAGCTACTGCTCACTGTGCGGTAAGCCCTATCCTGCGGATAAAATGAACCACGGCGAAGGCGTCCCGCACTGCACATGCGGAGGAGTTATACGCCCGGACATAGTGCTGTACGAAGAGCCGCTGGATGAAAAGGTCATCACTGAGGCTGTCCGCGTCATATCCGAGGCGGAGGTGCTCATAATCGGCGGAACGAGCCTGAATGTTTACCCCGCTGCGGGACTTATAAACTATTACCGGGGAAATAAGCTTGCCCTCGTTAACCTCAGCAGGACTCCGTATGACGACGAAGCGGATCTTGTTATAAATGAAAAGATTGGAAAGGTGTTCAGTCAGCTTTGAGCAGAATAGATGTTTTGGGCGTCGGATTTGATGATCTGACGCGAAAAGATGCGATAGATATGTGCAAACGGCTCATTGACGAGCATCGCAGCGCATATATGGTCACGCCAAATCCCGAGATAGTCATGGCGGCCTGGGATCACCCCGAGCTGTATGATGCGATATGCAGGGCGGATATTGTCATACCCGACGGTATCGGCGTTGTAAAAGCGGCAAAGATCATAGGAACTCCGCTTAAAGAGCGCCTGCCCGGAATTGAGATAGGCGAGGAAATCTTAAAGTACGCCGCAGAGAGCGGAAAGAGCGTTTTCCTGCTCGGCGCAAAGCCCGGTGTGGCCGAGGCTGCCGCCGAAAAAATGAGGGAGCTGTTCCCGGGACTCAATGTCTGCGGCACAAACGACGGATATTTTAAAGAGGACGGCCCCGTTGTTGAGAAAATCAACGCCGCAAAGCCTGATTTCCTCATGGTATGCCTCGGAGCGCCCAAGCAGGAGCTTTGGATGGCGGAAAACGCGCCCAAGCTCGATGTCGGTCTCATGGCGGGACTCGGCGGCTCGCTGGACGTGTTTGCGGGAACAGTGATGCGCGCACCGAAGATATGGCAGAAAATGAATGCGGAGTGGCTTTATCGCTGCATAAAGGAGCCGTGGCGCTTTAAGCGTATAGCGCGTTTGCCGCTGTTTATAGTAAAGGCGTGGATAAAACGGATAGGGAAGTTATTCAATGGAAAAGGGTAAGCTTATCGTATTTGAGGGCATCGACGGCAGCGGGAAATCCGCGCATTACAGACGCGTTTGCGCAAGACTCGAGGCCGATGGAGTAAATTATCACCATATTGTATTCCCGCGCTACGATAATGACAGCAGCGCGCTGATAAGAATGTACCTAGGCGGAGATTTCGGCTCAAATCCGAACGACGTAAACGCTTATGCGGCCTCAACCTTTTATGCTGTCGACCGTTTTGCGGCCTACAGGACTGACTGGGGCAGCGCATATAATTCCGGTGAGTTTATCCTGTCGGACAGATATACGACCTCTAACGCCGTTCATCAGGGGGCGAAACTTTCAGATGAGGAGCTGCCCGGCTTTTTCGAGTGGCTGTATGATTTCGAGTATGTAAAGCTCGGACTTCCCAAACCCGATCTTGTAATCTACCTCGATGTTGATGTCGAGACCTCGCTCAAACGCATGAAGCACCGTCAGGAGAAAACGCATACCTCCGCGGATATTCATGAGAAGGATATTCAGTACCTTGAAAACTGCCTGCGAGTCGCAGACAAGGCAGCCGATCACTACGGCTGGACGCGCATCCCGTTTATGAAAAACGGTGTCGAGCGAGAGATAGATGAAAAGCATGAAGAGATATATTCTATCATCAAGTCAGCTTTGTGAAAAAAAGCGTGAAATACGCAGTCAAAAGCTCAGGCAAATAGAAAGACTTTCGGATAAATATATCCGCGAGAGCGACGGGGCGATATTAAATAAGCTTTTGAGCCTTGTTGAGCTTAACGAAGCCGATACCGTGTTTTTGTATCACAGCGTCGGCCGCGAGGTATCTACCGTGAAGCTCATGCAGCGGCTTTTAAAAGACGGCAAACGCGTCGCGCTCCCCGTGAGCGGAGATGACGGAGCGATGGAGTTTTATCTTTTAAGCAGCCTGTCGGAACTGACACCCGGGAACTTTGGCATCCCTGAACCGCCGGTCGAGCAGCCGGTAAAGCCAAAGCTTGGCGACATTATTATCGTTCCGGCGTTGTGCTGCGATAAGCGCGGCCATCGGCTCGGCCACGGGGCGGGGTATTATGACCGCTATCTTGCCAAGTATAAGTGCTTCAGCATCTGTCTTTGCAGAAAAAAGCTGCTTGAGGATAAGCTCCCGGCGGAGGATACCGATATCACGGTATCGCTCGTTTTGACGGATTGAAAATCAAAAGGGCTCTGAAAAGAGCCCCATGCGTTCTCAGCAGCCGCAGCCGCAGTCATTGTTGCCGCAGCCGCAACTACCGCCGCAGTTATTGCCGCAGCCGAAGAATAGAATTATGAGTATGAGAATGATCCAAATGCAGCTGTTGTTATTGTTGCAGAACATATATATTACCTTTCCCCGCGCTTAAAATTCCGCAGTTCGGCCCGGCGCGGCGGACACACGACACGAAGCTTATCACGCGTTGCACGCAGCACTGGCTGCGTCTGCTGTATATTATGCCGTAACGGCAAATCAGGTTACAACCGGCAAAGGAGACATCTATGGCTGATAAGAAAACAGATTTTGACGAGCTCTTCGGGAAGAAGGAACCCGACGGAAAGGCGAAGAAAACCGCGGCAGCTCCTGCGAGGAATAAAGCGCCCGCGCAGAGAAGACCGAGCGCGGCGGTAGCAGCCAAGAAGGAAACCAAGAGCGGTTTAGCCGGCGGAGCGCTTTACTTTTTGTTCGTAATAAGCGTCAGCGTCATTTTGGCCTGCCTTGCATGGGCGGCGGCGACGGATGTTTTGGGCTTTAAATCCACGGATACCGTTGCGCAGATCACCCTTGATAAGGAAAGCTTTACCTATAAAGAGGTAGAGTTCAAAGACGATGACGGCAATACAAAGACGAAAAAGGTGCATTATGCCGATATGGACTATGTTGCCGAACAGCTTAAGGATAACGGAATAATAAAGTATAAATGGCTCTTCAAGCTCTTCGGTTCTGTGTATAGTGCCGATGAGAAGATCGACCCCGGCACATATGAGCTCAAGGCGATATATGACTATAAGGCGCTGGTCAAGAAAATGACCTCCGGCTCGGCCGCCATGGTCACAAAGCAGATAACCTTCCCAGAGGGCTATACCATGCGTCAGATATTCAAAAAGCTTGATGCAGAGGGCGTTTGTGATTATGATGAGCTTATGGATGCCGCCGCGAACTCAACGTTCAACTACTCCTTCCTTGAGGGAACTGAGAAGGGCGATGCGAACAGACTCGAAGGTTTCCTGTTCCCGGATACCTATGAGTTCTACGAGGGTATGCCCGCAGCGACGGCCATAAATAAGCTGCTTGAGGTGTTCCACTATAAGATGACTGCCGAAATGCTCCAGTGGCAGGAGGAAAGCGGCTATACCATGCGCGAGATTGTGACCATTGCGTCCATGATCGAAAAGGAAGCGGCAAACGATACCGAGCAGTACACCATCGCGTCGGTCATATATAACCGACTTAAAAAGGATTGGCCTTTGCAGATAGACTCGACGACGCTTTATGAATACCCCGACCATGAGGGAGCTCCGACGGCGGAGATGCTTGCAAAGGATAGCCCGTACAACACCCGTATCAGCAAGGGCCTGCCGCCGTCCCCGATATGCAGTCCCGGCATCACGTCCATTAGGGCGGCACTGCAGCCAAGCAGCACAGATTATATGTACTACGCGCTGAACACTGCTACCGGTCAGCATGAATTCTTCACGAGCGCCGATGCGTTCAACGCCTTTGTTGCGACACAGAATTATGGCTGATAAACGATGTGAACTTCTCGCTCCGGCCGGAGACATGGAGCGCCTGCGCATGGCGCTCCACTACGGCGCGGACGCTGTTTACCTTGCCGGTAAGCGCTTTGGAATGAGAGCCTCGGCGGGTAACTTTTCGATGGAGGAGCTTGCCCGGGCCTGCGAAATGGCGCACGATAAGGGTGCTGCGGTGCATTTGACATGCAATACTCTGCCGCGCGAGGACGAGCTGAAGGCTCTGCCCGATTTTCTCAGAGAAGCGAAAAATGCAGGCGTCGATGCATTCATAATTGCCGACCTCGGCGTTATGAAGGCGGCGGAGAAATATGCGCCCGACGTTCAGCGCCATGTGAGCACTCAGCTCGGCGTCATAAACAGCGCAACGGCGCGAGTTTTGTACGACATGGGCGCAAGCCGCGTCGTGCTCGCACGCGAAACGCCGATGCACGATATATACGAGATTCGAGCCAATACCCCGGAGAAGCTCGAGATAGAGGCATTCGTCCACGGCGCGATGTGTGTATCCTTCTCAGGGCGCTGTCTGCTGTCGAACTATCTGACGGGACGCGACGCAAACCGCGGCGCATGCGCTCAGCCCTGTCGCTGGAAGTATCGCCTTGTTGAGGAAAAGCGTCCCGGCGAATATTTCGATATCACCGAGGACAATGGCACATACATCATGAACTCGCGCGATATGTGCATGATAGATCACATACCTGAGCTCATTGACGCGGGGGTTACGAGCTTCAAGATAGAGGGCAGAATGAAATCCGCCTACTACGCGGCCGCCGTAACGAACGCCTACCGCCATGCGATAGACTGTGCGCTGAGTGGGGAGGAGCTTCCCCAAATTTGGCGCGACGAGGTCGATAAGCTCAGCCACCGCCCGTATTGCACAGGCTTTTATTACGGTGACCCCGGTCAGCATTATTCGGAGACGAGCTATTATTCCGATGCCGAGGTCTGCGCCGTAGTTGAGCAGTGCGATAGTGACGGAAACGCTGTTTTAACGCAGAGAAACCGCTTCTGCCTTGGAGACGAGGTCGAGCTTATGACAAACAACCGTGAACCGATACCATTTACGGTCGAATACATGGAAAACGCCGATGGCGAGGCGATAGAAGCCACGCCGCACGCGATGATGACGGTAAAAATGAAACTGCCCGTACCGTGCAACCGCCTGTCGATACTCAGGCGCATCAAGAAGATATAGCGAAAAGGAGAAGATATATGAAAGCATACGGAGTAAACGAATTAAGAGAAATGTTCCTGAACTTTTTCGAGAGCAAAGGTCACCTGAGACTGCCCAGCTTTTCGCTGGTCCCACAGAACGATAAATCCATCCTGCTCATAAATGCGGGCATGACTCCGATGAAGCCCTGGTTCAAGGGTGAGCAGATACCGCCGCGCAAGCGCGTTTGCACCTGCCAGAAGTGTATCCGCACCGGTGATATCGACAATGTCGGACACACAGCGCGCCACGGCACTTATTTTGAGATGCTCGGCAACTTCTCCTTCGGTGATTACTTTAAGCATGAAGCAATCTCATGGAGCTGGGAATTTCTCACGAGTGAGGAGTGGGTCGGTCTCGATCCGAACAGACTTTACCCCTCCGTCTACCTTGACGACGACGAGGCGTGGAACATTTGGCATGACGAGATAGGCATACCCGCCGAGAAGATATTCCGCTTTGGCAAGGAGGATAACTTCTGGGAGCACGGAGCAGGTCCCTGCGGCCCATGCTCGGAGATATATTATGACCGCGGCGAGGAATACGGCTGCGGCAAGCCCGGTTGCACCGTCGGCTGCGAATGCGACCGCTATATCGAGGTTTGGAACAACGTCTTCTCGCAGTTTGATAACGACGGGCACGGCAACTATACCGAGCTTGCACAGAAGAATATCGACACGGGTATGGGACTTGAGCGCCTCGCAGTTGTCTGTCAGGGCGTAAACTCGCTGTTTGACGTCGATACCGTAATGAATATCACCCACAAAGTCTCCGAGATCACAGGCGCACATTACGGGGAGAGTGAAAAGCGCGACGTATCCCTGCGCGTTATCACCGACCATATCCGTAGCGCGACATTCATGATCTGCGACGGTATATTGCCCTCGAACGAGGGCCGCGGCTACGTTCTGCGCAGACTTTTGAGAAGAGCTGCCCGCCACGGTAAGCTCCTCGGTGTGAACGAGCCCTTCCTTTACAGCATAATCGACACTGTTATCCATGAAAACGAGTGCCAGTACCCCGAGCTGCGCGAAAAGCAGCAGTATATAACCCGTGTCGTAAAGAGCGAGGAGGACAGCTTCGCAAAGACAATCGACGCAGGCATGCAGATATATAACAGCCTGCTCGAGGAGCATAAGGCGAAGGGTGAGACAGTGTTCTCCGGTGCCGACGCCTTTAAGCTTTACGATACCTACGGTTTTCCTGTGGACATGACGGCCGAAATGCTCGTCGATGAGGGTATGACGCTCAATGAGGGCGAGTTCAAAGCTCTGATGGAGGAGCAGCGTGTCCGCGCCCGCGAGGCAAGAAAGGCTCTCGGCGATCTTGGCTGGGAGGGCATAGACTTCGGACTTGACGCGACCCCAACGGAGTTCACAGGCTACGATAAGCTTACCGATACGGCTACCGTTCTCGCCATCGTAAACGGCGACGAGCTTGCCGGTGAAATAAGCGAGGGCTGCGAGGGCATCATTGTTATGGACAAGACCCCGTTCTATGCTGAAATGGGCGGCCAGCTCGCCGATAAGGGCGAGATCGGATTCAGCCTCGAGGACGTCGAGCACGGCCAGCTCACAAGATTTGTCGTCAATAACGTCAAAAAGGACAAGGGCAATAAATACCTGCACTACGGCGTGTGCGAATCCGGTGCGATATCCGTCGGCGAGGAGGTCGTGGCTTCAGTCGATCAAGAGCGCCGCAGGGCGATATCCCGTGCGCACTCGGCAACGCATCTGCTGCACGCCGCGCTGAGAAAAACGCTGGGAGATCACGTTCATCAGGCCGGATCGCTCGTTGATGCCGATACGCTGCGCTTTGACTTTACTCACTTTGAGGCGATGACACCCAAGGAAGTCGCTGCGGTCGAGGATGAAGTCAACAACGCGATTCTCGACGGCGTTGATATTACCGTTCGTGAAATGAACCTGGAGGATGCAAAAAACAGCGGCGCTACCGCGCTGTTCGGCGAAAAATACGGCGATGTTGTCCGAGTTGTCAAAATGAGCGATTACAGCACGGAGCTTTGCGGCGGTACGCATCTTGACAATACCGCTAAGGTCGGCCTTTTCCATATAACGAGCGAATACTCCGTTGCCAGCGGTGTTCGCCGCATTGAGGCTGTCACCGGCAGAAAATATCTTGAAATGGCAAAGCATTCATATATGACCGTTGCCCGCGCGGCGGAGAGTCTCAAGGCAAAGCCGAGCGAGCTTCTCACGAAGGCCGAGGGCTTTGTAAGTGAGGTGAAAAATCTTCGCCAAAAGGTCGAAAAAATGAAGGACAAGATCCTCGCAACCGACGTTGAACGCTTCCTGTTTGCCGCAAAGAAGATCGGCGACTTTAATGTTCTGACCGCAACACGCACGGATCTTGACGCAAACGACCTCAGAAAGATCGGCGACTTCCTCCGCGATAAGGATCCGAAGATCGTTGCCGTTCTTGCGACTGCGACCGAATCTAAGGTCACATTCACAGCCTGCTGCGGCAAGGATGCCGTGGCCGCAGGCATCAGGGCCGGCGATATTGTCAAGGCCGTTTCCGCAGTTGCGGGCGGCAAGGGCGGCGGCAAGCCCGACTCGGCTATGGGCGGCGGTACCGAGGTGCTTAAGATGGATAACGCACTTGCGATAGTCGACGATCTCATCGCCGAAAAGCTTGGACTTTAAAAGGAGGCAATATCAATGAACGACTGCTTATTCTGCAAGATAATAGCGGGGGAGATCCCCTCAACCAAGGTGTATGAGGACGAAAACGTTTTTGCGTTCCGCGATATAAATCCGCAGGCGCCGGTGCATGTTTTGGTTCTTCCCAAGCAGCATATCTGCTGCGCGGATGAGATAAACGCGGATAATTCCGCGCTCGTCGGCAAGTGCTTCGAGGCCATTGCGAAGATTGCAAAGAGCGAAGGACTCGATAACGGCTACCGTGTCGTAAATAACTGCGGCGAGGATGGCGGCCAAACCGTCAAGCATCTTCATTTCCATCTCCTCGGCGGCAAAAAGCTCCTCGAGGGTATGGCGTAAGC
>CAVGIU010000037.1:0-13577 GCA_963629425.1 Oscillospiraceae bacterium
CCTGATAGGATTACCATCTGAAGTGTGCGAAGGCCTTGTTGGAGTCTGCCATCTTATGGGTATCCTCGCGCTTCTTGACAGATGCGCCGAGGTTGTTGCAGGCATCCATGATCTCGCCTGCGAGACGCTCCTTCATGGTCTTCTCGCCGCGCTTGCGGGCGTAGCCGACCAGCCAGCGAAGGCCGAGAGTCTGACGACGTGCGGGTCTTACTTCGATAGGAACCTGGTAAGTTGCACCACCGACACGGCGAGCCTTAACTTCGAGGCTGGGCATGATATTGTTCATAGCTTCGGTGAAGGCGTCAAGGGGCTCCTTGCCGGTCTTCTCCTTGATGATGTCAAAAGCGTCGTAAACGACCTTCTGAGCAACACCCTTTTTGCCGTCCAGCATGATAGCGTTGATGAGCTTGGTCACCAGGACGCTATTGTACATAGGATCGGGTAAAATTTCTCTTTTGGGAACATTACCTCTTCTGGGCACTGTGCTTCCCTCCTTCATTAAAAAATGACTTCACAGGTACTCGGAACGGCTCTTAGCCATTCCGTCTGCGCCCCGAGGTCTAATATTTATATAGTAGACAACAGGGCAAAAATTTTGCTTGTTGGGATAATTACTTCTTTGCAGCCTTGGGTCTCTTCGCGCCGTACTTGGAGCGAGCCTGCATACGACCCGTGACGCCCTGAGCGTCGAGGGTGCCGCGAATGATGTGGTAACGAACACCGGGGAGGTCCTTGACACGGCCGCCGCGGATCATAACAACGCTATGCTCCTGAAGGTTGTGGCCGACACCGGGAATGTAAGCGGTGACTTCGTAACCGTTGGTCAGACGCACACGGGCGATCTTACGCAGTGCGGAGTTAGGCTTCTTGGGGGTGGAGGTACGAACTGCGGTGCAGACGCCTCTCTTCTGAGGGGAGCTCAGGTCGGTCTCGCAATTCTTCAGGGTGTTGAGACCCTTCTGCATTGCGGGGGAGTTGGACTTGTAGGTCGACTTCTCTCTGCCTTTTCTCACCAGCTGGTTAAACGTAGGCAATTTTCATTTCTCCTTTCTTGAAAAATTCCTTGAAATTCAAGGTTTTTGCATGGATTTTTCGCTTTTGGGCGCACTAAACCCACACAGACTGAAATTTTAGCATATTACACAAAATCAGTCAAGATTTTTTTACACAAAAATGAACCCGGTTTTTGAATTTTTCTTATCCAAAGGGCATAGAACGCCCCCGTCCGGCATCGAACGGGGGCATAAATGTTATTTTAGAGTGCGTTGGTCTTGCCGACAAGTGCGGAGAGATCGACGTACTGTGCAGGATCGTCGGTGACGGTATCGTCGGTCTTCTCCTCGAAGTCGCGGTACATGGAAAGTCCGGTACCGGCCGGGATGAGCTTACCGATGATGACGTTCTCCTTAAGACCGACAAGGTGGTCGACCTTGCCCTTGATGGCAGCCTCGGTGAGGACCTTGGTGGTCTCCTGGAAGGACGCTGCCGACAGGAAGCTCTCGGTAGCGAGGGACGCCTTGGTGATGCCCATGAGAAGCTGGGTGTAGGTCGCCTTGCTGAGTCCTTCCTCGCCTGCCTCGATGCGCTCCTCGATCTTGCGGTTTGCCGCCTTGAGCTCGCCGATATCGACCGTTGCGCCGGAAAGCAGATCGGTGCTGCCGGATTCCTCTATCTTGACCTTGCGCATCATCTGGCGGACGATAATCTCGATATGCTTATCGTTGATATCAACGCCCTGCTGACGGTAGACCTTCTGGACCTCCTGGATGATGTAGTTGCGGACACCGGGGCGGCCGAACTCATCATCGTCTATGCCGCGGATACGCAGAACATCATGCGGGCTGAGTGCGCCGCTGGTGAGCTCCTGACCCTTGTCGACATGGTCGCCGTTCTTGACGAGGATGCCGGCCGAGTGAGGAACGGTGTAGACCTTGGTCTCGCCCTCGTTCTCGTTGATAACGCTTATTGCGAACAGTGCGCCCTTCTTGGTCTCCTCAATGCTGACAGTGCCGGAGACTTCGGAGAGGACAGCCATCTTCTTGGGCTTGCGTGCCTCGAACAGCTCTTCAACACGGGGCAGACCCTGGGTGATATCGTCACCTGCGACACCGCCGGTATGGAAGGTACGCATGGTAAGCTGAGTACCCGGTTCGCCGATGGACTGAGCTGCGATAACGCCGACGGCCTCGCCTGCGTTGACGGGCTTGCCGATGGCAAGGTTGATGCCGTAGCACTTTGCGCAGACGCCGGTGCGGGCTTCGCAGGACAGGACGCTGCGGATCTTGACAGCCTTGATGCCGTGTGCTTCGAGGACTTCTGCATCCTCGGGCATGAGCATATGGTCGGTATCAAACAGCACCTCGCCGGTTGCGGGATCGCATACGGGAACTGCCGGGAAGCGGCCGTGGATGCTGGTGCCGAAGGACTGGACGACCTGTCCCTTGTCAACGACCTCGCTCATCCACACGCCCTCGGTGGTGCCGCAGTCGGGCTCACGGATGATGACATCCTGGCAGACATCGACCATACGGCGGGTAAGGTAACCGGAGTCGGCGGTACGAAGTGCGGTATCGGCAAGACCCTTTCGTGCACCTCTGGAGGAGATGAAGTACTCCAGAACGGAAAGGCCTTCACGGAAGTTTGCCTTGATGGGGATCTCGATGGTCTTACCGGAGGTGTTCGCCATAAGGCCGCGCATACCGGCGAGCTGACGGATCTGATTCATTGAGCCACGGGCACCGGAGTTTGCCATCATGTAGATAGGATTGTAGGTATCCAGGCAGTTCTGAAGTGCACTGGTGACGTCCTTGGTGGTCTTTTCCCACTCGGAGACGACCAGGCGATAACGCTCGTCATCGGTGATGAAGCCGCGCTTGAACTGACGCTCGATGGCAAGTACCTTGCCCTCGGTATCGCTTATGAGGGTCTTCTTTGCCTCGGGAACGGTCATATCGGCGATGGAGATCGTGATAGCGCCCTTGGTTGAATACTTATAGCCCATAGCCTTGATGCCGTCAAGCACCTCGGCGGAAATGGTGAAGTCGTGCTTTTTGATGCAGCGGTCGATGATATCGCCGAGCTGTTTCTTGCCGACCTGGAAGCCGATCTCATGATCGAAGGCGTGCTCGGGATCGGTTCTGTCGACATAGCCGAGATCCTGGGGGATCTTCTCATTGAAGATTATGCGGCCGACAGTACTCTCGATGATCTTGGATTTTTCCACGCCGTCAAAGGTCTTGGTAACGCGAACGAGGATCGGAGCGTGCAGGCCGACCTCGCCCTGACTGTATGCCATGACTGCCTCGCTGGGATCGCGGTACATGAGCAGTGGCTTGTAGGCCGGTGCCTTGCCGCCCTCTGCCGCCGCCTTCTCCTCGGCCGCGACGAACTCGTCGCCGTCGACGATCTCGTTTGCGGGCAGATCGGTATCGCCGGGGTCGGTCACGAAGACATGCTCCGCGCCCTTTTCGGCCTTGCCGATGCGCTTCATTGTCAGGTAATATGAGCCCAGGATCATATCCTGAGTCGGAACGGTTACGGGGTGGCCGTCCTGCGGACGCAGGAGGTTATTTGCCGATAGCATGAGGATACGAGCCTCGGCCTGAGCCTCTGCGGACAAAGGAACGTGGATAGCCATCTGGTCACCGTCAAAGTCGGCGTTATAGGCAGTACATACCAGCGGGTGCAGCTTCAGAGCACGGCCCTCAACGAGGATGGGCTCAAACGCCTGAATGCCGAGGCGGTGCAGCGTAGGCGCACGGTTAAGGAGTACGGGGTGCTCTTTGATTACGACCTCGAGCGCGTCCCAGACCTCAGTGCGCTGCTTATCGACCATTTTCTTTGCGGATTTGATGTTGTTGGCGACGCCGTCCTCGACGAGCTTCTTCATGACGAAGGGGCGGAACAGCTCAATAGCCATTTCCTTGGGAACGCCGCACTGATATATCTTAAGGTCAGGACCGACGACGATAACGCTTCGGCCTGAATAGTCAACGCGCTTGCCGAGAAGGTTCTGGCGGAAGCGTCCCTGCTTGCCCTTGAGCATATCGGACAGAGACTTGAGTGCGCGCGAGTTTGCACCGGTAACGGCTCTGCCGCGGCGGCCGTTGTCGATAAGCGCATCGACAGCCTCCTGAAGCATGCGCTTTTCGTTGCGGACAATGATATCGGGCGCGTTGAGCTGGATAAGTCTCTTAAGACGGTTATTACGGTTTATTACGCGGCGGTACAGATCGTTAAGGTCACTTGTTGCAAAGCGGCCGCCGTCGAGCTGAACCATGGGACGGATTTCGGGCGGAATGACAGGCAGAATGTCGATTATCATCCACTCGGGCTTATTGCCGCTCTGTCGGAAGGCCTCGACGACTTCAAGGCGCTTGACGAGCTTTGCCTTCTTCTGACCGGAGGCGTTTGCCAGCTCCTCTCTGAGCTGAGCGGAAAGCTGCTCGCAGTCTATCTGCTGCAAAAGCTTCTTTATAGCCTCGGCACCCATGCCGGCATCAAAATCGTCCTCGTACTTTTCACGCATGTCGCGATACTCTTTTTCGGTGAGTATCTGGCACTTTTCCAGCGGAGTGAAGCCGGGATCGGTAACTATATAATTTGCAAAGTACAGTACCTTCTCGAGAACTCTCGGGGTAAGGTCGAGCAGAAGACCCATGCGGCTGGGGATGCCCTTGAAGTACCAGATATGCGATACGGGGGCGGCCAGCTCTATGTGACCCATGCGCTCGCGGCGCACCTTGCTCTTTGTGACCTCAACGCCGCAGCGGTCGCAGATCTTACCCTTGTAGCTGATCTTCTTATACTTGCCGCAGTGGCACTCCCAGTCCTTGGTCGGTCCGAATATGCGCTCGCAGAAAAGACCGTCGCGCTCGGGCTTAAGGGTGCGGTAGTTGATGGTCTCGGGCTTGGTGACCTCACCGGAGGACCATGAAAGTATCATTTCAGGGGAGGCAATGCCTATTTTGATGGCGTCAAACGGTGTAAAACTCATTATTATTCATCCTCCTCACTGTAGTCATCGTCGGACATAAAGCCGAAATCGTCGTCATCGGACTCGGGAATATCCTCGATCGTGTAGCCCTCGGCCTCGATCTCGTCATCGTCGGCCATGGTGTCGTACATCTCGTCCTTCATCTTGGGAATGAATTCGTCTTCATCGTCATCCTTGAGCTCTATCTCCTGACCGTCCTTATCGAGAACGCGGATATCAAGGCACAGCGACTGGAGCTCCTTGACGAGAACCTTGAACGATTCGGGAACGCCGGGCTGCGGGATATTGTTGCCCTTTACGATGCTCTCGTAGGTGCGTACACGGCCGGTGACATCGTCGGACTTGACGGTGAGTATCTCCTGCAGAGTGTACGCCGCGCCGTAAGCCTCAAGGGCCCAGACTTCCATTTCGCCGAAGCGCTGGCCGCCGAACTGCGCCTTGCCGCCGAGAGGCTGTTGAGTAACAAGGCTGTAGGGGCCGGTGCTGCGGGCGTGGATCTTATCATCGACCAGGTGGTGCAGCTTAAGGAAGTAGACCCAGCCGACGGTTACGTCGTTATCGAACTTCTCGCCGGTACGGCCGTCGTAGAGGACGCTCTTGCCGTCCTCGCGCAGGCCCGCCTGACGCAGAGTGTCGCGGATAGTAGACTCGTTCGCGCCGTTGAAGATGGGCGTTGCGACCTTCCAGCCGAGAGCCTGAGCTGCGTAGCCGAGGTGAACCTCGAGAACCTGACCGATATTCATACGGGACGGAACGCCCAGCGGGTTCAGAACTATATCAAGCGGAGTGCCATCGGGCAGATACGGCATATCCTCGCGCGGGAGGATACGGGAAACAACGCCCTTGTTGCCGTGGCGGCCGGCCATCTTATCGCCGACGGAGATCTTGCGCTTCTGTGCGATGTATACGCGCACGACCTGATTTACGCCGGGGCTCATCTCGTCGCCGTTTTCACGTGTGAAGACCTTGACATCGACGATTATGCCGCTCTCGCCGTGGGGTACCTTGAGCGAAGTGTCGCGCACTTCCCTCGCCTTTTCGCCGAAGATCGCGCGAAGCAGGCGCTCCTCGGCGGTAAGATCGGTCTCGCCCTTCGGGGTAACCTTGCCGACGAGAATATCACCGGCGCGAACCTCCGCGCCGACGGTGATTATGCCGCGCTCGTCAAGATATTTAAGAGCATCATCGCCGACGCCGGGGATATCACGGGTGATCTCCTCGGGTCCGAGCTTGGTGTCGCGTGCGTCGCACTCGTACTCCTCGACGTGGATGGACGTGAACACATCCTCCATGACAAGGCGCTCGTTAAGCAGGATAGCGTCCTCGTAGTTATAGCCTTCCCAAGTCATAAATCCGACGAGGATGTTCTTGCCGAGGGATATCTCGCCGTCCTTGGTGCTCGGGCCGTCTGCAATGACGTCGCCCTCATGTACGCGCTCGCCCAGAGAAACGATTGGGCGCTGGTTTACGCAGGTGCCCTGGTTGGAGCGGGCAAACTTGATGAGCTTGTAGTTTTTTATCTCTCCCGCGTCGTATTTGATGGTGATATTCTGCGCGTCGGAGCGGACGACCTCGCCGTCGCCCTCTGCGAGAACAACAACACCGGAGTCGACAGCGCACTTGTGCTCGATGCCGGTAGCGACGATAGGAGCCTGAGTGACCATAAGAGGAACTGCCTGACGCTGCATGTTCGCGCCCATCAGAGCACGGTTTGCGTCGTCGTTCTCAAGGAACGGGATCATCGCGGTAGCAATGGATACCATCATGCGGGGGCTTATGTCGATATAATCGACTCTTTCGCGGTCGACCTCGACGATCTCGTCGCGGTGACGGCAGGTTATACGCTTATTGATAAGGCAGCCGTTTTCATCGCGGGGCTCGGTCGCGGGGGCGACAATATAGTTATCCTCCATGTCGGCGGTCAGGTAATCTACCTGATCGGTGACGCGGCAGGTGCCTTTTTCGACCTTTTGGAACGGAGCGACGAGGAAGCCGTACTCGTTTGCTCTCGCGTAGGAGGCAAGATAAGAGATAAGGCCGATGTTGGGACCTTCGGGGGTCTCGATCGGGCACAGGCGGCCATAGTGGCTGTAGTGAACGTCGCGGACGTCGAAGGATGCTCTTTCACGGCTCAGACCGCCGGGGCCGAGTGCCGACATACGACGCTTATGAGTAAGCTCGGACAGGGGGTTTGTCTGATCCATGAACTGCGACAGGGGGCTCGACCCGAAGAACTCCTTTATCGCCGCGGTCACGGGGCGGATATTTATAAGGCTCTGAGGCGTTACGATGTCGAGATCCTGAAGGGTCATGCGTTCGCGGATAACGCGTTCCATGCGGCTGAAGCCGATGCGGAACTGGTTCTGCAGCAGCTCGCCGACGCAGCGGACGCGGCGGTTGCCGAGGTGATCGATATCGTCCTTCTCACCGATGCCGTATGCAAGGCAGTTGAGGTAGTTTACGGACGCAAACATATCGTCAACAACGATATGCTTCGGGATAAGTATGTCGATATTCTCAAGGATAGCTTCCTTGAGAGCGTCGCCGGAGTACTGCTCCATGAGGCTCTTGAGGACAATACCGCGGACCTTTTCCTTTATGCCGAGCTCTGCGGGGTCAATATCGACCATGCTCTGCAGGGGAACCATGCCGTTAGAGAACACCTTGACGGTCTTGCCGTCAACATCGAGGTAGACCTCGATAACGCCGGCAGCGTCAATCTTCTCGGCTATCTCGCGCGATACGACCTCGCCCGCGTCGGCGATGATCTCGCCCGTGGAGGGGTCTGCTACAGGCATTGCCAGGGTAAAGCCGTTTATTCTGCCGCGCAGAGCAAGCTTCTTATTGAACTTATAGCGGCCGACATTGGAAATATCGTAGCGGCGGCGGTCAAAGAACAGTCCGTCGAGCAGAGACTCGGCGCTTTCTACCGTGGGAGGATCGCCGGGGCGCAGCTTGCGGTAGATCTCCATAAGGCACTCATCACGGCTGGTGGTGGTGTCCTTATCAATGGTGACGGTGATGCGCTCATCCTCGCCGAAGATCTCCTTCAGGCGCTCGTTCGTGGTAGCGCCTATGATGGGGTCGGGTGTGCAGGAAAGCCATGTTTCGGGCTTCGCTTCGTCATACTTGCCCATGGCCTTGAGGAACCATGTGATGGGAAGCTTGCGGTTTTTATCTATGCGGACATAGAACGTGTCGTTTGCGTCGGTCTCGTACTCGAGCCATGCGCCGTGATACGGGATGACCGTTGCGGCGTAGATGCTCGTCATGCTGCGGTCGGTGGTCTTATCATAATACACACCGGGGCTGCGGACGATCTGAGAGACGATAACGCGCTCGGCACCGTTTATGATAAACGTACCGCCGGCGGTCATGAGCGGGAAGTCGCCCATGAATATCTCCTGCTCCTTGATCTCCTCAGTCTCAAGATTGCGCAGGCGCACGCTGACCTTCAAGGGCGCAGCATACGTTGCGTCGCGGGCCTTGCACTCCTCCTCCGTGTACTTGGGCTTCTCGTCCATGGAATAATCCACGAAGCTCAGCTCAAGATTGCCGGAATAGTCGGTCACAGCGTCGGTATCCCTGAATACCTCGCGCAGACCGGTCTCGAGAAACCATTTATAGCTCTTCTTCTGGATCTCCAGCAGATTGGGCATATCCTGGATCTCTTCATACCGTGCGAAGCTCTTTCTGAGAGTTTTGCCGTAGAGAACGTCTTTTGGCATTCGTACACACTCCTTAATCGTAATTGAGAACGCCCGGGTGAGTTGTTTGTTTTGCTCACATCGGTGTTGTATTTACGTTTGGTTGATGGTATATTGTGAATGTAAACACTGGGGTGCCAGTCGTTTCACCACAAGATAACATAGCAAGCTATTCTATCATTGTACATATAGCTATGTCAAGAAATATTTTGTGAAAAATGAGTTTTTCGGCGGCTGTCATGATCGATGGCCGCCTTTTTTGTGCAAAACGGAGGTAAAATGAGCTCTTTCACCCTTATATCGCTCACGGTCATCTTTGCGCTGGCAATGCTCCTTTTATGGCGCGAGAGAATTTTTGAGGAGAAGCCGCTGCTCGTGTGCGCGCTCGTTCTCTGCTCCGCGGCGATGCTCATCCGCGCAAATTATTTTAATGTTCAAAGTGACGACTACACGACCTTCCTCGCGCCGTGGACGCAGTTTTTCCGCGATAACGGTGGATTTAAGGCGCTGGCCTTCTTCCCGGGAAATTATAATCCACCGTATATGTATTTTCTCGCGGCGTTTTCGTATTTTGACATCCCTGAGCTTTATATGATAAAGGCGCTGTCGGTGCTGTTTGACGTGCTTTTGGCATGGAGCTGCTTAAAGCTTCTGTCGCTGTATACCGATTCAAAGGCACGGCTGCTCGGCGTGTTTCTCGCCGTGCTGTACCTCCCCACCGTCGTCACCAATGGCGCATACTGGGCGCAATGCGACAGCATATACGCCTTTTTCGGCATTTACGCCCTCTATCTCGGCATGAGCGGCCGTGGCATCGGCGCGATGATATCGCTCTCGGCATGCCTTGCGTTTAAATTGCAGGCAGTGTTCGTGATACCCGTGTTTTTCATCCTGCTGCTGGCAAAAAAGATAAAGTGGCGGCAGCTGCTCGTCTTCCCCGCTGCGTATGTTATTTTCATGCTGCCGGCCGTTATCGCCGGCGCACCGCTGTGGGATACTCTGACGCTGTATTTTTCGCAGGCGGGTACTGTGGGCGACGCCATGAACTACAACGCGCCGTCCTTTACGAGTATGTTCTCTTGGTCGGGCGATACGACAGGCAGCGCAAGAAGCCTTATCATAGCGGCATTTCTTCTCGTTGCCGCGGTCTACACCTCGGCGATATTGCTGCGCAAAAGGCTCAGCGACCGCGTTATCCTCGGCTTTGCGCTGATCCTCGCCATGGGCATTCCTTATCTTCTGCCGCACATGCACGACCGCTATTTCTTCATCCCCGGAGTTTTGGCACTGGTGCTTGCCGCATCTGATCTGAGATTCGCGCCTGTACCGATCTTTGCCGAGCTTGCGTCGCTGCACTGCTACTATGCTTATTTCGCGCGATATTACCTTGTGCAGCCGCGATACGGCGGCGAGCTAATGCTCACTTCTCTGCTGCTCTGCGTGGCATATACAGCCCTATCTGAAAGAAAGGTAAGAAATTTTGAAATTAATCCTTGACAT
This sequence comes from Oscillospiraceae bacterium, assembly GCA_963629425.1. Lineage (GTDB taxonomy): Bacteria > Bacillota > Clostridia > Oscillospirales > Oscillospiraceae > F23-B02. The sequence continues at coordinate 10,204 of CAVGIU010000037.1, forward strand.
TCTCAGTTTCTCTGCTATAATTACTCTTGCCTTTGCAAAAGGGCATTCGCGAGAGTGCTGGAACAGGTAGACAGGCACGTTTGAGGGGCGTGTGTCAACCGACGTGGGAGTTCAAGTCTCCTCTCTCGCACCAAATCGGAAACACCGAATTGATACAATGTGTCAATTCGGTGTTTTTTGCTTTTAATAGACTGAGGGCTCGGCAGATGCTGCCGAGCCCTTTATTTGCTGTATTATTTCTGCCTTATACGGGAGTTCAGTACTCCTTTTTTGCGGAGAGAACTACCAGAGCGGTGGCAGACAGGCCGGCCACCGCAAACCACAGGGCGATATTTATTCTATCTCCTGTGTCGGGCGTATTCGAGTCGTGCTTATCGGTGTCCGTCGGATCAGCAGAGGGAGCAGGAGTGGGATCATCTGTTCCGTCAGATTCAACGGTGAAGTCAGCTCCAAGGAGCTTACTGTAGATGGCATTGGTGGCAAGGCGGTAATCGTCGGTCTGATGAGCCTTGTTGGTAATGCTGGTGCAGAACACCGTCATATCCAGTCCGTTGGCCTGATAGTCGATGGCCACGACATGTCCCTTCAGGCCATCCTCGGGATCGTCAATGCCGTTCCACCAGCCGGCCTTGTAGAAATCATCGTCGCTGCTTGCGCGCATGAGCACCGTCGCCTCCTCCGGGTAAGCGGAGATGATCGAGCCGCCCTTGGTGTATGTGGTGAAGTCGCCGTCGGCGGCGTAGCTTGCGGTAATGAGGCTGTCGCCATACTCGACGTTAAAGAGCGCCTCGTAGTCATTATATACCTCCTCGGGGCCGTACATTCCCTCCTCGATGATCCACTGGATATCAAAGTCGAAGCCGGGGATTGTCGCCTTTGCGTACTCAAGTATATTGACGCTTGCACCGACGAAGGGCAGTCCCGCCTTCACGGCTGCCTGCACATCCTCGCTCGGCTCGTTGCTGGAGAAAACTACGTTTGCCTCCGACACGTCGTCGGTGATCTTGAAGTTCATTTGGCTGCTGAAAGCAAAACGGTCAAAGCTGTCATCATCCACATAGAGCTTGGGCTCTGTGATGACCTTTGCCTTGGGGACATCGGCCACATTGGTGATCTCAATGACATACTGCTCGTCGATCTGAGATGCGTTCTTGTAATCAATGACAAAATCGCCCTTACTGTAATGATCGCCGTCCTCTGTGATGAAGCCCACGGTGACACCCTTTGCCATAAGGTCGTTGACGGCGTTCACGGCATCCAAACCGTTGTTGCTGATGACCGTGGCGGTTTTTCCGTATGTGGTGACCCATGCCGTTGCGTGCTCGACGGTGTTGGCATCGACGGTCTTGCCCTCGAATACACCGGCCTCGGTGATAGCTGTGCAGTCAAAGCCGCGCAGCTCGGGGAAGTTTGTGACCGATTCGCTGTAAAGGCCGGTCCAGTTCTCAACGATCTTACCCTTGTACAAAACAGCGTTGGCAAAGCTGCGGCTGACTTGATGCATGTCAACAACAAAGGCTCCGGCCTTATAGGTCACGCCGTCAACTGTCACGTCCTCGGTCAGTTTTTCCACCTGCACGCCGTTGCGGATGAAATACTCCTGCATGAAGTATGCATCGGCAATATCTCGCTGGGAATCGGCATCAGTGGGTATGACATAGTACTCCGGATAGAACTTTCCGTATTCGTCCTTCTCACGGAAGCTCGTATCAACCTGATTGTCCTGAGTGACGAACCACTTCTCGGTCTCCTCGGACTCCTCGTTGTTCAGCGCGCGGCTGAAGAACTCAAGCTGGTTCAGGTACAGGTCGTCCTTGTTCTCGGCAACATAGGCCGTGTGGCCAACGAGGCCGTACTTGCCCATGGTGACTGAAGCCTCGTTGTTCTCGCCGCACTCGACCGTGTAGCCGATGGTGCCGTGGAGCAGTGCGTAGGTGGGTGTGTAGTTTGTGGACATATCGTCGGAGGGATACTCGTAGCGGCCGGTGGTCGGATCGTAGCCTGACTCCAGGGATATGTCATACCACGGCTGATCGTCTTCAGTCGCGCCGTTTTCCTTTGCGTATTCGCTGGAGGAATTGTAGATAGAGTTCATGGAGGCCACATCACCGAAGGCGCGTGCTCCCTCCAGAGCATAGTTCATGAACAGGTCATACTCCAGATTGGGCTCGTGGGGAGGCGTGCAGGGCTCTATCTGAAGCTGGGTGCGTGCATAGTAGATAAATCCGTGCAGCTCGACCAAAGTGACGGGCTTCCACTTCACGATATCCGCAGTAGCCACCTGAGACTCGATCTGAGTCTGATAGGTGCTGTCGCGGTTCAGGTCAAAGCCCTCGGAGTTGCCGCGCTGGTAATTTTCCAGGGCGTAGGGGTTCTCGGTGGGACGAATGACGAAGAAAACATCGTCGAGCACGTCCTTGACGTTATAGGTGCAGGTCTCGTTGTCCCCGTTTTTATAGGAGATCGTCTCTTCCGTGGCAATGGCCTTCAGGAACTCGATCTGCTGATCCACAGCGGGGCACTCATTGGGATGTATATTGGTGATGTAGACGGGGATCTGATAATCTCCAAGCTTGCCGGACTTCACGTCTGCCGCCACTGCGTCCGGATCGGTCTGGGCTCTCTCGAGCAGGGCAAGATAGTTGTCCACCACGGATTTATCCCTTGCCACAATGACTTCCATGATGTCCTTTCCGTCGGTGGAAAGGCCCGTGGATTCATAGGACATGTACAGGCCGTTGGTCTGATTGTCTATAATGTCTCTGATCTTGCTGTCAAGCTCGTCATAGGGCGTATAGGAGTCATAGACCTCATAGCGCATGGTCTGGCTTGCGCTCTTGCCTGTGGACTTGTCCGTCACCGTCAGCTCATACTCGCCGCGGTATTCGTACCAAGGCCGCCAGTAGGCTGCATCGTCGCCGTCAAACAGGTAATCGACGCAGAGAGTTGCCGTCACATCACCGTTGTCGGCAATGCTCAGATCCTTTACGGAGAACACCGGCTCGCCGCCGTTCTCCTCATCCTCCCAGTTTCGCCACTCGTCCAGAGGCTCACCGCCGAAGGTCCACTCAAGATTGGCAGCATCGGGCTTGTAGCCAAGATTAAAGGATAGCTCCACCTCGCGCTGATCGGTCATGGACAGGCGAGTGGTGCTGATGCTTGTAAATGCCGCCGGGCCGCTGTCCGTTTCGGCTGAGCCGGTAATGGTCAATGCGGGAAACAGCGTGGTGACGGATAGCATCACCGCCATGATCAGGGATAGAATTTTTCTCTTTTGCATGTTTTCTCCTCTCTATATTATTGATATTGCGTCGTGCGCCTGTGTCCGCGCACCGTCGCTGTGGGATTTCTCTTTGCAGGTCATGCGGCGAAGA
>CAVGIU010000038.1:0-13242 GCA_963629425.1 Oscillospiraceae bacterium
GCTATCCGCTGTCAGCTGATTTTACACAGGCTTTACAATCGGGCGCTATTTTACATTACGCTTTACATTTAAAATTAAGGCAAAGCAAGGCAATATTGAGGTAATGACAATGATATTTTGTGTTGAAGACGATGCGGGCATCAGAGATCTCATGATCTACACGCTCAACGCCTCCGGCTTTCAGGCCGCGGGCTTCGGCTGCGCGAAGGAACTCTACTCGGCGCTGGCGGACACTGTGCCCGAGCTTATAATGCTCGACATAATGCTTCCCGGCGAGGACGGCATTTCCATCCTCAAGCGACTGAAGGCCGATCCGCGCACGGCCGATATCCCCGTCATCATGGCTACCGCCAAGGGTAATGAGTACGACAAGGTCATCGGCCTCGACCTCGGCGCGGACGACTATCTCGCAAAGCCCTTCGGCATGATGGAGATGGCCTCGCGTGTGCGCGCGGTGCTGCGCCGCAGCGGAAAGGCGGCGGATACAAAGCCGCAACTCGTTCGCATCGGCGGGCTCGAGATGAACCTCTCGGAGCACACCGTCACCTCCGACGGCCGGCGCGTGCAGCTCACGCTCAAGGAATATGAGCTGCTTCACACCTTCATGACCAGCCCCGGGCGTGCGTTCACGCGCGAGCAGCTGCTCTCCGGCGTGTGGTGCGAGGATTTTTTGGGCGAAACGCGCACAGTGGACGTTCACGTCGGCACGCTGCGGCAGAAGCTCGGCAGGTGCGGCGCGTATATCCGCACGGTGCGCGGCGTAGGCTACCGAATGGAGGAGTAGGGCATGACAAAACGCATTTTTCACTCGATATTCACGGTCGCCGCCGTCATTCTTTTGGCGTCGTTCGTGCTGATAACGGGTGTGCTTTACGAATATTTTTCAAATAAGCAGATGGATCAGCTGAACATGCAGACCCATCTCGCCGCGCAGGGTATTGAGGCCGCCGGCGAGGACTTCTTTTCCGATATGGACATTTCCGGCTGCCGCATAACCTGGATCGCTGCCGACGGCACTGTGCTGTACGACAGCCAGGCAGAGCAGTCGAGCATGGAAAACCACGCCGACCGCGAGGAGGTGCAGCAGGCGCTCAAAACCGGTCACGGCGAGAGCACGCGCTACTCGACAACGCTCATGGAGCGTCAGCTTTACTCGGCAGATCGCCTGTCCGACGGCACGGTCGTGCGCATTTCCGACATGCAGTACACGCCGCTGACGCTTATCCTCGGCATGATACAGCCGGTCATCATCATTGCGCTTATTGCGCTTCTGCTGTCGCTGCTTTTAGCCTCGCGCATGGCAAAGCGCATCGTCAAGCCCTTAAATGAAATGAGCCTTGACAACGCCGAGAAGATCGAGACCTATCCGGAGCTCGCCCCGCTGACAGACAAGCTCAAGAGCCAGCAGAATCAGCTGCGCGATCAGGAAAAGGAGCTGCGCCGCCGCCGCGACGAGTTCGATGCAGCGACCGGCAGCATGACCGAGGGGCTTATATTGCTCAACGAGCAGGGCAGTGTCCTGAGCATAAACAAGGCCGCGACGAAGGCTTTGGACATAGGCCGATACTGCATCGGCCGCGATATCCGCACGCTCAGTGCGGAGCCCCGGCTGCGCGAGACGGTAGAAAAGGCGCTCGGCGGTGAGCACGGCGAGGCGCACATAACCCTCGGCAGCGTAAGCTACAGGCTCTATGCAAGCCCCGTCACCTCCGGCGACAGGGTCGCGGGTGCCGCACTTCTGATGCTCGACACGACCGAGAAGGAAAAGGCTGAGCAGCTGCGGCGCGAGTTCTCCGCCAACGTTTCGCACGAGCTGAAAACGCCGCTGCACACCATTTCCGGCTGCGCGGAGCTTTTGGCTAACGGCATTGTAAAGCCTGAGGATGTGCCGCATTTTCTCAGTCAGATCCGGTCGGAGTCGAAGCGCATGATCGCGCTTATAGAGGACATCATAAAGCTTTCGCACCTGGACGAGGGCGCGGAGGATATGCAGCGTGAGGACGTCGATCTTCTCTCCGTCGCGCGGCGGGAGGCCGAAAGTCTCTCACAAACCGCCGAGGCCGCCGGCATCGAGCTCACGGTCTCCGGTGAGAGTTCGGTAATAAACGGCATACCGCAGCTTTTGGCCGCAATCGTCCACAATCTCTGCGAGAACGCAATAAAATACAACCGTCCCGGCGGCTTTGCACGCGTGGACGTCCGGCGCGAGGGGGCAAGGACGCTGCTGACAGTCGAGGATAACGGCATCGGAATACCGCCCGAGGAGCAGCAGCGCATTTTCGAGCGCTTCTACCGCGTCGACAAGAGCCACTCCAAGGAGGTCGGCGGAACGGGCCTCGGCCTTTCGATAGTCAAGCACGCCGCTGCCCTGCACAACGCGAAGATCTCTGTCGCCTCCGCCCCCGACAAGGGCACAACGATCACCCTTGTTTTTTAGTGGCGCATTGTGACTGTACCGATACGTTTATTGCGGTAGCCCGGTGTCGAGAGCACTGTGGAAACAGTGGCGTTTCGCGTAACGTGAGTGCAGTGAAAATTTTGCGGCAGCCCGGTGTCGAGAGCACGGTGGAAACTGTTAGGTTGTCGCTTCCCAATACTGCAACGCTGATTTTGCGCCGCAATTTGTAGGGAATGGGCTTGCCCGTTCCGCTTCCGAAAATTTAGTCGGAACCAAAAACTGAATATAAGTGCAAAAAGAGAGTACAGACATCGAGTCTGCACTCTCTTTTCCGATTTGAATAACACCTCATCCGCCGCCGATGGCGGCACCTTCCCCTCGGAGGGGAAGGCAATGGTGCGGCGCAGTACCATTGCACGATGCAAAAATGGTTTATTCCGCACCTTCGACACCGGGCGCCTGTAACATATGTATCGGTGCAGCCTTAATTCGCCTCTGAAAATTCGTGCAAGGCTGTCAGGTATGCCTCGCGGTCGAGCATATAGCTCAGGCCGTGCCCGGCGCGGGGGATGATGAGCAGCCGCTTGTTTTTTGCAGCGCTTGCCTCGTAGTTTTCGCGGCTCATGCGGCAGGGCACGAAGCGGTCGTCACCCCCGTGAATGAAGAGCACGGGGATCGTGCTGCGGCGCAGCGCATCGGGCGCGGAGGCGGAATTGAGGTCAACGCCGCAGAAAAGCCTCGCGCCGAAGCGCGCGAGGGCGTAAATGAGCCGCGCCGCCGGAACGTGATGTTCGCGCAGAACGGAAAGAATAATATCCTTCGGCGAGGTGTAGCCGCAGTCGGCAACGATGCCGGAAACGCCCCTCGGAAGCGGCAGATCGGAGGCCATAAGCACCGTAGCCGCACCCATGGAGATGCCGTAAAGATATATCTTCACGTCGCCGCCGAAGCGCTCTGCGGCGTAATTTGCCCAGTAAAGGCAGTCGTAGCGCTCATTTACGCCGAAGGAGAGGTATTTCCCCTCGCTCTCGCCGTGAGCGCGCTGATCGACGAGCAGGACATTGAAGCCGCCGTCAAGCCCCTCGCGCAGTCCGCCGCAGAAATCTCGCTCGGCCGCGCTTTTGTAGCCGTGCATCATTATCTGCACCGGCGCTTTGGGGTCTGCCGCGGAATAGAGCTTTGCGTGAAGGCGCAGCCCGTCAAAAGACGTGATAAAAACATCCTCGTAGGGAACGGAAAGCGCCGCGCGGATCATTTTTTCCGACTGCTCGCGGTAAGGATTATACTGCTCGGTGTCGGGCATATAAAAGACGTCCTCTTCCCTGCGCGGCGGAACGCGGCAGCCGAAAAGCACCGCGATATAGGACACCGCGAGCGCCAAAGCGCCCGCGGCGGAGATTGCTGTCAGAAGCTTCATACGATAAGTCCCAAAACGTGCTGCATCGCGATGGCGACGCCCGTTATGCCCAGCCAGCAGCAGAAACCCAGAAGCAGGGGTTTGCCGCCGGTTTTTATGAGCTTTACGGGGTTTGTGTTCAGGCCGATGGCCGCCATGGCCAGGACGATCATGAATTTACTCAGCTCCTTGAGCGGGGTGAACACGCTCGCGTCGACGCCCAGCGCCTGCGCAATAGTCGTCACGACCGAGGCGAGGATGAAGTAGAGTATAAACATCGGGAAAACGCTCTTTATACTGACCTTTTTCCCCGACTCCCCGGCCGATTTTTTCGACCTGATGAGCGCGAGCACAAGGGTTATGGGGATGATGGCGAGCGTTCGCGTGAGCTTGACGGTGACGGCCTTATCCAGCGTCTGCGTACCCAGACCCCACATGCTGTCCCAGGTCGAGGCGGCTGCGGTGACGGAGGACGTGTCGTTCACGGCCGTGCCCGCAAAGATGCCGAAGGCCTCGCCGGAGGTGGTGGAAAAGCCGATGAGCGTGCCCATGAGCGGGAAGATGAGCGCCGCGATGACGTTATAGAAAAATATGACCGATATCGCCTGCGCGACCTCCTCGTCGCTCGCGTCAATCACCGGTGCTGTTGCCGCTATGGCGGAGCCGCCGCAGATAGACGAGCCCACGCCGATGAGCGTTGATATCTTCGAGGGTATCTTCAGCGCCCTGCACATGATAAACGCCACCAGCAGCGAGGTCGTTATCGTGCTGAGGATTATCGGCAGCGACTGTACGCCCGTGCGGCCGATGACCGCAAGGTTCATGCCGAAGCCGAGCAGGATGACCGCCCACTGGAGTATCTTTTTGGACGTGAATTTGATGCCCGCCTCGAACGGCGTGCGGTTTTTCAGAAACAGCCCGACTATCATGCCGAGCAGGATAGAGATAACAGGTCCGCCCACAACGGCAAATTTCCGTCCGAGCAGCCAGGCCGGGACCGCTATAACAAGACACAGCAGCAGTCCCTTGAGTTTTTCTTTCATAGGGGGATTCTTCTTTCTAAGCGAACTTGATGATTAAATAAGCCACGGCGGCGATCTGAACTATCGTCAGCAGCGGAAAGCCGATGGCAAAGCTTTTGTGCAGCGTTTTGTGGTGAAACGAGTACATGCCGACCGTGCCGCCGAGTGCTCCGCCCAGGATGGCGAAGGTAAAAAGCGTCCTTTCCGGGATACGGCGCTTCTGCATTTTTGCCAGCAGCTTGTCTGTGCCCATGAGGGCGCACAGCAGGATGTTCACCGCCGCGAGGTAATAGGCAAGGTACTCCATCAGAGCTTAAACAGGTTAAGACCCACGTCGTCATCGTGGTATCTGTCGACCTCGCCGTCAATGACGGTCACGATCATCTCACAGGTGGCCGAGACCATCGCGCGGTTTAAGTGGCCGCCGAAGACCTCGCCTTTTTCATTGCCCGCGGACATGTGGATGTGTGTGTAAAACTCGCCGTCCATGGTGTTTATCGTGCCGGTGAGGGAGACGATCTCGAATGCGCCCTTAAATTCGTTGGAGTAGTACTTTTTCTCCGCGGTGTTGAAAACGCCGACGGTGAAGTCGTTTGTCGCACCCAAAGCTGTGACGGAGGCGAGCTTTATGTTTTCTTTCAATGCCAGCTCGCGTATTTTGTCAAGTATCTCCTCGCCGCGGTCGATGCGCACGACGATGGTACTGCCGAATCTTTTGTACTTCATTTTTATCTTCCTTTCTTTTTGCCCGGCTTTGCGCTTTTCTTGGCCTTGGGCTTTGCCCAGCCCTTGGCGTAGCCGGCTTTTTTCGTTATCTGCGGTTTTTCGGGTTCCTTGGGCTTTGCGGACGTCCTCTGCCTTGGCGGACGGTCGGGCCGCACGAGGCACTCAGGCCCGTAGCCGATGAGATCCTCCCTGCCCGCCTCCTTGAGCGCCTCGATGACGAGCTTGCGCTTATCCGGGCGCTTCCACTGCAAAAGCGCGCGCTGCATCGCCTTCTCGCGGAAGGTTTTTGCGACATACACAGACTTCATCGTCATCGGGTCAATACCCGTGTAGTACATGCAGGTCGAGATGGTGCCCGGCGTGGGGTAAAAATCCTGCACCTGCTCGGGCTGGCGGCCTTTTTTGTTCAGATACTCCGCCAGTGCGACGGCATCGGCGAGCGTGCTGCCCGGATGCGAGGACATGAGATACGGAACGACGTACTGCTCCTTGGAAAAGCGCGTGTTCATTTTTTTATACTTTTCCATGAAGCGCTCGTACACGTCGATGTGCGGCTTGCCCATGTAGTCGAGAACTCCGTCGATGCAGTGCTCGGGTGCGACCTTGAGCTGGCCTGAGATGTGGTATTTCACAAGCTCTGCGAAGAAATCGTCGTTTTTATCCTCGAGCATATAGTCATAGCGGATACCCGAGCGCACGAAGACCTTTTTTATGCCCGGTATCTGCCGCAGCTTGCGCAGCAGGGCAAGATAATCCGAATGATCGGCGTCGAGATTCGGGCAGGGCGTCGGCGCAAGGCATCTTCTGTCGGCACACATGCCGCATTTGGCCTGCTTTTTGCACGAATGATGGCGGAAATTTGCCGACGGGCCGCCGACGTCGTTTATATAGCCCTTGAAATCGGGGAATTTCGTCAGCGCCGTGACCTCGCGGATGACGCTCTCATGGCTGCGGCTTGTTACCATTCTGCCCTGATGGAAGGCCAGGGCGCAGAAGCTGCATCCGCCGAAGCATCCGCGGTTATGGATGACCGAAAATTTGACCTCCTCAATGGCGGGAACGCCGCCGAGAGGCTCGTACATCGGGTGATACTGCTTTGTATACGGAAGCTCGGCAACTCGGTCGAGCTCCTTTGTTTCGAGCGGCATCGCCGGGGGATTTACGATAAGATAACGCCCGTCGTGCTCCTGGATGAGCGCCCTGCCGCGCACGGGGTCGTGTTCGGCGTACTCAAGGCGCGTCGCGTCAGCATAGAAACGCTTACTGTCGCAGACATCGGCAAACGACGGCAATGTCACACTTTCAAAAGCGCAGTCGCCGGGCGAATGTGTCAAAATTGCCGTTCCGCGTATATCGCGCATCTCGGAAACGGGGATCTTCTTTTTAAGTCTGCGCGCTATCTCGCGCGAGGCCGTCTCGCCCATGCCGTAAACGAGGATATCCGCGCCAGAATCGACAAGGACGGATCTGCGCACCCTGTCTTCCCAGTAGTCATAGTGTGCAAAGCGGCGCAATGATGCCTCAAGACCGCCGATGACGATGGGCACCTCCGAGCCGAAGGCCTCGCGCGCACGGTTTGCGTAAACTATCGTGGCTCTGTCCGGGCGCAGTCCGGCTTTTTTGCCGGGAGAGTAGAAATCCTCGCTGCGGCGCTTTTTTGCGGCCGTATAGTGCGCGACCATGGAGTCGAGGTTTCCCGCTCCTATCATAACTCCCAGGCGCGGTCTGCCGAAGGCCGCGATGGCCTCGGCCGAGTGCCAGTCCGGCTGCGCGCATATCGCAACACGGAAGCCGTCGGCCTCCAAAACACGGGCAATGACCGTCGTGCCGAAGCTCGGGTGATCGACGTACGCATCGCCCGTTATGAGCAGGAAGTCGTACCACCACCAGCCGCGCTCGTGCATCTCGTCCTGCGAGACCGGCAAAAATTCAAGATCGTCTGTCATATAAGCTCCCCCCAATACCAGCCCGACGTGCCCCTGTATTTCACAAGATAGCCGCGCGAGGTCTCCTCCACGATGCTGACCTCGTCACCCGTCTTAAGTTCGAGGACAAGATCGGTCGAATCGTTACATTTGCAAAACTCCTCATCGGAGTAAAGATACTTTGTGAGTATCTCCATCTCATAGCCCGTGCGGACGTGGCGCACGAGGGAAAACTCCTCGCCTCGGCGCAGCACCTGCACGTCGTTGTCTCCCCAGCGGATGTAATAGCTTTTTTTGCTCCCGCGCTGCGCGGCCTTCACCCTGCGCACGGGGAAGGGATCATAGGCCTCGAAAGTAAAGTCCTCGCTGCCCTCAAAGGGGATGATGAGTGCGTTCAGCTGCCCGTCGTCTTTTAACGAGCAGCCGCCGTCGATGGAGATGACGTGCTTTTCGCGGTCGATTATCGGGTTTGCGCAGACGTGGTCGGGAAGATACAGCATCACCGGCCAGTGTCCGACGATGACCCATTTATCGAAGCTGTAGCCATAGCTCATGAAATCATCGAATTTCATGCAGTCGCCGCCGAGCTGCCGCTCGATGGGAGTATCGGGCTTTATGCCGCCGTGCACAAAGATATAGTGCGGCGTTTCGATGACATGGGGCAGCGCCATCAGGAAATCCCACTCGGGCTTAAACCGCTCGGAAAGCTCCGGGATGAGAGATGCAAAATCGAGCTCGGGCGTTATTTTGATGCCCATCTCCGTGAGCATGTCCCACACAAGACCGCCGCGCTTTGCGAGCATGTACTGCACGATGCGCTTATCCCAATAGCGCCGCTCGGCGTCGATAACGTCCGCCCATGTGTCGCAGTTGCCGCAGACGGCGTGACAGTTGCCGTGCGCGGAGAGCTCCATTATAAATCTCAGCGTTTCGAGGCTATCGCTCCCCTTTTCGAGAAAATCGCCGTCTATGATGAGCTCGTCATTTTCCGAGAAATTTATTTTTTCAAGAAGCCCCTTGAAATAGGGCATGTTCGCGTGTATATCCGAAACGGCGATTATGCGCCGAGAGCGCGTATCGAGCCTTTGGATGCGCGCGTTAACGTTCCACATTGACATTGCTATTCAAATCTCTTTTCCATGAGGTAAAGCGGCGCACCCGAGCCGGGCTCGCTGCCGAGGACGGTAAAGCCGAGATCCTCATAAAATTTTACGGCCTTTGCGTTTTCAGACGAAACGTGCAGCCGAAGCTTTTCGCGGCCGAGCATCTCGTAATTTGTTATCGCGCGTCCGATAAGCTGCGTGCCGAGGCCCATTCCGCGCAAGGGCTCTTTTATGTACACAAGGCTCACCCAGCCGACGGAAGCTCCCTTCGAGCGCTCGGGGTCTGTTTCTATAAGCCCGGCAAGCTCACCGTCGGAGCGGAAGGCCTTGAGTATGGCTTTGTTATCGGCGGCAAAATGCCGCTTTGCCGAGGCGAGATATGTCTCGGCGTTAAAGCCCTTTAAGTCGCCGTGCGCGGCTTTCCACGATGCGGCGTAGGATTCCTTATAAAGCTCGCCCTCGCTGTTCGGGTCGAGCGGCTCGTAGTAGAGATTATTGGGGTCTGCCCCGCGCGTCTCCTTCTTCCACCAGCTCTGCCGGGCGAAGGTCGAAAGCTCCGGCGGCAGGTGGGAGTTATCGTTGTAATAATCAACCGTAAATGTGCCCTTATCGTACATGAGCTTGCTCACGGCGGTGTTGTCCCCATGCGGGAGCGAGGGGATATCACGGCTTTCGACGTTTAAAATATACGCCAGAAGCGAGCGGATGGCCATGCCGTGCGAGACCACCGCGACGGTTTTTCCCTCGTTTTTTGCCGCTATCCCGGTAACGGCGGAGACGATGCGCTCGGTACACTCGGCAAAGGTCTCGGCATTCGGTGCGCGCCACTGCGCGGGATCGTTGTTGAAATTGTCCATCTGCGCAGGGTCAAATCTGTACATATCGCCGAAGCTCATACCCTCGCACACGCCGAGGCTGATCTCTCTCAGCTGCGGCATGAGCTGCATTTTGAGATCGTGATACTTTGTTATCGCGCCCGCCGTCGTTACCGTACGGCGCAGGTCGCTTGAATACAGCGCGTCGAGCCGAACATCCTTGAATCTCTCCGCGAGGCAGGCTATCTGCCTGTGTCCGCGCGGCGTTATGAAGCTGTTGTGCTGACCCTGCACGATGCGGTAAAGGTTTCCCTCCGCCTCGGCGTGGCGGATCATGTAGATAGTTGTCATTTGCCTTGACCTCAAATACTAATTAATATATAATGTTATAATATCATATTATATTTATCTTTCCTTAAGAAATCAAGTGGGGCAAACGTGAGAGTTTTACATCTTATCTCCGGCGGAGACTCGGGCGGAGCGAAAACGCACGTCCTTTCGCTTCTGAGCAGTCTTAACGAGCATATCCGCGCAGACCTGGTCTGCTATAAGGAGGCAGAGTTTTCAACGGAAGCGCGCGAAATGGGCATACCGACGCAGGTTTTTGCCGGCGGCTTCAATATAGGGCTTAAAAAAACGCACGAACTTATAAAAAACGGCAATTATGACATCGTCCACTGCCACGGCAGCCGCGCGAACCTGACGGGCGCGCTGCTGAAAAAACATTTCGACATTCCCTTTATAAGCACCGTACACAGCGATTATAAGCTCGACTACCTCGGCCGTCCGATGGCGGCCTTGACCTACGGGCAGCTCAACAAGATGGCGCTGCACCGTATGGATTACCGCGTCTGTGTTTCCGATCAGATGCGCGCAACGCTTATAGAACGCGGCTTTGAGCCGAATAAGCTTTTTCCGATTTATAACGGCGTTGATTTTTCCCGCCCGAAGCCGAGCATCACGCGGAGCGAGTGGTTTAGTGATATCGGCTGCAGCTTCCCCGAGGACAGCATAGTTGTCGGCATAGCGGCGCGCTTTGACGCGGTTAAGGATGTTGCCACGACCGTGCGCGGCTTTGCCGGAGCGGCAAAGGAAAACAGCAGGCTGCGCCTTCTCATCGCCGGCGACGGCCGGGAGCGCGAGATGCTCGAGGCTCTGTGCGAGGAGCTTAATGTCCGCGATAAGGTCTTTTTCGCCGGATGGATAAGCGGCATGGACGGCTATTACGCGAGCGTGGACATAAACGCGATAAGCTCTCTTTCGGAGACCTTCCCCTACGCCGTGACCGAGGCTGCGCGTGTCGGAATACCGACAGTGGCCTCACGCGTCGGCGGCCTGCCGAGGCTCATAATAAACGGCGAAACGGGCATGCTGTTCGAGCCGACGGATCACGAAACGATGACAAGATGCCTTCTTGCCCTGGCAAACGACGAGCAGCTGCGCAAAAAGCTCGGACAGGCCGTTTACGATAAGGCAAAGCGCGAATTTTCCACCGAAAGCACCTGCCAAAGGCAGTTAAAGATATATAAAACCGTTATTGAAAGATACAATGAGCCCCGCTGCGGCGCTGTCATATGCGGCGCTTACGGTCACGGCAACGCGGGCGACGAGGCGCTGCTTACCGCCATAACCGCTCAGCTGCGCTCGATAGACGAGGATATGCGCATCGTCGTCGTGTCGAAAGATGCGCGGCACACAAAGCGCACACACGGTCTGAGCGCGATACGGCGCTGGCAGATACTGCGTCTGCGGCGCGAGCTGAAGCGCTCGAAGCTGTTCATAAGCGGCGGCGGCAGCCTTATTCAGGACGTCACCAGTCGGCGAAGCCTGTGGTTTTACCTGCATACGATATCGCTTGCTAAAGAATGCGGCTGCAAAGTGCAGATGTACGGCTGCGGCATGGGACCGCTCAATTACGACTACGACAGAAAATGCGCAGCGAAAACGATAAACCGCTGCGTCGATGCGATAACCCTGCGAGATCCTCTGAGCCTTGAGTTCACACGCGAGATCGGCGTTACGGTGCAGGAGGTGCTCGTCACGGGCGACCCGGTTCTCAATCTGCGCGGCAGGAGCGACGCCGACGCCAAGGCCTTCCTGCGCGCCCACGGCATCGACCCCGACGAAAAATATGTCTGCCTCGGCCTGCGCAACTGGCCGGGCTTTGCCGAAAAAAGCGGCGAGATCAGAGCCGCCCTGCAATACATCTACGATAAGCACGGGCTTGTGCCTCTGTTCATGCCCATGAACTACGATCGGGACGCGGCAATAACCGAGCCCATAACGCGCGGCATGAGCGCACCGTTCAAGGTCATGCCGAAGACCGAGGACGCGGAGCTTGAGATAGCCATAGTGCGGCAGATGAAGCTGTGCGTCGCCATGCGCCTGCACAGTCTGCTCTACGCTGTCTGCGGCGAGGTGCCGTCGGTCGGCCTGAGCTATGACCCCAAGGTCACGGGCTGTGCGCAGTATCTCGGCGTTTCCTGCATAGAGTTTGAAGACGTCACGGCGCAGATCCTTATCGACGCTGTCGAGGCAGCACTGTCCGAATCAGGCACGGACCGGCTCGGACGGCGATTTGAATATATCAAAAACGCCGAAAGGATGAATATCGAGACCGCAAAGCGGCTTCTCGGCGAATAAGGGGGAGATCTAATGATAAGAGCGGCGGCACTCGTCTCCGGCGACGGAGCACTGCTACAGACGGTCCTTGATTCCATGTACTTCGGTGAGATCCCGAATTTTGAGCTCACCGCGGTCATATGTACGGAGTCGGACGCTTACGCGCTGCGCCGCGCGCGCAATTCCGGCGTGGAGGCATTCGTGGTCGAGCCCTCGCTTTTCCCCACAAAGCTCAGCTACAGCATGGCCGTATCAAATAAGCTCCGCGACATGGATATAGACCTTGTCATCCTCGCGGGCTATAACATGCCGCTGGGCGTCATATCGACGCAGTTTCGCAAACGCATCATCGGCGTGTACCCCTCGCTGATCCCCGCCTTCGTCAACTGCGACGACGCTCCCGAACGCGCAGCTCTCGAGCGCGGCTGCCGCGTCACCGGCGCAACGGCGTTTTTCGCGGATATCGACGGTAACATCGGCCCGATCATTGCCCAGCAAGCCGTGGATATATTCCCGAACGACACGCCCGAGAGCCTGTCGCGCCGCATTATGGAGGACGCGGAATGGAAGCTGCTCCCCAAGGCCATAATACTCTATTGCCAGAACAGGCTTGAGATCCATGGCGACAGAGTTATCATAAAAGGCGAATAAAACAGGAGGTTTTACCATGGAAATAACAATGAAAATAGAAGGCATGCAGTGCGGACACTGCTCCTCGCGCGTCAAGGCCGCGCTCGAAAAGGTGGAAGGCGTAAGCTCTGCCGAGGTCAGCCACGAAAACGGCACCGCCGTCGTAAATGGCGAAAACCTCGATGCCGCCGCGCTGAAAACCGCAGTCGAAGACCAGGGCTTCGATGTCGTCGGTTAAACCTTAGTCGGCGCGAAATTCAATAACGCAGGGGGCGGGCATTGCCCGCCCGTTTTTTCAGAGGCGCATTAAGGCTCCTGCCGATACATTTATTGCAGCTGCCCGGTGTCGAAACAACGGCATAAACCGTGGCGTTTCGCGCCCCATGAGTGCGATGCAAATTGTGCCGGCGCCCTTGCCTTCCCCTTCGAGGGGAAGGTGTCGGCGGAGCCGACGGATGAGGTGTAATTAAATCTGTGCGGCGCAGCCGCACACCGCAGGCTGCCCACCATCGGCTGTCCGCTATCCACTTGCCGCGGCGAAAGCCGCGGCAAAACCTATTTGGAGCATAGGAATGTCTTTTTGGAGCGGACGAAGGTGCGTACAT
>CAVGIU010000039.1:0-13209 GCA_963629425.1 Oscillospiraceae bacterium
GCGGTATTAGCAGTCGTTTCCAACTGTTGTCCCCCTCTGAAAGGCAGGTTGCTCACGCATTACTCACCCGTCCGCCACTAAGTCAAAGTCAAATTCAGACGAATCCTCATTCGACAGTGCTTCGTTCGACTTGCATGTGTTAGGCACGCCGCCAGCGTTCATCCTGAGCCAGGATCAAACTCTCTATAAATTGTATCATAACTGCTCTCGCAGATATAATCTAAATTATGATTGCTTTTCTTAGCTCTCAAAGAAATTAATTTAAGTTTCTCATTTAGAAACTTGAACCCTTTTCCGGTGCTTATTTAGCATAAGCTGTTCTTACATTATCTAATTTTCAAGGTACAATTCGCGCCGCCGCTTTCAGCGGACAGCTTATTTACTTTACCACGAAGGTTCGCATTTGTCAAGAGTTTTTTCAAACTTTTTTGAAGTTTTTTATTCGCTCTCGCATCGATGCGGCGCTCTCTCTCGAGGCGCTTGCTTAGAATACCACCGTGTACACGGTTTGTCAACACTTTTTTCGACTATTTTCACAACAAATTTTTAAGTTTTTCCGCAGCCACTAAATATTGTGCCTAATGCCGCGCATAATAACAATATGTCTGATTTTATGAATCCCTTCCGCCGCGGGAAAAGCGGCGATAAGCCCCACGACAGGCGCGAGCCGGTTTATTCGGGCGCAATAAGCGCAAAAACACTCAAGAACATATTCGACTGCTGCTCTGACTTTCAGTCACGCGATATCCGCCCCGGTCTCAGCGGCGACCGCACGCTTTTCGTCTGCTGGCTCGACGGCGTCGCCTCGGGCGGCGACATTTCAAAGGACGTACTGCGGCCGCTGACCGAGCTTCTGCGCGCGGGAGTCGCGCTCTCGCCGCAAAGACTGCTCGACGGCGCCGTGTACAGCTCGCAGGCGACACTGCGCTCGGCGCTCGACGGCATAGTCGGCGATATAACACGGGGCTGCTGCGCGGTCATCTTCGAGGACGAAAAGTGCGCGGTGTGCTTTGAATTGCGCAGCGCACAGATCCAGCGCGGCATCAGCGAGCCGACATTGGAAAAGTCCCTCAAGGGCGGCAAGGACAGCTTTACCGAGACCCTGCGCACCGACACCGCCCTCGTTCGAAAGCGCATCGCAAACCCGGCGCTGAAAATTAAAAGCACGGTCATCGGCCGCAAGAGCCTGACTCAGGCGGCGATACTGTACGTCGACGGCGTGGCGGACCCCGCGGTCGTCGCAGAGCTCACAAAGCGTGTTAATAATATAAATGTGGACGGCGCCCTCTCGACCGGCGTCATCGAGGAGTACGTCACCGACCGGCCGCGCTCTGTTTTTCCGCAGGTACTGCACACCGAGCGCCCCGACCGCTTCGCGCGGCAGCTTTTAAACGGGCGCTTGGGACTTCTCATCGACGGCATACCGATCGCCTTCCTCGTGCCGGTCACGTTTCCGGAGTTTCTGCGCGTGCCGCAGGAGGAAAGTCAGAACTACATCGTCTCCTCGGCGCTGAGCATCATCCGCTGGGCAGCGGTGCTGCTGGCGCTGGCACTTCCGGCGTTTTACACGGCCATCGCCATGTACCATCAGGAGATGATCCCGACTCAGCTGCTGCTTTCGGTCATCAGCTCCAAGCAGGACGTACCGTTTTCGACGGCGCTGGAGCTGATCGGTATGCTCATCGCCTTCGAGCTGCTGCAGGAGGCCGGACTGCGTCTGCCCGACCCCATCGGCGACACGGTGAGCATCATCGGCGCACTCATCGTCGGCCAGTCGGCGGTCGAGGCAAAGGTCATATCGCCCATCGCGGTCATCGTCGTTGCGACGGCCGGCATCGCCGGCTACGCGCAGCCGAGCCAGGATCTCGGCGCGGCGCTGCGGATAAGCCGCTTTGCGCTCGTGCTCGCGGCAATCGCGGCGGGACTGTACGGCGTTGTCATCTCGCTGTGCTTTTTTGTGTGGTATCTGTGCACTATCGACTCCTTCGGCCGCAACTACACCGCGCCCTGGTCGGGCGGCAGACGGCGCAACCTCGCGCGCACCTTCCTTCGACGGCCGCTGCCGGAGGAAAAGATGCGCGAGCCGGAGCTTAACACTCCCGACAGGAGGAAGCAGGCATGAAAAAATCTATCGCCGTCCTATGCGCCCTGAGCCTTATGCTCACGGCCTCGGGCTGCTCCGGCGGCAGCATTTACTCAAACTACCGCGACATCGCCGAGCTTCTGGTCATTCAGACTCTCGGCTTTGACCTCTCCGATGCCGGGGTACGGCTTTCGGTCTCCGCCGAGGGCAGTACCGGTGCGGGCAAGGACAACGAGGGCAAGACCCCCGTACGGCTGAGCGTCGACGCGCAATCCATGACCGAAGCGCAGGACGCCCTGCAGCACTACAGCGGCGGACTTCGACTGTTTTTCGGCCACACGGCTTATATCGTCCTCGGTGAGAACGTTCTCAATACCGACACCGCGCAGTTTTTCGACTGCATTGAGCGCGACGCGGCCTTCCGCCTGTGTATTCCCGTGTTTGCCGCCTCATCCGGCAGCGCGAGCGAGCTCGTCATGGGTGCGGGTGCCGACGAGCACGACGCGACGCGCCTTATGCGCGCGGTAACTGAAAATCTCCGTCTGCGCGGCGATGCGCACATCTTCACCGCCGCCGAGATAGTGTCGGCGCTCGACTCAAACGGCGCGGCGCTCATCTGCGCTGTGAAGTCCGTCCCGGCCGATACGATTGATCCCGATGCCGCCGAGGGCGAGATGGCCATCGTGCCCGACGGCTATACTATTATAAATAAGAATAAGGCCGCGGGGCACATTCCGATGGAGCTTGCGCGCGGCGTGAGCCTTATCCTCAACGAGGTCTGCTCAATGCCGGTCGCCGTCGGGAATGCGACGCTTCAGCTGGACCGAAGCTCCTGCGAGATATCGCCCGTTTTCGGCGACGGGCTCGAGGGTGTCGGCTTTGATATCAAAATAAGTGCCTCCCTCGCCGAGGCGCGCGGCGATTTTGACCCGGACGAGCTGACGCGCGAGTTTGAGGCCATGGCGCGCGGCTGGGTCGAGGATGTACTCGCTCTGCAAAAAAGCTCCGGCTGCGATTTTCTGCACCTGGGCAGCACTCTCGAGATACAGCATCCGCAGCAGCTGCGCGGCGCATCCGAAAACTTTGCCCTTGTCGCCCCCGGTCTCGACTTTACCGTCCGCGTAACCGCCGACCTCGACCGCAGCTTCCACCTCGATCTTTTTCAGTGGCGATTTGACGCAGTACCGATACGTTCATTGCGGTCGCCCGGTGTCGAAACATTGGCGGAAACCTCGGCATTTCTCACCCCTCAAGTTCAGCATAATTTTGCGCCGCGCTTGCGGGAAGCGGCAGTTTCCCGGTTTCGTCTGCAGGTGCGACACCGGGCTTGCGCAATCACCGTATAGGTACAGCCTTAATGCGCCTCTGAAAATGCCTTCCCCTTGAGGGGAAGGTGTCGGCGCAGCCGACGGATGAGGTGGTTTTTCAGTGGCGATTTGCCATTGTGCCGATACAGTTATTGCGGTGTCCCGACCGGAAAGTGCGGAGAAAACCGCAGCAAGCGGAATGGGCAAGCCCATTCCCTACAAGGGCGCGGCGCAATACTGTAGGGCTAAACACCCCGGTCTCCACCGCAGTCCCGAACCGGGCAACCGAAAAAAAGTATAAGAAAGGAGTCGATGCGCCATTGAAAGAATATGACAGGCGGCAGCTGAAGGCGATGTGCTTTGTCGCGTCGCTCGCGCCGGTGACACGGCTGCTGCCGAAGGCGACGGCTCAGATCGCCGGGAGTGCGAGCTGGCTTGCGCCGCTGTGCGCGCTGCCGCTGCTGCTTTTGTTCCTCCTCGTGCTGACGCAGCTGATGAAAATGCGCCGCGAGGGTGAGGGTCTGGGTGAAGTCGTCATGCGCCGTGCCGGACGCACGGCGGGCAGCATTTGTCTCTGCCTTATTGCCGTGTTCCAGCTCTTTTCCGCGGGCTTTATCCTGCGCACGGGCGCGCACCGTCTCATTTCGACGATCTATCCCGCCGCCGGACCCCGGTTCTTCATGGCGGCAATGCTTCTCATGGGCACGCTGGCCGCGCTCGGCCCCGTGAAAGCGCTGCCCCGCGCCGCGCGTGTGTTTGCGCCGGTGCTCCTTGCGGTGATGCTGCTCGCGCTCGTGCTGTCGCTCGACTCGGTCGATGCGCGAAACCTTCTGCCGGTTACAAAATCGAGCACCGGTGAGCTGTTTTTTTCGAGTCTCGCCGTGGTCGAGATCTACGGCGGCGTATTGTACTGCTCGGCGTTCATCGAGGATCGTGCACCGCTTCAGGGGCGGCGTTTTGCCTTACACGCGGGCTGGCTCGCGCTCATCTGCGCACTGCTGACATTTTTCTGCGCGGTCATCATCGGCTGCTACGGAGCGCAGCTCGTCTCGCGCTTTTCCTACCCGTTTTTCTCGACCGTGCGCGACGTGACTCTCATGAAGACCATCGAGCGCATCGAGGCGCTGGTCGCAACGCTGTGGGTGCTGTCCGACTTCATCATTTTTTCGCTGCTTTTATGCTGCGCGGCGCACATATTGCGTCTGATTTTCGGCTTTAAGCCCGAAAAAACGGATGTGCGTATGCTCGACATGTCAAACGGCCGCGCGCTCATACCCGTCTGCGCGGCTCTCACCGCCGTCGCTGCGGCGCTCATACCTTCAAACGAGGAGTCGCTGCGCATGATATCCCAATTGGTCGTTCCCGGCGCGAGCCTCGCTATACTTTTCGTCGTTCTCCCGGCTCTGCTTTTCATTTCAAGACTCCGCTGGCCGCGCGGCTGCCGAAAAATTTGATTTGCGTGGTTTATTTGTTCTATATTAGTGCAAAATATCGACGGTTTTCGAGTACAATCGACCTGTCGACAACACGAAATTTTGCACCGATACAGAACAGGAGTCACGCTTATGAATAAGGCATATGCAAACAGAGTGGGCACACACTTATCCTGGCTGCGCAAGCAGCAGAAGCTGACGCAGGAGCAGCTGGTGGCGCGCATGCAGCTGCTTGGCTGTGATATTACGCGCTCGGCTTTGGCAAAAATCGAGGTCGGCCAGCGCATGCTCTGCCCCGACGAGCTCAAGGCTATCCGCTCCGCCCTCGCCGTAAGCTACGACGACATACTTTTATAGGCGCTTTTTCAGAGGCGCTTTAGCGCATCTACCGATACGTTTTTTGCGCAAGCCCGGTGTCGAAACATTGGCGGAAACCGAGAGGTTTCGCTTCCCGCAGGTGCGGCGTAATTTTTGCGTAAAACCGGTATCGAAACTACCGACGAAACCGCAATGTTCCGCTTCCCGCAGGTGCGGCACAAATTTTGTGCAAGCCCATTGGCGCCCCTGCGTAAGGGGAGCTGTCGGCCGCAGGCTGACTGAGGGGTCGCTGCACACGGTTATTGTGCTGATTTAGTGCAAAATTTTGTGCTGCGCCTTGCCTTCCCCTCGAGGGGAAGGTGTCAGCGGAGCTGACGGATGAGGTGAAAACAAAAGAGAGTGCAGACCTATCTGCACTCTCTTTTTTATTAATTTTTCTTCCGACTAAGAGCATTACGACGGAACAGGCAAGCCTGTTCCCTACACGGTGCGGCGCATTATTGAGGTGCGGCAATTTTACGGTTTTGCCCGCACCCTCGACACCGGGCAAGCGCAATCACCGTATCGGTATCAGCGTCCGTTCGCCTCTAAAAATTCGCCTCTGAAAAATCTTTTATAAACCTCCTCGCCTGATCGACGATGCGGGCGTTTGATTTAAGGCGCAGGCTGACGCGCGGGGTCGTTCCTGCCTCGACCTTGAGTACGCCCTTGTACTCAGGGCGCGCGTAAAGCGCGGAGATGCGCTCCATATCGAAATCGCGCAGGGCGAAAATGAGCTTGCCGGACTTCTGCGAAATGTCGCTTATTCCGGCGTTTCCGGCCTCGCCGCGCAAAAGCGCGACGTTAATGAGCGCGCTCACGCCCGAGGGCAGGTCGCCGAAGCGGTCGATGAGCTCGTCGATGAGGTCATCGGCCTCATCCTCGGTGCGCAGGAGCGCAATGCGGCGGTAGATATCCATGCGCTGCCCCTCGGCGGGGATGTACGACTCCGGGATATTCGCCGCGACCGCGAGGTCTGCCGAGCACTCGGCGCGGTGCTCGACCTTGACGCCGCGTTCCTCGAGTACGGCCTCGCTGAGAAGCTTCATGTACATATCATAGCCCACGTCGGTCATGTGCCCCGACTGCTCCGCACCGAGCAGACTGCCCGCTCCGCGTATCTCAAGGTCGCGCATGGCGATCTTGAAGCCCGAGCCGAACTCGGCAAACTCGCGTATGGCCTCGAGGCGCTTTTCCGCGACCTCTGTGAGCACCTTGTTCTGCCGGAACGTCAGATACGCCGATGCACGGCGCGTGCTGCGGCCGACGCGGCCGCGGATCTGGTGCAGCTGGGCAAGACCCATTTTGTCCGCGTCCTCGATAATGAGGGTGTTGACGTTCGGGATATCTATGCCCGTTTCGATGATCGTCGTGCACACGAGCACCTGCGTTTTGCCCTCGGTCACGTCCTCCATGACCGAGGCGAGCATATCCTTATCCATCTGCCCGTGCGCAACGCCGACGGTGACCTCGTTATCGAGCATCTCGCGGATTTTTATCGCGGTGCGCTCGATGGTGTCGATGCGGTTGTGCAGATAATAAACCTGCCCGCCGCGCTGGATCTCGCGGCGTATCGCGTCGCAGAGTATGCCCCAGTCGTGCTCCATGACGAAGGTCTGAACCGGCAGGCGGTCCTGCGGCGGCTCGTCGATCGACGACATGTCGCGGATGCCGGAAAGCGCCATGTTCAGCGTTCTCGGTATGGGCGTTGCCGACAGCGTGAGAACGTCCACGCCGCGGCTCATTTCCTTTATATGCTCCTTGTGGCCGACGCCGAAGCGCTGCTCCTCGTCGACGATAAGAAGCCCGAGATTTTTGAATTTGACATCCTTCTGCAAAAGCCGGTGAGTGCCGACGACGAGGTCGCACTTGCCGGTTTTCAGATCCTCGAGCGTTTTATTCACCTGCGCCGGGGTGCGGAAGCGGCTTAATACCTCAACGGTGATCGGAAAGCCGAAAAAGCGCTGCACGGCAGTCTGATAATGCTGCTGGGCGAGCACCGTCGTCGGAACGAGTATCGCTGCCTGACGGTTATCGAGAATGCACTTCATCGCCGCGCGAAGGGCGACCTCGGTCTTGCCGTAGCCCACGTCGCCGCACAGGAGACGATCCATCGGAGTCGTTGACTCCATATCGGCCTTTATCTCGGCGATGCTGCGCAGCTGATCGTCGGTCTCCGTGTAGCCGAAATTATCCTCAAACTCGCGCTGCCAGGGCGAATCGGGCGCGAAGGCGTGACCGGGCACGCGGGCGCGCTCGGCGTAGAGCTTTATGAGCTCGCCTGCCAACTTCTTCGTCGCGGCCTTGGCGCGAGACCGTGCCTTTGTCCACTCCGCGCCGCCCATTTTCGAGAGTCTTACGTTCTGATCCTCGGCAGCACCGAGATATTTCGTCACCATGTCCAGCGCCGTCGCGGGAACATACAGCGTATCCGTTCCGGCGTAGCGGATCATGATATAGTCCTTTTCAAAGCCGTCGACCTTCATCTTTTTTATGCCGGCAAAGCGGCCGATGCCGTGCACCTCGTGCACGACGAGGTCGCCCGGCTTGAGGTCGGCATAGGAATTTATGCGCTGTCTGTCAGACGGCGCTTTTTTTGATGTTTTATGCTTATGCTCGCGCACGCGAAGAAGCTGCATGTCGCTTATGACGGCGAGCTTTATCCCGGGGTACTCCATGCCCGCTGACATGCCGCCGACGGAGATGGTGCAGTAGCCCTCCTCGGGCAGCTTTTCGAGCTTTTCCTGAACATAAGCTACGATGCCGGTGTCCTTCAAAAAGCTCTGCAGAAGCTCCGCTCTGCGCATATCGCCGGCCAGAACGACGACGCGAAAGCCCTGCTTTAAATACGCCGAAACGTCCTCGGCCGCGGTCTTTACAGAGCCCGCATAGGACGGCAGCTGCTTTGCCGGGATGCTCACGAGCGTTTTCGGCTCGACCGGGTAGCGCCCGACGGTGAAGGCATCTGCCATGTACACCGCGTGCTCGGAAAGCTTATCCGTCAGCTCATCCCAGGATATTCTGAACGACGGTGCATCGGTCGCGAGCATGCCCTTTTTGACGAGCTCTCCCACGTCCTCGCCGAGCTGCTTTATAAAGCCCTTTGCCCTGTCCGCGCACCTCGGCGGCTGGTCGACGAAAACGACGGCCTCCTCGGGAATATAGTCAGCGCCCGAGGCCTTTTCGTACAAAAACGGCATATATCGGTCGGCGTATTCGAGCTTCACGTTCTGTTCGAGCCTTTCGATATCCGTGCGAAGGGTCTGCTCAAGCTCGCGCAGCTGCTGCGAGCTTTTGTGGCGCGAGCACTTATCCGCAGCGGCAGTCAGCGCGTCCGTGAGCGCCTCTGTGCCGCCATGAGCGAGCGTCGCAAGGCTCTCGGCCGCCGGGAGTATTCGACAGGTTTCGACAGACTCCGTCCTGCGCTGGGTCTTTATATCGAAAAAGCCCATGCTGTCTATATCATCGCCCCAAAATTCTATGCGCACCGGCTCCGGGTACGAGGGCGAGAAGAAGTCGACAATGCCTCCTCTGCGCGAGAACTGACCCGCGCCCTCGACCTGCTCGCAGCGTGTGTAGCCGCATCGCAGGAGCGCTTTTTCGAGCTCCTCCGGCGGGCACGGCTCGCCGTCAGTTACCGTGAATGCGGCCTTGCCGAGCGTATGAGGCGGTATTGCCCTCTGCATGAGCGCCGATACCGTTGCGACCGTCAGCGGGCTTTCGCCGCATCTGAGCGCATTTAAAACGTAAAGGCGCTTCTGCTCTGCCTCACGCGAGGCGGCCAGCGATGAATAAAAGGTAAAATCGCGCGAATAGAGGGTGTTGACCGTTGCTCCCGTCATCGACTCAAGGTCGCGGGAAAAACTCTCCGCCGCGCTGTCGTCGGGACAGACAACAAACACCGGCAGCTCCATTTTTTCATAAAGAGCCGCGGCCAAATTCACCCTGTGTATACCGGAAAGTCCGGAAACGAGCGCGGGAAGTCCTCCGCTCTCCATCAGACCCGGGAGGGCGGCAGCTTCCTTGTTTTCAAATATCTGCTGATTGAGTATTTTCATAGTTACCGTATTATATGCTTTTTCAGAGGCGAATTCAAGCTTTTACCGATACATAAGTTGCGTCAGCCCGGTATCGAGAGTGCGGAGGAAACCGTTTCTGCATCGCACTACGGTGTTGCGACGCACTGTGTAGGGAACGGGCTTGCCCGTTCCGTTTCTGAAACCTTTGCCTGCAACTAAACCTGTTCGTAGGGGCGACCATCGGTCGCCCGTTTGTTATGGCTTAGTTTGACGCACCCTTGCCTTCCCCTTGAGGGGAAGGTGTCAGCGAAGCTGACGGATGAGGTGGTTTTTCGGAGGCGCATTAAAATTGCACCAATACATATATTGCGGTATCCCGACCGGTAACTGTGCAGAAAACCATTACGGAATGGGCAAGCCCGTTCCCTACACTGGTGCGGCGGATCGTTTTGCACCAAATCAGAATAACAACTGAGTAGAGCGACCCCTCAGTCATTGCTGCTCAATGCCAGCTCCCCTTACGCAGGGGCGCCGATGGGGCGCGGCACAAGACTACACCGCACTTGCGGAAAGCGGCGGCCTTACGGTTTCGTCAGCACTTTCGATACCGGGCTGCCGCAATTTGCGTATCGGTAGGTGCGTCCGTGCGCCTCTGAAAAAGCGCCTCTGAAAATGCCTACTATATTAAAATATATATTGCAATGGAGTTTTGGATTTGATATAATATATTAGTTTCAAAAATGGGGTAATTTGCGGGAAAACGAGGACAATGATATGAGCGTAAATTCACTGAACGATATATGGCAGGCAGTGCTGGGCGTACTGGGCGAGCATTTGACGGATACGGCCATCTCCACCTGGTTTGAGGATTGCGAGCCGGTCGAGATAAACGGCACGACCCTCGTTTTAAAGACAAGCTCAGATTTCAAGCGCGATATCATCGTAAAGCGTTTTTCCGAGACCATAAAACGCGCGATGAGCGACATTTTTTCGACCGAGTTCACCATCAAGGTCCTCACCGAGGAGGAGCTCGGCGATTACGAGGAGCGCAAGGCCGATGACGATCCCCTGCCCGAGATGGCGGGATACACCTTCGACCGCTTCATCGTCGGAAACTCCAACAAATTTGCGCATAACGCCGCCGTCGCCGTGGCGCACAAGCCCGGCAGCGCGTACAATCCGCTGTTTATCTACGGTAACTCCGGCCTCGGCAAGACGCATCTGCTGCTCGCCATCGGCCAGTATATACGCGAGACTAACCCCGCGGCGAAGATAGCCTACATAAAGGGCGATGAGTTCACAAATCAGCTGCTTAAATCCATAAAAGACGGCACAGGCGAGGAATTTCGCATGAAATACCGCAACGTCGACCTCTTCCTCGTCGACGATATCCAGTTCATCGCCGGCAAGCAGGCAACTCAGGAGGAGTTTTTCCACACCTTCAATAACATTTATGAGGCAGGACATCAGATAGTCATAACCTCCGACCGTCCGCCGATTGAAATGAGCTTACTCGACGACCGTCTCATGAGCCGCTTCCAAGGCGGCCTGATGGCGGATATCCAGCCGCCCGATATTGAGACGCGCATGGTCATAACCCGCGCCAAGGCAGCGCAGCTCGGCCTCGTTCTGGAGGACGACGCCGTCGCGTATATCGCCGAGACCATAACCTCGAACGTGCGTCAGATAGAGGGCGTCATAAAGCGCCTGACCGCTTACAGGGAGATACTCGACAGCACGATAGATACGGCCGCGGTAAAGCGCGCCATCAAGGACGTCGTGCGCATCGGCACCTTTATCCCATCGCCGCAGCTGATTATCCGCGAGAGTGCACGTTACTTCCAGCTCACTGAGGAGGATCTGCGCGGCCAGAACCGCAGCAAAAACACGGCCACGGCGCGTCAGATATCCATGTACCTCATCCGCACGCTGACAAATCTCCCGCTCAAGGAGATCGGCGCGGAGTACGGCGACAGAAACCATTCCACGGTTCTCTCCTCCATCCGCAAGGTTGAGGAAATGATAAAGGAAGACCCCATGTATTCCGCCGCTGTCAGAGACATCACCTCAAATATTAATTCCCAATGATTTCAGAGGCGCTTTTTCAGTGGCGCACGGACATTGTACGGATACATATATTGCGTGAACCCGGTATCGAAACTGCGGAGAAAACCGGTTTTGCGCCGCACTACGGTATTGAGTCATTTGCCTTCCCCTTGAGGGGAAGGTGTCACCGTAGGTGACGGATGAGGTGTTTTCAGAGGCGTATCTACACTGCGTCGATACGTTTATTGCGTCAGTCCCGGTATCGCACCTGCCGGAAAAACCGTAAAACTGCCGCTTCCCATAAGTGCTGCACAAATTTTGCAGCATTCCCGCGGGAAGCAAAACCTTACGGTTTTCACCAATTTCTCGACACCGGGACACCGCAAAATACGTATAAGTACAGCGTCAAAGCGCTATTAAAAAAGTCAACATTGGATTGTTGATTGTTTGTTATAAAATGTTGAAAACCCTAATGAGAAATTTTTTATGTTGAAACCCTCAAATTTATAAACATTTTTTTCAACACAAAAATCTGAGGCGCTTCAGTCGATTTTTCGACTTTTCCACAATATTTTCAACTACTGCTAATACTACTGAATTTTATTAGATTTATTTATTAATATATCATTTTATTTTTTTCGTTTTTAACGGGAGGAACGTTATGAAATTTTCATGTGAAAAGCATATTCTTCAGTCTGCCGTCGCGGTATGCGCGAGAGCAGCCGCGGCAAAAAGCCCGATCCCGACGCTCGAAGGCGTTCTTCTCGAGGCCGGAGAGCGGCTGAGAGTTACGGGCTATGACCTTAAAAAAGGCATATATACGACAGTCGAGGCTGATGTAAGCGAGCCCGGCAGCATAGTTTTGGACGCAAAGCTCTTCGGCGAGATGGTGCGCAGAATGCCGGACGGCATGGTGACCATATCCTCCGAGCCGGACAACAGAACGACCGTCAAATGCGGAAAAACCGAGTTTTCCTTCATGGGCATGGACAGCGGCGAGTACCCCGAGCTTCCGAGCGTCGACGGACTTAAGAGCTATAAGATAAAGCAGGGCGTGCTCAAGAGCATGATAAATCAGACGATGTTCGCCATCAGCGATAATGACAGCCGCCCGGTGTACACGGGTTCTCTGTTCGAGGTAGAGGCCGGGGTTCTTGCCATGGTCTCCGTTGACGGATACCGCCTGGCGATCCGCCGCGAGGCAATCGAAGGTCCCGAGGAGCACAACGAATTCATCGTCCCCGGCTCCGCTCTTTCGGATATAGAGCGCATCAGCGTAAACGAGTCCGAGGAGGATGTGGGCATATTCGTCGGTGCAAACCACGTTTCGTTCACCGTCGGCAGCACAGTTGTCATAAGCCGCCGCTTGGAGGGCGACTTCCTCAACTACCGCAAGGCGATGCCCGACACCTTCAAAATGCACATTAAGGTCGGAAGAAGCGAGCTTTTAAAGGTCGTTGACCGCGTCGCGCTCATCATCGACGAGAAGACGAAAAATCCCGTGCGCATGACATTCAACGAAAATTTCATCGACTGCCTGTGCAATACCCCCATCGGTAAGGCCGAGGACGTGTGCTTTGCAGAGGGTAACGGCGAGGGATTGGAAATCGGCTTTAACGGCAAGTACCTCATGGACGCGCTGAAGGCCGCCCCCGCGGATGAGATAGACCTCTGTCTCAACAGCAACACCTCACCCTGCATCATGGTTCCCTGCGACGGCAGCGACAAGTTCAAATATATGATCCTGCCGATCAGGCTAAGAAGCTGATAGCTATATGTGTGCGCAAAGCGCACAGATTAAATATCACCTCATCCGTTGGCTTGCGACGACACCTTCCCCTCGGAGGGGAAGGCAAGGGTGCAGGCAAAAACCGTTAAAAAATGGCGAGCAATGCTCGCCCCTACGATATAGATTTCAGTGCCGACCAAGGTTCGGCAAGCGGAATGGGCAAGCCCATTCCCTA
>CAVGIU010000040.1:0-13149 GCA_963629425.1 Oscillospiraceae bacterium
TGAAAAAGATACTCGTCCTTGAAGATGAACCGAATATCCGCAGTTTTGTGGTCATCAACCTCCGCCGCAACGGATATGAGCCTATCGAGGCCGAAAATGGCATGACCGCTTTGGCTCTGCTTGAAAAGAATCCCGACATCAGCCTTGCACTTTTGGATGTCATGCTCCCCGATATAGACGGCTTTGAGGTCTGCCGACGCATCCGAGCCTCCGGCTCTAAGATCGGCATAATCATGCTGACCGCAAAAAGCCAGGAGATCGACAAGGTCACGGGACTTATGACGGGCGCCGACGATTATGTTACGAAGCCCTTCTCCCCCGCCGAGCTCACAGCTCGCGTCGACGCGCTCGTGCGCCGTCTCGGCAATGATGCCGCCGACAAGCCCAGCTATGAGATATCCAGCGGTCCTTTCCTGCTCAACACGCGCAACCGCACCCTTGAAAAGGACTGCAAGCGTCTTAAGCTCACGCAGATAGAATACCTGCTGATGAAGCTGTTCATGGAAAACCCCGGCAAGGCAATGTCACGAGAGGATATTCTCAAGGCTGTTTGGGGCGACGATTTTTCCGGCGAGCTCAAAACGGTCGACGTTAATATCCGCCGTCTGCGCCTGAAGATCGAGGCTGATCCCACAGAGCCTGAATTTCTCACAACCGTTTGGGGCTTCGGCTACAAATGGGGCTATTAACGTTTATTATTTCCCGGGAAGTGTCCAATGTTTTTCAAAGAACTTAAGTGGCAGCTGCTTGCCTCGAGCATAGCGGCGGTCATTCTCATCGCATGCCTTATTGCCTTTGCGGCCAATAAACTCATCATTCCTGCGATAGTCATCGCAGTCATCATTGCGGCTTATATCATCCTCGTGAATATCTGGTTCGATCACTACATATCCAAGCCCATACAGGATCTGAGCGAGTCGGCAAAGCATATTGCCGACGGAAGCTACGGTGCGCAGGTGCCGTCTGTCGGCGATAACGAGATCGGCAGACTCACCGACGATATAAACATCATGTCCGAAAAGATCGCACGCTCGGATAAGGCGACGGCAGAATTCATATCGCAGATATCGCACGAGCTGCGCACGCCGCTGACGGCCATCCTCGGCTGGAGTGAAACGCTTCAGTACGACCCCGCGATAAAGGACGAGTCGCTGCGCGGCGTCAAGATAATCTCCAAGGAGGCCGAAAGGCTCACCGGTATGGTGGCCGATCTTTTGGAGTTTACGCGCATTCAGGACGGCAGATTCAATCTGCGCATGGAGCTTGTTGATATCGCAGCCGAGCTTGAGGATTCGCTTTTTACCTACGGCAAGCTCATGAGCGAGGCCGGAATAGAGGTAAATTACGAGCCGCCCGAGTATGATATTCCGCTCATATCCGGCGATCCTGAGCGCCTTAAACAGGTGTTCCTGAATCTTTTGGACAATGCTGCGAAGCACGGCGGTGACGGCGGCAAGGTTGACATAACGTTATCGCTTGAGAAGGAGCAGGTCATCATACGCATACGCGACTACGGCAAAGGCATCCCTGCCGGTGAGCTGCCGTTTGTCAAAAACAGATTTTATAAAGGCAGCAGCAAGAACCGCGGCAGCGGCATCGGTCTTGCCGTCTGCGACGAGATCGTATCGCGCCACGGCGGAAAGCTCACGATAGCCAACGCCGTTGGCGGCGGCTGCATTGCCGAAATAAGCTTACCCTTGTCAGAAAATTGAGGTAGATAAATGTCAGATAGAAATTCTGAGTCCTCGGTGAAATTCAAGACCTCCATCGGCGGTCAGGCACTCATTGAGGGCATAATGATGCTCGGGCCGACAAAGCGCGCCATCGTGTGCCGCGGCTCGGGCGAAATGGTCGAAAAGGTTGAGACGGTAACTCCGCTTAAAGAAAAGTCGCCTATCCTCGGCTGGCCGCTCATCCGCGGCGTTGCAGCGTTTATATCGTCGATGGTAAACGGCGTAAAGGCACTGTCGTATTCGGCCGATCAACTCCCCGAGGATATGCAGGAGGAGCCGGATAAGATAGACCTTTGGATAGAAAAGCACTTTTCAAACGATACCGCGCAGAAGCTCATTATCGGCGTCGCCGTCGTTTTGGGCATCGCGCTTTCGCTGTTCCTGTTCCTGTTTCTGCCGACCTTTATCGTCGGTCTGTTCCCCGCGGTCAAGTCCGATTTCTATTGGAGAACGCTGCTTGAGGGCATACTCAAGCTCGTCATTTTCTTCATTTATTTGATACTATGCTCGAAAATGAAGGATATGAAACGCCTGTTTTCCTATCACGGTGCCGAGCACAAGACCATCTTCTGCTACGAAAAGGGTCTGCCGCTGACTGTCGAGAATGTGCGTCCTCAGCCGAGACTCCATCCGAGGTGTGGAACAAGCTTCATATTCGTTGTAATTATAATAAGTATAATCGCGGGCTCGTTTATCCACGTTTCCGACACGATGCTGCGCATGGGGCTGAAATTCCTCATGCTGCCGCTCATCGTCGGTCTGAGCTACGAATTAAACCGCTGGGTCGGCAGGCACGATAATCT
The DNA here is from genome assembly GCA_963629425.1 of Oscillospiraceae bacterium. Taxonomy (GTDB): domain Bacteria; phylum Bacillota; class Clostridia; order Oscillospirales; family Oscillospiraceae; genus F23-B02. The sequence goes on from CAVGIU010000040.1 coordinate 2,537, forward strand.
GTGCTCTGCGATACTCTCCTGGCCGGGTAAGCAGTTCCAGCGCATAACGACCAATGAACCCGACGATGAGATGATAAAGTGCGCCATCCGCGCGCTTGAGCTTGTCATCCCTGCAGAAAAAGGCAGCGACGCCTGGTAAATAAGGATATGGAAAATGCCTAAAACATATAATGATATCTACTTCTCAGTCCGAAATGCGCTGAGAGAAAACGGCGTTGAGGCCTACAGTCTTGAAGCCCGCATACTTCTTGCCGCGGCAGCCGGCAAAACGACCGAGCAGCTCATGCGCGACATGTATCTGTACACCTCGTCCGAAATCGAGGAGCGCGCGCACAATATGATACAGCGCCGCCTTCAGGGCGAACCGCTTGCGTATATTTCGGGCTCTTGGGAGTTTTACGGGCTACCTATGACGGTCACTCCGGATGTTCTCATCCCGCGCATGGATACCGAGATCCTCGTTGACGCGGCGATAGAGGCCATAAAGGGCTTCGGAATGAAGGGAAGAGTTCTCGATCTGTGCTGCGGCAGCGGCTGCATAGCCTGCGCTATAGCAAATGAGCTGCCGGCCTCGCGCGTAGTGGCAGCAGATATAAGTCCTTCGGCGCTCGAGGTCTGCCGAAAGAATATTAAAGATAACAAGCTCACGTCAAGGATAATCCCCATGAACGCGGACGCAACCACATGGCCTCCCATGAGCATCGGCAGCTTTGATGTTATAGTTTCAAATCCGCCGTACATCCCCTCTTTTGAGCTTATTGAGCTCGACTGCTCCGTGCGCGATTATGAGCCCATGACAGCTCTCGACGGCGGCGAGGACGGCCTTGACTTCTACAGGGCTATCATTAAATACTGGACGGTAACGCTCCGCCCGAACGGACTTATGATGTTTGAGGTCGGCGAAGGACAGGCTGATGAGGTGAAGCTCATGCTCTTACAAGCGGGCTTTGTTTCGGTTGAGAGCCGCAACGACACACTCGGTTTTGAGCGCGTTGTCATAGGAAAATGGAAAAACGAATTCTGATATAAACAGAGGTAAAAGAAATGGCTGAAAAAAAGAAAGCTCCCATCTCCACCCACTCTCAGGCAAGCGATAAGAAAAAAGCGCTTGAGACCTGCATTGCGCAGATAGAGAAAAACTACGGCAAGGGTGCTATCATGCGCCTCGGCGACGATATTCCAGTGAATGTCGAGGCTCTGTCAACGGGTTCACTGTCCCTCGACCTTGCTCTCGGCATCGGCGGCGTTCCCAAGGGAAGGATCATCGAGATCTACGGCCCCGAGGCATCGGGTAAAACAACGCTTGCGCTGCACGTTGTCGCGGCGGCTCAGAAGGCCGGCGGCGAGGCGGCGTATATCGACGTCGAGCACGCCCTTGAGCCCGCATACGCCCGCGCCCTCGGCGTCGATATCGACAGTCTGCTCATTTCCCAGCCGGATACCGGCGAGCAGGCGCTCGATATAACCGAGAGTCTCGTGCGCTCGAGCGCCGTTGACGTCGTCGTTGTCGACTCCGTCGCGGCTCTTATCCCCCGTATCGAGCTCGAAGGCGAGATGGGCGACTCCGTCGTCGGCGCGCTGGCTCGACTCATGTCGCAGGCTATGCGCCGCCTGGCAGGCTGCATCTCGAAAAACGGCTGCACCGTCATATTCATAAACCAGCTGCGTCAGAAGATCGGCGTAATGTACGGCAACCCCGAGACGACCCCCGGCGGTCTTGCGCTTAAATACTACGCCTCCGTGCGTATCGACGTGCGCAGGATCGAGACGCTCAAGGTCGGCGGCGAGATGATCGGCAACCGCACGAGAGCAAAGGTCATAAAGAACAAGTGCGCTCCCCCGTTCAAAGAGGCGGAGTTTGACATCATGTACGGCGAAGGCATTTCCAAGGTCGGCGAAATCGTCGATCTCGGCGTGAAGCTCGAGATAATCGACAAGGCCGGCGCGTGGTTCACCGTCGGCGAGCAGCGTATCCAGGGCAGAGACGCGGTGAAGGAATACCTGCTGTCCAATCCCGAGATCTGCGCAAATATCGAGCAGCAGATACGCGACAACGCATATAAGCTCATGAGCCCGCAGGCGCGCAAGGCCGCCCAGGCGGCCGGCCGCGCAGTCGACGTTTCCGCCGACGATTTTGAAGGCTGAAGAAATTGACGCTGCGTGAGATAAAGCAGACCTCGCCTGAGCGTTTTACGCTCATATTCGGCGACGGCACGGAGCTCAAGACCACCCTCGGCATCATAACCGAGCGTTTTATCCACTCGGGTATGGAATTTGACGAGGAGGAATACAATGAGCTCGTCTCGGCCTCGGGTCTTGCGATGGCAAAGGCTCGGGCGCTGAGAATAATAAACGCGCGCCCCATGTCGCGCGAGGAGCTCCGGAAAAGGCTCATAGAAAAGGGCGAAACACCCGAGAACGCCGAGGATTGCGCCGACTGGCTGTGCCGCATGGGGCTCATCAACGACTCGGAGTACGCCGGCAGCGTCGTGCGTCACTACGCTGCCAAGGGCTACGGAGCCTCGCGCATAAAGCAGGAGCTCAGGCGGCACGGAGTTCCGCGCGAAATGTGGGACGAGGCTATGCTTCAAATGCCGGAGCAGGATGCGTATCTTGAGCGATTTATCCGCACAAGGCTGAGTGACCCCGGCGACAGAGCGCAGGTCAAAAAGGTCTCGGACGCGCTGTTTCGGCGCGGCTACTCCTGGGATCAGATAAAACACGCGCTGAATGAATTTGATACTCAAGGTGATTATTGAATGGATAGGACAATTGCCCTGATCTCTTTGGGCTGTGCAAAAAATCTTGTCAACAGCGAGCAGATGCTGTACCTGCTCAGCGAGGCAGGCTATGCTCTTGCCCCCTCGCCCGAGGGGGCGGACGCTGTTATAATAAATACCTGCGGCTTTATTGATGCGGCAAAAAGCGAAGCGATAGATACCATTTTGGAAATGGCAAAGCTCAAGGCTGACGGTAAGCTCGGCAAGATCATTGTCACCGGCTGCCTTACGGAGCGCTATCGCGCCGCCGTTACCGATGAGCTGCCGGAGGTCGACGCGATACTCGGTGTCGGAAGCTTCGGCGATATCGTCACTGCGGTGGACGCCGTTTTCGAGGAAAAGCCCGTCAGCATTTTTGCCGACAACAGCGCCCCGGTAGACGAGATACCGCGCGTTGTGAGCACCGGCCCGTCATGGGCATATCTGCGTATAGCCGAGGGCTGCGATAACTTCTGCGCCTTCTGCGCGATACCGTACATACGCGGAAGATACCGCTCAAGAGAGTTCGAAAACGTCGTTGATGAAGCTCGTGACCTTGCTTCTCACGGTGTCAAGGAGATCATCGTCATAGCGCAGGACATAACGCGCTACGGAACGGATCTCTACGGTAAGCGCTGTCTTGCCGAGCTCTGCCGCAGAATAAGCGAGATCGACGGCGTCGAGTGGATAAGGCTGCACTATACCTATCCCGACCAGTTTGACGACGAGCTCATAGACGAAATAGCGCACAACCCCAAGATAGTGAAATATCTGGATATACCTATCCAGCATATTAATAATAAAATACTCAAGACCATGAACAGGCACGGCACCGGCGACGATATACGCGAGCTTTTCAAAACGCTGCGCCGCCGCATCCCCGGACTTGTTCTGCGCACGAGCCTGATCTCCGGTCTGCCCGGCGAGAGCGAGGCCGAGTTTGAGGAGCTGTGCAGCTTCCTGCTCGAAGCAAAAATCGAGCGTGCGGGCGTTTTCCCCTTCTCCCCCGAGGAGGGCACGCCGGCAGCGAAGATGGAGCATGTTCCTTTCGAGGAGGCTCAGCGCCGAGCTGATCTCATAATGGACATTCAGGCGCGCATAATGGACGATTTTGCAGCCTCGCTCGTCGGAAAGGTGCTTCCCGTAATATGCACCGATCATGACGAGGACGGCACTTGGATCGGCCGCAGCTGCTATGATTCACCCGATATCGACGGCCTTGTGTTTTTCGAAGGTTGCGGCGGAGAGGGGCAGATAGTTAACGTGCGCATAACCGCCGTTTCCGACGACGGCAACCTTATCGGCGAGGAGGAATAAAAATGAACACACCCAACAAGATAACCATCGGCAGAATAATTTTGGTTCCCGTTTTCATGGTTCTTTTGTACTGCGATCTTCCGTATTGGGCGCTCGCGGTTTACATAATCGCGTGTCTCAGCGACTTTGTAGATGGCAGGATAGCACGAAAGTATAATCTCGTCACCGATTTCGGCAAGTTCATGGATCCGCTGGCCGATAAAATGCTCGTTCTGTCGGCAATGTGCTATTTTATCGAGGTCGGACTCATGCCCGGCTGGGTCGTGGCGGTCGTTCTGCTGCGCGAATTCGGTGTTTCCGGTCTTCGTCTTCTGGCCGTCGAGCAGGGCATCGTCATTGCCGCCGCGTGGTCGGGCAAAATTAAGACAGGCGTTACGATGGTGGCTCTCGGCATACTCATCATAGCGACTCAGCCCTGGTTCCCCGCCCCCGACGTGATCGCGGTCATCTGCTGGGTGCTGATCCTTGCGACGACCCTGTACTCGGGCATCGAATACTTTGTTAAAAACATCGGCGTGTTCAAGCACTGCGCCTGAACGTGAAGGAGAACATATATGAAGCTTTATAATTCCGCAACAAGAAAAAAAGAGGACTTTGTCCCAAATCATCCCGACATAGTTAAGATGTACACCTGCGGCCCCACAGTGTATCACTTTGCGCACATAGGCAACCTGCGCTCTTACATCATGGAGGACGTGCTGGAAAAGTACCTGCGCTATGCCGGATATAACGTCAAGCGCGTCATGAACATCACCGACGTCGGCCACCTCACCAGCGACGCCGACGAGGGCGAGGATAAGATGCTCAAGGGCGCAAAGCGTGAGCACAAATCCGTCATGGAGATTGCAAAGTTCTACACCGACGCATTCTTCTCCGACTGCGCAAAGCTCAATATCAAGACCCCCGACGTAGTCGAGCCCGCGACCAACTGCATCGACGAATATATTAAGATAATCACCAAGCTCATGGATACCGGTTATGCTTACTTTGCCGGCGGCAATGTGTATTTTGACACGTCCAAGCTCGAACGCTACTACATATTCAATGACTTCAACGCCGAGGATCTCGACGTAGGCGTTCGTGAGGGCGTCGAGGCCGATGAAAACAAGCGCAATAAAAACGACTTCGTTCTGTGGTTTACAAAGTCCAAGTTTGAAGATCAGGCACTCAAGTGGGATTCCCCTTGGGGCGTGGGCTATCCCGGCTGGCACATCGAGTGCTCCGGCATATCCATGAAGCACCTCGGCGAGGATCTTGACATCCACTGCGGCGGCATCGACAACGCATTCCCTCACCACACCAACGAGATCGCGCAGTCCGAGTCTTACCTCGGCCACAAATGGTGTAATTACTGGATGCATGTCATGCATCTGAACACGAATTCCGGCAAGATGAGCAAGAGCAAGGGCGAATTTCTCACCGTTTCACTCCTCGAGGAAAAGGGCTACGATCCCCTCGCCTATCGTCTGTTCTGCCTGCAGAGCCACTATCGCAAGTCGCTCGTTTTCAGCTGGGAAAACCTCGACAACGCACAGGGCACATATAACAAGCTCATAAACCGCATCGCCGCGCTCAAGCCCGCCGGCGGCGAGAGCGATGCAGCTGCCGTCGCGGCGCTCAAGGCTAAGTTTACCGCGGCACTGGATAACGATCTGAACACCTCGCTTGCAGTCACCGCGCTGTACGACGTGCTCAAATATAACACCAATGATGACACAAAGCTCGCCGTCATCGCGGACTTTGACCGCGTTCTGGGCCTCAATCTTATCGAAAAGGCCAATGCAAGGCGTGAAGAGCTCAAAAAGCAGGCCGTTTCCTGCTCGAGCGAGTTCACCGTCATCTCTGAATCCGGGGAGAGCAATGCCGAGATCGAGGCACTTCTGAAGGCTCGCGCCGACGCGAAGAAGGCCAAGAATTTCGCCGAGGCCGACCGCATCCGCGATGACCTCAAGGCTCAGGGCATTGAGGTCACCGATATCCCCAACGGTGCAAAGTGGAAGAGAATCTAATCAAATAACAAACAGCACCCCCGAAGCCGTGTGTGGCTTCAGGGGTGCGTTTTTTATCGGATGGGGCTCACTCTTTTTCCTGTATCTCGCCCGATCGATAGGCTGCAAGGAGGCTTTCGAGGGCTTCTATCCTGCGACGCAGGCCGGCTCCGGAATCGCAGTCGGAGATATAGCGGCGACGCGCAAATTGCTCGACCTGCACGGCCTCTGATTCAATATCGGCATTGTCGTCGATTGCTGCGGCAACGCCCTCAAATGGCTTGTGCGCCTTGATCTTCAGTCCATGGGAGTTGAATACCAGCGTATAGCCCGCAATACCGGTCGTTTTCTGATACGCCTCGCAGAAGCCGCCGTCGATGATAAACAGCTTACCGCCGGCCTTAACGGGGCTTTCGCCCTTCTTGGCCTTGACGGGTGTGTGTCCGTTTATGATATGGCCGTTCTCGGGATCGAGTCCGAACTCCTCGAGAATCATACCGGCAACCTTCTCATCCTCCCAAAAGCTGAAATAGGGGTTTTTGGGCTCTGCCCAGGTGCTCTGATCATCCACGACGCCGCGTTCAAAGGTGTGGAACACGCGGCCGGAGAATGGGCTGTCGTTGCCGCACCAAAGGTACCACATCATATCCAGCGCCGACTCGTCGTGCTTTGCCCAGGCGTTTTTGACGACCATGTCGGAGTAATCCATAAGGCTCTTGCCGGAGTACCACACTCCTCCGTGGCGCACGCGCGCGAACTCGCCGTCCTCGGTCATTGGGATGCAGCCGTGGTACAGAAGGTTACCGTTGCAGCACAGGTAGGTGCTGCCGACGCGGTAGATAAAATCCATGTGACGGTGCAGCGACTGACTGTCGCGGAAGAGATTTATGTATTCGTTCACAAGGTCAATCTCATCGTCATTGAGACTGTAGGGATCATTGCGGTCAACGGTCGGCCACTTGTCGGTATTGAGAGGATAAACGCCGTCGTCGAGAATGACGGTGTTATTTTCAAAATCGCAGCGTTTGAGCATAAGGCGCGAATTCATGCCGTAGCCGGGGTGACGCAGGATCACTCTGCCCTCGAGCTTGAAGCCCAGGGTGTTGAGCGCAATGCTGATGTTCTCTTTCGTCGCCTCGCCGTAGTATTTGCGCGTGAAATCATACAACGGCTGGAGCGTTATGCCGTAGCGGCGCTCGAGAAGATTTGCGTTGCCGTAGTCAAGGGATATCCTCAGCACAGTGAAGATGCACGCGGGGCTTCCGGAGGCCGCTCCAAGCCAAAGTATATCGTGGTTGCCCCACTGAATGTCGATATTAGGGTGCTCCATAAGAGCGTCAAGCAGTCGCGCGGGCTCAGGTCCGCGATCGAAAATATCGCCTACAATATGCAGCTTATCGACGGCAAGACGCTTTATAATATCCGAAAGCGCGGTTATAACGTCGTCGGCGGCACCGGTGGATATGATAGACTCCAAAATAGTGTCGTGATAGCGCACCTGATTTGAATACTCGTCGCGCTGCATATGCAGAAGCTCATCGAGCACAAAGCTCCATTTCTGCGGCATTTGCTTACGCACATAGCTGCGCGTGTATTTGCTTGAAAGTGTTTCGGCAAGTGTACGCAGCATGGTAAGGATGCTTTTAAGCCTGTCATGCGTATATTCGCCCACCTCGCGCAAGGCATTGAGCTTTTCGTGCGGATAGTAAATTAATGTGCACAGACTGCGGCAACGCTCCTCGCCTATCTCGGCCTCGAAAAGGCGCGTGACCTTTTCCAATATAACGCCGGAGCAGTTGTTGAGTATGTGCCGCACAGCGGCATACTCGCCGTGCAGGTCACTTATGAAATGCTCAGTGCCCATCGGCAGTGCAAGTATCGCACGCAGATTTATTATCTCCGAGCAAACGGCCGCTTCGTCGGGATATTTTTCCGCCAGCAGCTCAAGATATTCTCTCGAAAACTCACTCATATGTATGACCTCTCGTATGTTTATCTTATACTTTGATGATAACATTATAATTAACAATTTACAACTTGAAATCGTGTAAAATCTGCGTATAATGTCGTTATTAAACTTGAAAAGGACGGTTTTTTATATGAATAACAAGCTTAAGCAAAAGCTCGATAACGCCGAGCAGCCGATAGGCATTTTCTTCGATACGGCAAGCGAATATCTCATGGAGTGCACCGGCCGCACAGGAATAGACTTCGTCATCATTGACAACGAGCACTCCCCAATTGAGGCAGAAACGAGCGCGAGGCTCATAAGAGCAGCCGAAAACGCGGGCATCACTCCTCTTTGCCGAGTGCGCGAGATAAGCCGTCCGGCGATACTCAAGCTTCTCGACGTCGGCGCACAGGGTCTCATTATCCCCAATGTGCATAATGTCGAGCAGGTAAAGGATATACTATCCTATGCCCGCTACTATCCCATCGGTCAGCGTGGCTTCTGCCCCTCGCGCAAGGACGGCTGGGGCTTCGACGGCCTTGGCAGCGTACCCGACACGATGGCGCATTTTAACGCCGAAACGCTCATTATCCCCCAGTGCGAGACGGTAGGCGCACTCGAATCCATTGAGGAGATCGCTGCGCTCGACGGTGTTGACGGTATCTTCGTTGGGCCCTTCGACCTGTCCATTTCCATGGGAATACCGGGCGATTTCAATAACCCCGTATTCCAGGCGGCTATTGACCGCATAATAAATGCCTGCCGTAAAGCAGGCAAGAAGTGCATATTTTTCACAGGCACCGTCGAGGGAATCGCGGCAGGCTTTGCCCGCGGCTTTGACGGCATGGCATACAGCCTCGATGCCGCGATATTCATCGACGCACTTAAGGAGCGCGTTGAGAAAGCCCGTCAGTTGAGCAAATAAATACCCATATTCAAATATCCCGCGAAAGCTACCCACACAAGGTACGGCAGCATGGCAAGCCCGGCCTTGCTGTCGGCCTTCCGAAACTGCGCGGCCGCCAAAAGTATGAATACCCACAGCAGGCACAGCCAGATAAACGCCGCAAGGTATTTATCGAGGTTAAAGAAAATTATCGGCCATGCGAAATTGAAAATGAGCGAAAGAGCATAGTAAACAGCGCCCGCCTTCTTTATCCCGCGCTGCGCGTCTGAGGTCCATACCCAATACGATGCAAGCCCCATGAGGATATACAGTATCGTCCACGCGGCGGGAAACAGCCAGCCCGGCGGAGCGAGCGGCGGCTTCTTTACAATCTCGAACATGACCATGTTATCCTTTGTTATAAGCGCTGAAAGTCCTCCCACGGCAAGCGGCACGGTGAGGCTCGCTATAAGCTTTTTCCACTCTATTTTCACATTCATCACCGCTTTTAATATATGAAGCCGCGGCCCGGCTTATTCGTTTACAACCAATGAAGAAAAAACAGCTTACAAAAGAACAGCAGAAGCATGTAGGTATCGCCGCTATAGCCATTGCGGTCATCGCGACGTCGCTCATCATATGGTTTGCGGGCGTGCCGCTCGTGAAATTCGCGTCCGAGCCGGAAAAATTCCGCCAATGGGTAAACGACAGCGGCATCGGCAGCCGTTTTGCCTATATAGGCATGGTCATCCTCCAGGTAATCATTGCTGTTTTGCCTGGTGAACCATTCGAGATCGCCGCAGGATACGCCTTCGGTGCAGTAGAGGGCACGATTCTGTGCATCGTCGCGTCGACCCTGGGCAGTATTATGGTTTTTCTTTTGGTTCGTTATTTCGGCGTACCGCTCGTCGAGGTCTTCTTCCCCGAGGAAAAGCTCAAAAAGCTGAAATTTCTGAAAACAACACCTAAGCGGGATATGATATTCTTCATAATCTTCATGATCCCCGGAACGCCGAAGGATCTTCTGTGTTACTTTGCGGGACTTACCGATATTAAATTCACGCTTTGGCTGCTTATATGCTCACTGGGCAGGCTTCCGGCTATCATCACCTCGACTGTCGGAGGCGACGCACTCGGCACCTCAAACTACTGGTTCGCCGCGGCCGTCTTTGCCGTAACGCTGGTCATAAGCCTCGCAGGCCTGCTTATCTACAAGCGCATATGCAGCAGGCATGAAAAGCAGTGATTATTTAAAAAGTTTGATGTATTTGTGACATATGACGAAAATGTGTAAATATATTTTTAGATTTTTTGTATTGACATTTACTCGGAATATGCTATAATCATTCGCGTAGACTTTCGCAGTTCAGGTCTCTCACGCATATAGCGGCTCTGAACGCGTTTATAACTATGTTCGTTATTTGCCATGCCACATATAAGTGTCCTCTACTCGTTATCAAAACAGGCACATGTTTTGTAATTCTCCCTTCCTAACTATTTCCGAGCTAACGAACATATGCTACACCCCCCTTCAAAGCGGGCGGAGCCGATAATGGCTCCGCCCGTAATAAATTATTAAGAGATCCGTATCATTCAGATACGGATCTCTTTTTAGCTAAAAAAAGTCACAGACTTTTTTTAGCTAAAAAGACGCCAAATTTTTTGTGAAGCTTGCGCTTCACGAAAAATCTCGCTGCGCTCGTCAAAAAGTC